>JAYVFJ010000331.1:0-2034 GCA_043773225.1 Chloracidobacterium sp.
AGGGTTTCAAATTTGTCGTTGTATGGCGTAGATGTGCCGTGGGCATTAATGTATCCGATCTGCTGAGGGTCAAGCCCTGCGTCTTTCAGGGCACGCTGCATAACGCGGATCGCGCCGGAACCGGTCTCGTCCGGCATCGTGACGTGAAAAGCGTCGCCGCTCATTCCGTACCCGACGATCTCAGCGAGAATATTGGCGCCGCGTGCTTTCGCGAATTCAAGTTCTTCAAGAATCATTAAGCCCGCACCTTCTCCGATGACAAATCCGTCGCGTTCGAGATCGAAAGGCCGGGAAGCATGTTTCGGATCGTCGTTCCGCGTCGAAAGTGCCCGCATCGACGCAAACCCTGCAACCGACATCGGCGTGATCGCACTCTCGGCACCGCCGCAGATCATCGCATCGGCATCGCCCCGTTCAATGATGCGAAAACTGTCGCCGATCGCATGAGCACCTGCCGAACAAGCGGTCGCCGTCGCTGAATTGGGCCCTTTCGCACCGTGACGGATCGAAACATTACCCGATGCGAGATTAACGATAGCTGAGACGATAAAAAACGGCGAGACGCGATCCGGGCCCGAGTTAAGCAGTTTTTCGTGCTCGCGTTCAATCGCCCAGAAATCGCCGATTCCGGAACTTATGTAAGTTCCGACCATCTCGGCGTTTGATTCGTCAATGACAAGCCCGCTGTGCTTCATCGCCTCGTCTGAGGCCGCGAGTGCAAAATGGGTAAAGGCCCCCATCCGGCGGGCCTCCTTTTTATCGAGGAAATTTAGTGCATCAAAATCCTTGACCTCGCAGGCAAATCTGGCCGAAAACTTCTCGGGATCAAACTTCGTTATAGGCCCTGCGCCACTCACGCCGTTCATCAACGCGCTCCAAGTTGAAGGCACGTCATTTCCTACCGGCGTCACCACACCGAGTCCTGTAACTACTACACGACGTTTCATAAACAATTAAGAATGGAAAATGGAAAACTGAGAATGAAGAATAAATTCTCCATTTTCAATTCTCCATTTTCAATTGTTACTAGGCTGCCTTATGCTGTTCAACGTAAGCATATGCATCGCGAACACCTTGAATTTTCTCAGCGTCTTCGTCAGGAATTTCGATATCAAATTCCTCTTCGAACCGCATCACGAGTTCAACGAGATCGAGCGAATCGGCACCGAGATCCTCGATAAACCGTGCATTCTCAGTAACTTCTGCTTCATCAACACCTAACTCATCTACGATTATCTGTTTGATCTTATCTTGTACTTCTGACATATTTTCTCCTTAAAGTTTTATAGCATATCTATAGTATTTCTTAGACTCTCTGAATTCTCAATGTTAGAGTAAACAACTTCTTTGTTGATCTGTCTAACCAGGCTCGTTAAAACCTTGCCCGGACCGATCTCAATATATTTGTTAACACCGCTTACAGCCATATTCTCGATTGTCTGTAGCCAACGCACCGGCGACGAAACCTGTTGTGTTAGTTTTTCACAAACCGCCGCTGACGCGCTATTTTCCGCGGCATCCACATTATGCAGAATCGGAAACAAAAACTTGCCGTATTCCAATCCGGCCAAATCGGCCGCGAGCCGCTCCTGCGCCGGCATCATCAAAGCACAGTGAAAAGGTGCAGAAACGTTTAACTTGATCGCCCGCTTAGCGCCTTTTTCTTTCAAAATTTCACAGGCACGGTCAACCGCCTCAGCGTTTCCGGCGATCACGACCTGCGAAGGCGAATTGATATTAGCGGGACTGCAAACCTGTCCTTGTGCAGCTTCCGCACATCCGGCCTCGATTGTTTCTACGTCAAGCCCAAGAATCGCGGCCATCGCACCGACGCCGACCGGCACGGCTTCCTGCATATACGTCCCGCGCTTTCGAACCGTTTTCACAGCGTCGGCAAAATCCAAAACGCCCGCCGCAACCAACGCCGAATACTCGCCCAAGCTGTGTCCGGCAACAAGATCAGGCTCCGGCATTCCTTCCGCCATCGCCGCGTGAAATGCAGCTATTGATGCGGTCAAAATCGCTGGCTGCGTG
>JAYVFJ010000332.1:0-6182 GCA_043773225.1 Chloracidobacterium sp.
GTGGGTGAAATCGACGGGCGGCGCCAGCGGCTGGTCGATCCGCCCGGGCCGGGGTTTGCCTGATAGACTTGTCGTTCGCCTATGCCGAACGATCTTTTAAGAGACGAAACATCAAAAATTCCGGCCGTGACCGGAAGACCGCTCGCGCCCGAAAGGGCGCAAATGGCGGTGTTGACCGCGACCGAAAACATTGGCTTTCGTTTGGCGCATTTTATGAATCGCGGCGAGGCAAAGCGGCTGATGACGTTTTGCCAGAGGCATATCGGGTCGCTTTGGATCTATCTCGCTACTTACAATTTGATGAACGTATATGGCATCGAGAATGTTGAAAACACAGACGCCGGCAAACCGCTCATCCTTGTGGCGAATCACCGCTCGTTCTTTGACATGTATACGGTTTCGAGCGTGTTGTTCCGACGAACAAAAAGGCCGGTAACGCTTTTCTTTCCGGTGCGCGGCAAATTCTTTTACGACAATCCGCTAGGCTGGTTCGTAAACCTTGTAATGGGCTGGTTTTCGATGTATCCGCCGTTCTTTCGTGAGGGCGGGGAAGCGCATAAACGCGAATTCGACAAATACTCGATGCGCCGCCTTATTCAATTATGCAGCGAAGGCCGCGGCCACGTCATCGGCTTTCACCCCGAAGGCAAACGCAACTTCGACGGAGACGAATACAGCCTTCTGCCCGCCCAGCCGGGCATTGGAAAGGTGATCTACGAAGCGCGGCCGCAAGTCATCCCTGTATTTATCGCCGGTCTCGGCAACGATCTGCCAAAACAAATACTCGGCAATTGGCGCGGCGGCGAGAAAGTTCGCATATGGTTTGGCGAGCCTATTGTTCTCGACGAGTTTTACTCGAAAAGCAACCGCCTCCGCACCCACAAAGAGATCGCCGACCACCTTATGGCCGAAATTGCAGCGCTTGGCGACAAGGATCGCGCTGCATTTAAATGAGTTCTATGCCTTAGGTGCAAAAAAGCCGGATTCCGCCTATTAATAATTACTAATTGTTAATTACTAATTATTAATAACAGAAAAAAAATGTTTTGTTACGGCTGAGTATTGCTGTTTGTTGACTGTTGACTGCTAACTGCTGACTGCTGACTCTGCTCAGCTTCCTGCTTTAGCTCTTCGGCGGATTTCCAGCCGGCTTTCTTTAGTAATTCGAGGGCGAACCGGACGGGCACGGCCATGTTCGCGGCGGTGTTCTCGGTAAACACTCCGAAGTTGACGCCGATGACCTTGCCCGACTGCCCGAACAGCGGTGCTCCTGAGCCACCTTCGGCGGTTTTGGCGTCGTGCACGATGCGGCGGGCGTCGAGATCGGTGATCGCTCCCTGCGTTGTGAGCGGGACGATCTTTTGCGACTGGGCGAGGAAATTTATCAGGTTCTGCCGCGAGTTGCCAAAGCGTTGGTTGATTGATTTCGCCTCGTTGTCGTCAACCATCGCCAGCAATCTGTCAGGGCCGCTCGGATAACCCATCGTCACGACGGTCTTTCCGACCGCCGCCGATTCGCCGTCACCGTCAAGCGGCAGAGCAGGAACTTCCTGCGGCAGCATCGTCGCGTCCATCGTGCCGATAGCAACGTCTTCGCGGCCGCCGAGTTGTTTTACCTTCAACGGGAAAGGCTGAGCGAAGTTGGGGAAGTAGATCACCAGGCGTTTTAAACGCGCCCGCCCGTTCGCCGCCTTCATCATCTGCCGGACCTGATCGTCTTCTTCCCAAGGCTGGACGACGTGGCGGTTGGTAACGATGTATCCGCCGCCGACATGAAAGCCCGTTCCGATAAAATCATACTCGACCGTCGAGCCGCTGCCCTCGGTAGTCAGGCCGATCTGCGGCGCTTGGGGGATTCTATTTGGATCCTCCGCCTGCGAAGGTTCGAACGGATTTGGCCGGAAACTCTGCGGGTCGGCGTAGCGCAAAACCTTGCCTGATTTTTTCTCCACCAGATCGTAAACGCCGACGATCAGGCAAACGCCGCCGCCGTATTCGACACGCAGATTCGGCGCCAGCGAAACCGTTTTGATCAACTCCTTGTTCGATTTGTCGAGATCTCCAAGCTGGCCTGTGGTTTCTTCCAGCTTACCTTCGAGCCTTTTGATGACCTCGCTTTGCTCCTCAGAAATCTTGCGGCTTTCGCGGAGTTCGTTGCTGACGGCATAGCCGATGTAAAGAATGCCCGTGATAAAAGCGACCGTCAGCACGAGCGTTATCAATTTCGTCGCCCACGATATTTCTCTTGATAATTCTCTAACAAATTCCCGCAGGAATGCTTTCGCGTCATCGCGTTTGACGGACGCTGCGGATTCGAGCGCCGCGTCCTCGATAAAGCGCGATATGTGCCGCTGCTCGCCTCTTGTCGTTATCAGCGAAGATTTGGTCGCCAGCGAAAAGAACTGGAACGAAATGTCCGAATCATTAACCGCTATGCAGTCGCCGTCGGCAATGGCGATAAATCTACGCACGGGCTTGTCGTTTATTCTTAGATCAAGAGCAGCGTCAAAGTCAGTGATCCGATAACTGCCGTCAGCATTCTCCAGATCAAACCACACCCCGCCGGCGTTCGCGTTCGGAGTGTGTATCTGCAGGTCACTGGTCTCATCGGAACCGACCCGAATTCGCTCCTGCGAGAAAAATTCAGTTCGCTTTTCGCTGCCGACCGTAATGTGAATAATTATGCCGCCTGCCATCGTGTGCCATTTGAATTTTAACACAGAGTTTAATCGCGAAATACGCGAAAAGACACGAAATAAAATACTTTCTTTTTTTCGCGTCTTTTCGCGTGTTTCGCGGTTAATTCTTTGTTACGCTATTCACATGGCAAAGCCCAAATTCATCACCGACCGCGAAGAACTCGAAAAGCTCGCACCGATGCTCAAGGCGCCGATCAATCGGCAGGTATTTGTCTGCACGGGCAAATCGTGTTCGGCGGTCGGCGGCGAGGAAGTTAAAAAAGAGTTCGCACGCATTCTCGAAGCAAAAGGCCTCCGGCAGGGCAAGGAATCAAAGGGCCGCAACCCCATGGGCAGCGTCCTCCTGACCGAATGCGGCTCGATCGGCTTCTGCTCGATCGGCACCGCCGTAATGGTCTATCCCGACGGCACCCTCTACGCCCAGGTCCAACCCTCAGACGCCGCCGAGATCATCGAAGAACACATAGAAAAAGGAAACGTCGTCAAAAGACTGGCGTTGATGGAATTAGAAAATCAGCTAGCCCGAATCGTAGAGTAATTTTCGCTTAGACCGGTAGAACCAGAAGGGACTTTTTTGTGTCGAGGTCGAAAGTGTGAAGAGATACGGAGTGCCGCCTAAGCAGATCCTCGATAGTTCGAACATTGCAATTTCCCACACGCAGCCTGACGACTTTGGGCGGAAAACCGAAAAGTAAACTTCGCTGCTGAAAATCTATATCCTTTGTAGTAATTACAAAGTCATTGAGCTTGGCGAATTCCCAAATAGCAATGTCTTCGGACTCTTTCAAGCCAACTTCGCCGACATGTTGGCTTTCCGGATAAAGGTCGGCTAATTTCTGCGGCAATCGCCATGAAAGGTTTTGATCAAACAGCAATTTCATATTGCGGCAATGTCGCAAGGCGCCTTTCACGGTCTGCCACGAAAGCTAAACACGCAAGAATATCGTCGTGCGTCAGGTCCGGAAAATCATCAAGGATTTCCTGTTCAGTCATGCCTGATGCCAGATATTCCAAAACATCCTGAACTGTCATTCTTAACCCTCGAATGCACGGCTGGCCGCTTCGCTTGCCCGGTTCAATTGTAATGATGTCTCTATAGTCCATAACTTAGATAATAACGAATAGATTATAACAGAAATACGAGAACAAAAACACGAAGGAATTTAATCCGCCAGACTAACTGAATGCGGCTCGATCGGCAGCGCAGTAATGGTTCACCCCGACGGCGCACTCTACGCCCACGGCCAACCCTCAGACGCCGCCGAGATCATCGAAGAACACATCGAAAAAGGAAATGTCGTCAAAAGACTGGCGTTGATGGAACTCCGCTGACAGTGCTTAAAAGTTTCGAGCGCGAAATCTGAACCACCAACTATTAAGTTGTTTAATTTGCGCGTTTTGATCGGTGAGGTCGTAGGTAGAGTCAGTCGCATAAGGTTTTGAAGCACTGCAGCCTGTCGGCATACTCATCTCTTTCCCGTAGGTGTAGACCAAGTATTTGTTACCGATTTGGACATGCCAGTCTGTTGTCCAAATAAATGTCCGTACGATAATTTCCGAATCCTGCTTTGCTCCCTTCCACGATTTATTAACTTTGAATCTTACGGTTAAATTACCTTGCTTGAGGCTCGGGTTGTCCATGTATTTTACGGCTTCCCCGAGGAAGACATTATTAGCTTTTGCGAAAGCTCGACGATAATTCACCGGCGCACACTCGATCTGCGCAATCGTGCTTGACGCGACCAACAGAAGAAAAAGAATTGGTGTGAAAAAACTCATTGCGGTGCCGGTGACTTTTTCTTTTGGGGCTCGTTCGACGTGGCTGGCGGAGAGCCCGGCGGCGAGTTTGCCAAACCTCGTTGATGATACACCAATTTTGGTATTATCAACGATGTTTTTTTGGGCTTTTGCCCGTCTATTTGCGGCGAAGCTGTGCTTCGCCGGGCATCCGGCATTCCCTGAGTATCTCATCCACGACCTTCTTTGCGTCGCCGAAGAGCATTAGCGTCATTGAATCGTGACAATATAGCTTCGAGTGACCTCTACGAAGGAACCAGAACTGAGTTCAGCGATGATGCTGTCCAGATTCTTCTCGAATAAGCTGAGCAAAGCTTCATTGTTGGAATTTCCGGTTTGGATGCGGAGGAGTTTGTAAGGCTCGCGCCTGGCGGTGAAACTGTCGTAGAAATCTCCGTCCTTGGATATCACAACTCGCTGTTCGGCGAACGATATGCGATTGATCTCGCGGTCGGTTGTATCATTCTTGTCAGGAAGTTCTAATGTGTGGATCGCATCGTGGCCTTTGTCGCAAAGAAATTTTGCAAGCGAGCGCGGAAGTTGTGCATCGACAAGGAATTTCATGCAACGACTTCAACGATCGAGCCGACGGTCGAAAGCTTCGCTGCGAACATCAGACACGCATCAAGATCGGCTTTCTCGAGGTCTTCGTAATCGGCAAGGATCTCGTCTGTCGTCATCCCAGAAGCCATTAGCTCAAGCATGTTCTCCACGGGATAACGCTTATTTCGAATCGTCGGTTTGCCGTGACAAATGTCGGGATTTATCGTTATTCGTTTTAAGAGTTCGCTGTCCATATTGGCATTGTAACACAGCCTCTAAGCTCGCATCGCGGTGAGTATCTCGTCCACGACCTTCTTTGCGTCGCCGAAGAGCATTAGCCGTCGCTTAAGGAATCACAAACGCTCCCGGAATGTTTTCGTCAAGCGTCGCGAGAATGCAGCCATGAGCCTTAGCCAGTTCCGCCAGATGGCCGTCGGTTGTGTGTTTTGCTGCGGTTACCCACAAGGGAAGTTTAGAGGCGTCGTGACTATCGGCCAAAAACTTAAAATCGTATTCTTGGGACGCTTTTAACAGTGAAAGAAGAGTCTTGGCTTGCTCAACCGTAACGTTGTAAGCCGGAATCTGAGAGACGATTCTCAGAAAGCCAAGTTCGGTGATCGAACAGGTAGCCAGTTGAGGGATTTCGTTCGCCGCAAGTGAGGTCAGCCAGGTTTGCACGCGATGCCGAAATTGATGCCGCGTTATTCCAAGCGCGATCAGCGCGTTAACATCAAGCAGATACCTCATGGAAAGTCGGCGAGCATCTCACGAACCGTTTCACTGGTCAAAATCGGGGCGTCCTCTCCAACGTCGATTACCGGCAAGCCAGTGATCGGATCCGTGATAATTCGAGACTTCTGCGTCTGTCTTGGTTCGTGTTGCGGTGAAAGAATAATGTTCGCATCCTTAATGTCAGCATTCAACCGATCTCCGGGTTTCATGCCCAAGCGACGGCTTAACGACATCGGGACAATGATTTCTCCTTTTTCTGTGACCGTCGTTTCCATAGCTTTTATTTTAACACAACTAGGCTCTCATCGCCGTGAGTATCTCATCCACGACCTTCTTTGCGTCGCCGAAGAGCATTAGCGTGTTGTCTTTGTAGAAGAGCGGGTTATCGACGCCGGCGTAGCCGCTGGCCAT
>JAYVFJ010000333.1:0-3081 GCA_043773225.1 Chloracidobacterium sp.
ACCAGCAGCTCTTCTCGAATGCATTATTCAGGCGTCGTCGAACGAAGGCGACGTTGTTCTCGATCCTTTCTGCGGCTGCGGAACGACCATCGCGGCGGCCCAAAAACTAAACCGCCAATGGATCGGCATAGACATCACCCACCTCGCCGTCGGTTTGATGAAACTCCGCCTCAAGGACAGTTTTGGCATGACGCCCGTCGGAGAAAAGGCGGCTTCGCCCGTTCTGTCCCTGAAGGGGGCAAAGATAATAGCCCAGGGTAAGGCCCTTGGCCGCCACCCTGGGAACGAATCACAAAAAGATTCCGACCCTGAAGGGGTCGAACAAACGGCGGCAGATGTTGCTCCCCTTCAGGGAGCGAACGACGCGGGCGATTCCCCAGGGTTTCACCCTGGGCTATTATCTTCGTCACCTTCGGCGACGTTGCCGTATTACCGCGTCATCGGCCAGCCCGAGGACATCGACGGTGCAAAAGAATTAGCCCTCAACGACCGCTACGGTTTCCAATGGTGGATCCTTCCGCTCATCGGAGCAAGAGCATTAGGCGCCGAAAAAGGCCAAAAGGAAGGCAAGAAAGGAGCAGACAAAGGCATCGACGGCATAATGGTCTTCACCGACGACAATTCCGGCAAAGCAAAACGCGTGATCGTCTCGGTCAAAAGCGGTGGAGTAAATGTCTCGCACATCCGCGACCTCGGCCACGTCATCGACCGCGAAAACGCCGCCATCGGCGTCTATCTCACATTAGAACCGCCAACCAAACCAATGCTCACCGAAGCCGCCGAAAAAGGCTTCTACCACTCACCCGGCTGGAACAAAGATTATCCGCGCCTGCAGATACTAACCGTCGAAGACCTGCTCGCCGGCAAGACCGTCGATCTCCCGCCAAACATCGACACATACAAAAAAGCACAAAAAATGGTCACGGAATCCGACGATCAGCCGAGCCTTTTGCGCGAATGATTCTTCCAGCCTCGTTCACGAGGCTTTTCTTGTATAGCCACGTCCCTTTAGGGCGTGGTAAAGGTCGGATAGTAATCGGAGGGCGTTTTAACGTCCTTTTTGCCTTTGGCTTAAGCCGCGACAGGAGCAAGCCCGTTAAAACGGGCTGGCGGATTCCGAGCGAACACTGACCACGCCCTAAAGGGTCATGGCTATGTGCCGCGAAACGTGGAAAAACGGCCTCTTTTCTGGTTGTTGCATTTATGCAAAGTCTTGACATTTATGCAAATTTATGCTAGGGTGATTTTAGATATTTGATAATTCAAAAGATCGGACAAAATTAAATTTCTGCGTTCGGTTTTAGTCTTTGCTTTGTGCTTTTCGACTTTAAAGGCTGTGTCACATTGTGACATTCTGTGACACAACTGCCGGATTTGCGAGGTTTTGGGACAGTGAAGAGGAACTTCATAAATATAATGCACACAATGATTTACGGCTGCGGTCCCTCGATTTCACGTTTATTGGGTTTTTTTCAAAAAATCCTGGAACGCGGTCAAAAACCCGCTGCAACTGCAATAAACACAGTGGTTTACGCTGTCCCACACGGGATTGGGACAAGTTGGGACATCGGGACACTCCGAAAATGCCCTTTCTATTGTTCGGGCTTCTGCAACCGGCGATCGAGAAAGTCACTGAGGATGATCGCAGCGGCTTCGCTGTCAACGAGGTTGCGGGTTTCTTTTAATGATTTTCCTTGTTCCCAGAGGCGGAATTTTGCTTCGTAGGAGGTGACGCGTTCGTCTTGGAGGAAGACGGGAATATCGAGCGAGAGAGAGAAATTTCGAGCCAAGCGGCGGGCTTCGGATGACATTTCGCTTTCGGTGCCGTCCGATTCAAGTGGCAAACCTATGACAAGGGCTTTAGCATCAAATTCTGAGACGATTTGTTTGACATTGAGAAGCAGCTTTTTCCAGCTTTTTCGCTCGATCAAGGGAAGCGGCCGAGTTGTGACACGCATCTCGTCGCAAATGGCGACACCGCAGCGTTTGGTGCCTGGGTCTATTGCAATGATCCTGCCCGCTGCGGGAACGGGAAAAACATCTGCAAGTCCTTCTGGATTAGTCGTTTTATTTTGTTGCACTTGGTATATGCGTTAAGCGATAATTACTTGGAACGCAGGCAGCCTGCCTGCGTGTCTTATATTTTACACGCAGGCAAGCTGCCTGCGTTCCGACACGAGGTTATTATATGTCATTTCGCGGTAAGGTTTGGATTTTGGTCATTTCCGGCATAATTGCCGTCTATGCGGTCGTTGGTGGAATGCCGTTTGTCGGCGGACTGCTCACGACTTCGGCGCAGCAGCCGGCTAACGACGCCGCTGCACAGCTTCGCATTGTCGAATCGGTGCTGCAGCATATCCAGAACGATTATGTTGATGAACCCAATATGGATAAGGTTCGGCTTGGAGCTTTACGCGGCCTCGCCGGCGGACTCGATCCGTATTCGTCATTTTTGACCGCCGACCAGGTAAAGGCATACGACGCCGCCAAGACGTCAAACAAGGTCGGCATCGGCGCCGAGTTTTCGCAGATCTCAGGATATTTATATGTCATTTCGACTGTCAAAGGTTCGCCGTCGGAAAAGGCGGGTTTGAAGCAGGGCGACTTTATCGAATACATAGATACAAAAGCGACGCGCGACATATCGCTTTACGACGCACGGCAGTTGGTAAACGGCGACGCAGGAACGAACGTTGCTTTGCGTGTCCTCCGGCCGGGCGAAAAGCCGCAGACGATAAAAGCCGTTCGCGGAACATACAAAGTTCCGTCAGCCGAATCACGCATCGAAAACAAGATCGGTGTCATTAAGGTTTTCAGCCTCGAAGACGGCGAGGGCAACGACATTCGCTCGCAGGTTTCGAGTTTGACAAAACAGGGCGTTCAAAAAATCGTGCTCGATCTGCGCGGCGTATCTGCCGGAAGTTTGACCGAAGGCGTCGCTGTCGCGAACCTTTTCATAAAGGGAGGCGAGATAGCAAAAGTGATCGGCCGCGAGAACAAGGTTTTGACAACCTATACAGCCGAACCATCAAAAGCCGTTTTCGATGGAAATATGGCCGTTTTGATTGATCTCGGGACAGC
>JAYVFJ010000334.1:0-2596 GCA_043773225.1 Chloracidobacterium sp.
AGTCCGCGAGCGAATTATAGAAGAATGTGCCGAACCGATTTGGAATCGCAAAGATCGAAAACAATTCTTCAAATGCGGTACAAATTTATCCAGATAGAACTAAATCGGTTTCGATTTTCCGGCAATTCAAATTCCGAGTAGCCGCAATTTTTATCATTTTGCCAATATTGATTGTCGGTGCGGTTTCTCTATGGCAGCAAAAGCCGGCAAATATTTTACCGTCGAACGAGAAAGCATCACAGTTTCTGAATATCTCGTCCGTTAAATATCAAAAGGTTATCGAGAATCAACGCGGTGAAGCGGCAATTTCGCCCGACGGCAGGTTTATCGTTTATACGAACATCATTGGCGACAAGCAGACTCTCTGGCTGCGCCAACTTGCCGCCAACACCAATATTCAAATCCTGCCGCCGACCGAGGCCGATTATCGGCGGATAAAATTTTCGCACGACAGCGAATATATTTATTTCAATCACAAGGATAATCTTTACCGCGTTTCGGTTTTGGGCGGCGAGGTAATGCCGGTTATGAAGGAAATAAGGGACTTTTCCTTCTCGCCCGACACCGCGCAGATCGCTTTCACCAAACCTTTGCCCGATCTGCCTGATTATCAGTGCGGTTTGTTTGTCGCAAACGTGGACGGAAGCGCGGAACGCGTGATTTCGCGGCGTCAAAGCCCTGATTGTTACAAAAGCGTGGCGTGGTCTCCGGACGGACAGTTAATTGCCTTTGCCGTCGGACAATCCGATACGGGCGATGCCAATACGCAGCTTCTCGCTTACCAAATCACCAACGAAGAAGAAATCTCTCTTTCTGAATCGCGTTGGTTTCATATCAACAGCCTCGCGTGGCTGCCCGGCCAAAACGGCATAATTTTGACCGGACGCAAAAAATTAAGAGACGAAAATCAATTGTGGCAGGTAATTTATTCGGACGGCGAAACGCGCCAATTAACCCACGGCACGGCAAGATATATTCACCTGAGTCTGACGGCGGACGGCAGCCGTTTGCTCGCTACGCAAGCTATTTTGGATTCCTATTTGTCAATCGCGCCAACTGGCGAGCCTTCCGAACTTCGTAAATTAGGCCCGGCTTTTTACGGTCTGACGTGGCTGCCGAACGGCAAAATCGTTTACTCGTCGCACGCCGACAAAAACAGTCTGTGGTCGATAAAACCGGACGGAACGGAGCGGAGGCAATTAACTTTTGACGATGCCAGTTATCTCAATCCGATCGCCTCGGTGGACGGTCGCTATATTTTTTATACTTTGAGCGGCGACGGTTTGCAGCATATATGGCGAATGAATGCTGACGGTTCGGGCAGAATTCAATTGACGAGCGGTGACGGCGAGCAAAAGCCGAATATTTCACCCGATGGGAAATGGCTGTTTTATCAAGCCACGGGGAAATCACCGCTGACAATCTGGAAAATTTCGACTGACGGCGGCGAACCCGTTCAGTTGATACAGGATTACAGCATCAATGCCTCTGCGTCGCCGGACGGCAAACTGCTAGCCTATTTCGGGCGAAAAGAACCGGACAAGGATATTATGGAAACTAAAGTAATATCACTCGAAGACGGAAAAATCGTCAGACAATTTTCGCTTCCCGATGGGGAATTTGTCGCAACCGGCAAAATTCTGTGGACAAAAGATAGCAAAACATTGATCTACGCAAAGGAAAGAATAGACCGTATTCCCAACCTCTGGACGCAGCCGCTGGACGGTTCGCCGCCAAAACAAATCACCAATTACGTCAGCGAGCGAATTTTCGATTTTGACTGGTCGCCCGATGGCAGACAACTAGCGATGATTCGAGGAAACTGGAAAAATGAGACCGTTTTGATCAGCGGGTTTTGACAATCTCTCGATCAGATGCCGCTTTTGTAAACTCCGTACTTTCATATTTCAAATCCGCTATGCTATATTCAAAAAACTATGAAACCGGCCACCCGCTAAATTATCCTCAGACTTAGTGTCCATCTTTGCGCGCTTGCGCCCGCTAGAGCCGAGCATTTCCGCACCTCAAGCATGCTCCACTTTTGCTAATTAGGTTAAGATCATGTCTTTACACTCTGAAACTCCGTCCACGGAGGTAGTAGATAATTCGTTTTTTTCTATTTTACGCGAGGCGGTTCGCGGCTCCGACCGGGATTTTACGGTTGGGCCGATTGGTCTCGGGATCTTTTTGCTTGCCGTGCCGATGATCCTTGAGATGAGCATGGAGAGCCTGTTTGCGGTCGTCGACATTTTCTTTGTCGCAAAGCTCGGTGCCGATTCGGTTGCGATAGTTGGTCTGACGGAATCAGTTATGGCCCTGATTTACGCCGTCGCATTCGGACTCGCCATCGGCGCGACGGCGACGGTCGCCCGCCGCACTGGAGAGAAAGATATTGCCGGAGCAGCAAAATCAGCCGCTCATGTCCTGTATCTCGGCGTCATCGTATCCATCATAATCAGCGCCATCGGCATAATTTTTGCACCAAATATTCTCGCCCTCCTCGGCGCAAAGCCGCACATTATCGAGGAAGGCTCGCGGTTTATGCGGATAATGCTCGGCGGGAACGCAGCCGTCGTTTTCATCTTTCTGCTAAATG
>JAYVFJ010000335.1:0-3063 GCA_043773225.1 Chloracidobacterium sp.
CTGGTTTTACAAAGGCTGACATCGTTACCAAATGGGCTCTATTTAAGTCAATACGTGTTATACCAAAATATTGATTAAACTAAGAGAGATCCTATTAACTATTAGGAGCATGCACGAAAATTACATGAAATTCAGATCAGGAAAACACGATTATGGCAACGTATCTTGAAACCGACCGACTTATATTAAGAGAATTCAATCCCGCGGACGAACAAAACCTTTTCGACCTCGATTCAGACCCCGCAGTCGTTGAGTTTCTGACGAAGCGCCCGTCGACCCGCGAAGAGGTCCTGGCCAGCCTTGAGCGCATCGAAAATCTCAGGGTCAAGTTTCAGGGCCGCTTTGGTGTATGGACCGTCATCGAACGCATTTCAGGCGAATTCATCGGCTGGTTTCACTTTCGTCCCGGAAAAAGAGACCTCGAAAACATCAAACTTATCGAGTTAGGATATCGTTTTAAAAAGTCCGCTTGGGGCCAAGGCTATGCGCAAGAAGGCAGCCGTGCCCTGATCAAAAAAGGATTCGAAGAGCTCGGCGTCGAAGAAGTCTTTGCTTTGACCATGGAAACAAATGTCCGCTCACGCAACGTCATGGAAAAATGCGGCCTGAAGTATGTGCGCAGCTTTGTTGATCCTGAGTACGGCTCAAAAGAGCTCGATGTCGAATATGCTTTGCGTGCTCCGTAAACTCAGGCCGGCTTTTGGCGAAGATTCAAAACCGCTAAGACGATAATCGCAAAACCTTTAGCGGCATCTAATGCAAAATGCTGAGGCCGTGCGAAACCGAACCCAAGGTGCAAACCGATTCCAACCCAAAAAATTCCTAAAACAACGGCCAAGATACAGCCTTCAACCCGCGAGTTCCAAACCCACCAAGCTGATAACGCTGCGGCCGCAGTCGTCAGCAGACAAAACCAACCGATGATCGCCGCCATATACAAAATTTCACCGTTGATTGCGGTGACACCAAACGACTGCACGAGCGTTTCGGGTTTGAAGAAGACTCCCAGGCCTAAATACAGTTCCAGTAATGTCGAAAACCCTAGAACGGCCAAGAGCGATTTTTTCATTTATGAACTCCAATGACATTGTCTTGTTCAGTTATGTATAGACATATATTTGACGAAGTTCTACGCAACGTCTACGACCGAACTGTTTTACGGCGCGGCGTGTGGTGCAGGCTGATCTCAAAAACCGTGGCACAAATTTTTCATTAACATTTATTCAAACAACAAAGTGATGTCAAAATCGCACTGGACCAACATCTATATAAGGAGACAACGATGAACCAACTTAAGACACTTAGCGGACTTTTCATGATCGTAGCTTTATGGGCTTCGACAACTTTCGCTCAGTCGATCAATCAATTTTACTACGAAGAGCAAAATGCTCTTCAGTGGCAACAACGTTACGCAGCCGCTCCAACTGGTTCATGGGAAGAACAGCAAGCCCGCCAGTCACGTGACATCGCCATTCAACGTACAATCCAGTCCATCACGTCTTACACCTTCAACGGCATGGCTTGGCAACAGATTGAAAACTTCGGCGATCAAATGAATCAAAAATATGCTGCTGCTCCAACCGGCGGCGCGATCGAAAGCATGTACCGTCAGGTGCGCGACACAAGCTATCAGGCATTCAGTAACGAACTTCAAAGATTCGTGCAGTATTCAACAAACGACTGGAGACAAGTTCACGACTTAGCTTTACAAATGGATCAAAAATACGCGGCCGCTCCGACCAGTTCACAAAAAGAGCGTATCTATGATCAAGCCCGCCGTATCGCTTATCAGCGTCTTCCGCAAACGGTCGATCAATCTTTACAAAATATTTATAGCTTTTGTGATGCAGAGCAATTCGGCGAATACTTCAGCCGGCTTTATGCTGCGGCCCCAACGGGTTCATTGAAAGAATCGGTTTACAACCAAATCCGCCGTAATGCTTACAATCAAGCGGTCTCACGCTTCTCGCAGCAGTCTTACTCGATGTCACAACAAGAATTATGGCAAGTGCAAGACGAATACAACCGCCGCTTTTCAGCTTCGCCGACGGGCTCTTTACAAGAGAGCTACAACCGTCAGATTCGCGACCGTGCGCGCAGTTTGATTCGTCCTTAATTTTTTGACAACAAAAAACCTCGTGGTAACTTAATGGCCTGCGAGGTTTTATGAAATCAGGACTATTCAATTTACTCTTCAGCACTTTATTTATCACCCTATCTTTGACTGCATCAACAGTCCATGCCGATGAGGGCATGTGGCTTTTTAATAAATTTCCGACCGAACAGGTCAAACAAAAATATGGCTTTAACGCCACTCCTGAATGGTTGGATCATGCCCGTTTATCTTCGGCCCGTTTAGCCGGAGGTTGTTCAGCAAGTTTCGTTTCAAGCAACGGACTGGTCTTAACAAATCACCACTGCGCCAGTTCGTGTATCGAACAACTTTCAACTCCATCGAAAGATTTTATTGAAACTGGCTTCTACGCCAAAACCCAAGGCGACGAAATCAAATGTCCCGAAATTGAAATTAACCGCTTGGTCAACATCACAGATGTGACCGCACGTCTTGGCAAAGCCACTGACAAACTCGATGGCAAAGCGTTCAATGACAAATTGAAATCTGAAATGGCTGCCATTGAAAAAGAGTGTTCTGCTGGTAATGAACTGAGCCGCTGCGATGTTGTCAGTCTGTTTCAAGGCAGCAAATACCACCTTTATCAATACCAACGTTACCAAGATGTGAGATTGGTTTTCGCTCCCGAAATGGCCATTGCTTTCTTCGGCGGCGACCCTGACAATTTTAATTTTCCACGTTACGACCTCGATATGGCGATGCTTCGCGTTTACGAAAAAGATAAGCCTTTGGTTAATTCTCATTATTTTCAGTGGTCAAAAACTCCGGCCAAAGAAGGCGATCTCAGCTTCGTGACCGGTCATCCGGGCGGCACGTCACGCCTGTTAACTATTGCGCAACTGAAGTTTGTACGCGACGAACAACTCATGTACCGCCTACTTAACTTGGCCGAACTGCGCGGAGTTCTAACTGAGTTTCAAAAACGCGGC
>JAYVFJ010000336.1:0-10025 GCA_043773225.1 Chloracidobacterium sp.
TACGTTTGAAAACCGCATTATTGTAAATTGCAAACCGCTCCCGATAAAAGAAAAGCGCACATACGCCGCAGGCTCAGTCATCGTTTCGCTCGATCAGGAAGCCGCAAACGTCGCCATCCACCTGCTCGAACCCGCCGGCCCGGATTCGTTTGTCTCGTGGGGATTTTTTAATTCTGTTTTTGAACAAAAAGAATACGGCGAAAATTATATTCTGGAAAAACTGGCAACCAAAATGCTCGCTGACGACCCGAAACTTCAGGAAGAATTCGACCGCCGCCTGCTCGACCCGGCCTTCGCCCGCAGCCAGCGTGCACGACTCGAATTCTTTTACCAACACTCGCCATATTATTTGAATCAGAAAGTTGGTGTATATCCGGTGGGACGGATAACGTATTCGATTTCAATAAAATAATTAGGCAAAACACGGTATATTATTTATATGGATATACTTGGCGAATATACTGAATTCGTAAAGAGCCTTGAAGTCGCTGGTATTGAATATGCTACTTGCGGAGGCCTAGCCATGGCTGTTCACGGGTATGTTCGAGCGACCAAAGATTTAGACTTCTTGATCAGGCCGGAGGACTTGGAAAAGGCATTTGGTGTAGCCAGAGATCGCGGTTTCGATATCGAAGGTCTTCCGCTGGACTTTGACGAAGGTTCATTTCAGCTTCGACGGATCTCAAAGATCAATAAGGAAACCAAGTCGCTAATTACAGTTGATTTCATCCTCGTTACCGACAAGATCGAAGACGTATGGGACGACCGCGAGCATTTGGACTGGGATTCGGGTTCCGCATGGGTGGTCTCACGAAGAGGCTTGATAAAGATGAAAGCTGCTGCAGGTCGAGATCAGGATATTCTCGACATTCGTAAACTGGAGGAATCTGGCGATGAAAATTGACATGTCACCCAAAGCGATCGAGCGACGGCTAAATGACCTCAATCAGATATGGCGGCTATGTGTAACGTTAAGCAATGCCCGTCGAACTCCTACGCCTAAAAAGAAAACCTCAACGCCAAGCAAATAAATATATGAAAGCAAAGAGGCGAGTCATGTGACTCGCCTCAAATGTTTTGGTGGAGATGACAAGAGTCGAACTTGCGACCTCTGCATTGCGAACGCAGCGCTCTGCCAACTGAGCTACATCCCCGAACTCAAGTAAAAAGTTAAAAGGAAAAACGCAAAAAAGCAAGTTTCATTGCACACCGGCGGGCAGCAGCGAGCCCTTTGGATCAGAGGCGAAAGCGTAGCCGTCCTCGATCTTGCCGATGATGCCGTGAAACGTGATCTCGTCACCGCCGCCGAGCACTACGACGACATCGCCGGGGCTGTAGAGTTTTTCGTCAACCGGAAATTTAATGATCGTCGCGTTGCCGTTCTCTGAGGAAACGGCTTCGTAATCGAATGTGTCAGCATTAAAGCTGAGTGTCTGACAAAATGCTACTTCCATAATTTTTTAGCCACGAATGCCCGAATTAAAATTTCTTCATTCGTGCATTCGTGGCTAAATCTTATCGCTTTGTTATTGTAAAGTCCAAAGAGATGGCATCATGGTCAGAGAGCGGCAACCCTTCGCTGTCGATGAGTTCGCCGATAGTCTGAGGCTTAGCACCGCGAGCGATCTCGATGCCGCGTCCTGCAAACCAGTCAAGCCGCACCGACACTTGGCCGCCAACTCGACGTGCCGCCCAAAATATAAACTTAAAACACCATTCCGGCACCCAGTCGCGCAAGTTGGTGTTCTTTTCGATGCTTTCAATATGATAATGCAGCGTCCCGACGCCAGATTCATTAAGAGTTTTATACTCATAACCGCGAGCTTCGAGATCGCTGAATAGTCCGCGCTCAAAATACCGGTCGGGATGAGGAAAATGGTTTTTGGCGACATTTTTCACGCCCATCATCACACGCCGCCAATATCCGAGAATCGCATGCGTCGCAGTTTGAGCGTTAAATGTCGTAGTGTTCCAATCGCCGCCGATCAAAGTCGGCAGCGGCGGCAAAGTTTCAAGATGATCGAGAATTATGCGCATTTGCCGGCGGCGATGTTCTCGTGAGCAGTGAACATCGAGATGAACCGTTACCGCGCGGAACTCACCCGACGGATGAACGATGTCAGCAATCAAAGCCCGCAGCCAGCCGAGACGTTTCTCCTTGCCCCACATCTTGTCCTTGCCGTTCGGCAGCGGCACGGCGTGGACGTTTTTCATCGGCCACGGCGACATCATTGCTACACCGTGGATCGAAACCGTATTCTCGCCCGCCATTTCGGACTCGACACCGCTCCCCTTTTGCAGCGGAATATAAACCGGCGCAAAGGCGTAATTTAGTTTCAATTCACAAGCCAATTCCTGCGCGACAAAACGGTTGCCGCTGCGGGCCATCCCGTGATCGAGCTCGGGTAAGAAGAGAATGTCTTTGTTTTTTAGCTGTTCATGATTTTTAAGTGCATTGACAATCCCGTCAAACCGAATCCCGCGTTCAAGGTTCCAAGCCAAGGCACGGATGTTAGAACCACCTGCGGTAGCGGGTGGTTGAAGATGGGTAATGAGAACGTTCGACGTTTCGATTGACTGCGTTAAACCACCCGCTACCGCAGGTGGTTCTGACACGACTGCATTCATTATCCGCTCAACTTCCGGCCTGATCTTTTTGTAAAGCTCAGACGTTTCCATCTCAGGCGTCGATTCAAACTTCAGCAATTCGGAAAAATACTGGTTTAGATCGTGGTCGAGAATTTTGGGTGGGCCTGTGAAGCTGTCGTTTGCGTACTGGTTAATCATCGTATCGCATCTTAACCGGAGCCACCGCGAGAAAATCATTTGTTATCCGCTCAGTGTAAACGGTGATAAGCTCATCAATCCTTTTCTGTTTTTCCGAGCGGAATATCAGTCCTACGTGTTTAGGTTTATTGACTTTGTAAACGATCTCTTCGTCGGTGTAATGCGACGTGTCGGGGGCGTCCGTGTTGGCGAGGGCGAGGGCGATGCCGGCGAAATCTTTTCTTAGCTCAGGAAGTTTATAGGGTTTGCCGTCCGTTGCCGTTTCGAGTTTTGCCCATTCACGCCAGAGATTAAAGCCGCAGGCGTGTTCGAGGACATTGGCGATATACGCACCGCCGACGCGGCAAGCGACCTCGAGTAAAAAGAACTCGCCGGTCGCGTCGCTCTGCAAAAACTCGGCGTGCGAAACGCCTCGGTCATACTTAAACGCCATCAGCAATGCACGATTTAACGTCTCAAGTTCTTTTCGTTCTTTGGCTCGATAAGGCACGATCGACGACGTAAACACGCCGCCGTAATGCGACACCTTGAACGGGGTCGTGCCATATTGGCTGACGCCGCAGGCAACAACCTTGCCGCCTTCGGTCACAGAATCAACATGAAAAACGCGCCCTTCGACAAACCGCTCGATAAGAAACTGCGAAGGATGATCACGCCAATTATTGAGGTTGTCGAGGTCGGTCAGCACGTCCCAAACCTCTTGAGCGGTCTCGCATTTACGTATCCCAAATGCCGAAACCTCGTGTCGCGGCTTTACGATCCATGGTGCAGGAACACTGCCGAGAAACTCGTTGATCTCAGCCTCATTAAACGCACCGATAAATTCCGGACACGGAATGCCCGCCTGATAAGCGATATTCCGCATCGTCAACTTATCTCGAAACCGTACTGCATGTGAATGGCTCATTCCCGGAAGATTGAGATGCTCCCGCGCCACAGCCGCAGTCAGAACGTCAAACTCGTCAAGTCCGACAATGCGATGTATCTGCATCGAACCCGCAATATTCGTGATCGCACGGACGTAATCCAACGGCTGCGCATCCGCTGCTACAGTCTTGACATCATTTATCGCCATCCAAGGCCAATCGGCGTCACGCAAATTCTCACGCGTCACCAGCGTCACGTCCCAACCGGCATTCCGTGCCTCTTCGAGAAACTCAACGCCCTTATACTCGCTGGCAATGCAGACAATATGATTATTCATAACGATGAACATAAATCGCAGATTTTATTTTGTAGTAAAAGAATGGCACAATCTAGCCGTTGTGCACAAGCCCGCGCGTTAGCAAGGGCGATACACTCATCTTGAATATATCGCCCTTGCTTACGCGCAGGCTTGTGCAAAATCTAATACATGGATTCGACTGCGGTTCAATTTATCTCCGGCCTTGTGATCTATATGGTCATCTGGCTGTTTTCCGTCTCGGCACACGAAGCGGCCCATGCCTGGACTTCGTGGAAATTCGAGGACGACACGGCTTATCTTCTTGGCCGCGTGACGCTCAATCCTATTCCCCACATCGACCCCATCGGCACGCTGCTCCTGCCGACCATCGGTTATGCAATGGGCTTTTTTGGTGGAGCCGCCGGTGTGCCGCTCATTATGTGGGGCAAGCCCACGCCCGTAAATCCGCTTAAATGGAGACAAAAGGACAAGGCAAATATCTGCGTTTCGCTTGCCGGTATTGTGGTCAATCTCATTATCGCGACCGTTGCCGCAATCATCTTTAAACTCATGATAGTCGGCGGCGTTTTAACAGGCTCAAATCTGCGCGAGGGAATGACGGCGATACTGTTTCAGTTTATTTACGGCATGATTATTCTAAATGTGGGTCTCGCTGTATTTAATCTGTTGCCGTTTCCGCCGCTCGACGGCAGCAAAGCATTGCAGTCTCTGCTGCCCGACAGTTTTGAGCCGCTCTTCGACATTCTCGAAACATACGGCTTTCTGATCCTGCTGCTGCTCGCGCAAATGGGCATTATACAAATACTCGTCGTGCCGCTGCGCAATTTTATTCTCTATCTACTCGGCATCTGATGACACGTAAACGCATTTTCAGTGGAGCGCAGCCAACCGGTGAACTTCACATCGGCAACTATCTTGGCGCTCTCAAAAATTGGGTCGCGCTGCAGGACGAGTATGAATCGTTTTACTGCATAGTAAACCTCCACGCGATCACACTGCCGCAAGACCCAAAAGTTCTGCGCCAAAAAACCCTCGACCTCGCCCGCATTTACCTTGCTGCCGGAGTCGATCCCGAAATATCTACGATCTTTATTCAGGCTGACGTTCCAGAACATGCGGAATTGACGTGGATATTATCCTGCGTCTCACGAATGGGTGAGCTTGAGCGAATGACGCAGTTCAAAGACAAAGGCAAAGGAAACACGGAACGTGCTGGCGTCGGCCTTTTTACCTATCCCGTGCTGATGGCAGCCGATATTCTGCTCTATCAGACCGATCTTGTTCCCATCGGCCAGGATCAAAAACAGCATCTGGAATTGACCCGCGATCTTGCGGAACGCTTTAATCGCGATTTTGGCGAGACGTTTGTTATTCCTGACGGATATATCCCTCCTGTCGGTGCCAAGATAATGTCGCTCCAGGATCCGGCGAAAAAGATGTCGAAATCCGACGAAAATGCCAATGGGGCGATCTTTCTGCTCGATGACGCCGACACGATCACCAAAAAGATCAAGCGTGCTGTCACGGACAGCGGCACGGAGATAAATTTCGACCCCGAACGCCCGGCGATCACAAATCTGTTGACGATCTTTCAACTACTGACCGGCAAAACCGCCGACGAATGCACCGCTCATTTCGAAGGCAAAGGTTACGGCCAATTCAAAACCGAGCTTGCCGAGGTGACAACAGAATTTCTGCGGCCGTTTCAGGAAAAGGTCAGGCAATATGACGACGCCCAATTAAAGGCAATTCTCGATAAAGGCGCGGAAAAAGCCCGCAGCGTTGCCTCAAAGACTCTCAGCGAAGTTTACAAAAAAGTCGGCATCGCAAAATAAGTGCTGTTTTACAGATAAAATATCTTGCAATTCGAGCGATTTTGTGCTATGATTGCTCTCATAAATTTTGGGGTTGAAAGGCTGTTTGAAAACTAAAAGTTTGTAAAAACGCGACTGTTGCGGGACACCGTTATTAAGTTAAGTAAATTCAATAAGTTACGCGTCTTAAAGCTGTTTCATGGTAGTAAAAACTGACAAAATTTCCTACCCCGGTAGGAAGAAGTAGGATTTGTCCCAGCATAGACGATTGATTAGATGAAGATTCGCGAGGTCATTCGAGCAATTGAAAAGGACGGATGGGTTCTCAGTCGGACTCGCGGCAGCCATCGGCAATACCGGCATCCTGAAAAGCCAGGAACCGTTACTATCGCCGGACATCCGGGCGATGATGTTCATCCCAAAACAGCGCGTAGCATTTTTTGTCAGGCAGGTCTAAAATAGTTAGTGTTAATCATGAAAACCAAGTTTCTCGTTATTATCGAAAAAGGTGCAGACAATTATTCGGCATACACGCCTGATTTGCCGGGATGTATCGCAACAGGCAAAACGGTTGAAAAGACCGTTGCAGAAATGACCTCGGCAATCGAGTTTCATTTAGAAGGCATGATTGAAAACGGTGAGGAACTGCCCAAACCACGCAGCCTCAACTCATACTTGCTCGAAACCGACGAAATCTCGGCCAACGACATTCTGACAAGCGTTGAGATTGAGATGCCGGCAATGGCATTCGCGTGAATTTAGCTTATGACAAATCGAATTACAGTTTACGAAAAACCGACCTGAACGACGTGCCGCAATCTGGCAACGCTGTTTCGTGAAAACGGCATTGATTATGACAAGGTCAATTATTTCAACGAGCCGTTCACCGAGAAAAATCTCGGAGAGCTTATTGCAAAGACCGGTTTGCGGCCAATAAAACTCGCACGCGGCGCGGCTGCCGCAGGCATTACAGAACAAACGCCCGACGCCGAAGTTATCAAAGCTATGGTCGCCGATCCAAATTTGATCCAAAGGCCTATTGTCGAAGTTGGCGACAAAGCCGTCTTGGCAAGGCCGATTGAAAAGGCTTTGGAACTGATCCGATGATTAACCACAAAGGCACAAAGAACACAAAGATATTTTTTTTGCTTTGTGTCCTTCGTGTCTTTGTGGTGAAAATAACAAGATGAGCATAACAAACGGCAACGGCCATTACCCAAAACCAAAAAACGTCATCGGCGGCGAACTAAAGTCGTGCTGCACCGATCCGATGACCGGCTTTTACCGCGACGGCTATTGCCGCACCGGTGCTGATGACACAGGACGTCACACGGTCTGCATTTTGGCGACTGAAGATTTCCTCACTTATTCGAAATCTGTCGGCAACGACCTTTCGACGCCGATGCCGCAGTATGCTTTTCCCGGCGTAAAGGACGGCGACAAATGGTGTCTTTGTGTAACGCGCTGGCAGCAGGCGCTCGAAGACGGCATGGCCCCGATGGTCGATCTCGAAGCCACGCACGAATCGGCTCTTCAAATCGTCAGGCTCGAAGACCTAAAACAATATGCCGTAAAATAGATTGTTAATTGTAAATTGGTTAATTGTTAATTGGAAGTGAATAAAATGCCGGCAGCACAAGAACAACTGGAACAATTCAATTTCGACTTTCATAAAGAGACTGCGCAGATCGTCGGCGGTTCGAGTGACGAATTGAAGATCAAGATCGGCGATTTTGCCGGCCCGCTCGATCTTCTTTTATTTCTCATCAAGCAGGAGCAGGCCAATATTTTCGACATTCCGATCGCCCGCATCACTGAGAAATATCTCGAATATATCCGACTGATAAAGCGTCTCGATATTTCCGTTGCGGCCGATTTTCTCGTCATGGCCGCGACGCTGATTGAGATCAAATCAAAAATGCTGCTGCCGCGCGATCCAACAGCCGCAGAAGATGAGGAGATCGACGATCCGCGTAGGGAGCTTATCGATCGCCTGCTCGAATATGAAAAATTCAAATCCGCCGCCGGAATGCTTCACGAACGCTCAACTATCGAAGAAGCTGTTTTTACTCGCGGCCCGATCGAATCGGACGATAATAACGCCGAGATCGACGCTTCAGTTTTTGATTTGCTAACCGTTTTTCAAAAGATCGTCGCCCGTCACGTTGACGAAATAAAAATGGAGATCCACCGCGAAGAGATCTCGCTCGCCGACATGATAAAAAATCTCAAACGACGAATTTTTGAAGAAACCGAATTGAGCCTGCTAAAATTCTTCGAGGAAATGCACTCAAAACGCGAGCTAGTGACGGCGTTCATCGCGGTGCTTGAGATCGTCCGTACCGAGGCTGTGAAATTGCTGCAAAGCAAGACGTTCGGAGATATTATTTTGAGGAAAATTTAACAACGGATTAACGCAGATGAACACAGATTTATCTAATGCTTATCCGTGTTAATCTGTGTTAATCTGTTGTTTCATTTATGAGCGAAGGAACTGCACAGCAAAAAACAAGAACGCCGGCCGAACTGATGGCTTTGGCCGAGGCATTGATCTTTGTCGCCGACGAACCGATCACCGCGAAACTGCTCGCCGAGGTTTTAGAAGAAGACCGCGAGAGCGTTCAGGCTGCTGTCGAAGAACTAACGCGCGAATACGAATCGCGTGAGAGCGGATTGCAGATCCGCGAGATTGCCGGCGGTTGGCAGCTTTCGACTCGAACAGAGTTTCACGAGGAAGTCCGCAAATTCCTAAAGACGCGACCGTCAGCAAAACTTTCGCTAGCGTCGCTAGAAACTCTCGCCGTCATCGCCTACAAGCAGCCGGTCACCGTCCCCGAAATCCTCGAAATCCGCGGCGTGCAATCGGCTTCGGCAATAAAAACGCTTCTCGACAAACGCCTCATCGTCGCAAAGGGCCGCAAAGAAACCGTCGGACGCCCAATGCAATACGGCACGTCAAAAGATTTTCTGATCCAATTCGGTTTGAAAGATTTGTCAGAATTGCCGTCAATCGAGGACTTCGAGGATTTGGTTCAATAATTTTTCACCACAAAGGCACAAAGAGCACAAAGTATTTTTGGTTTCTTTGTGTCCTTCGTGCCTTTGTGGGGCAATGGCTCTTATGCAGGAAAGACTACAAAAATTAATCGCCCAAGCCGGCATCGCTTCGCGGCGTGCTTCGGAACAGTTGATAACGGCCGGAGACGTGACCGTAAACGGAGAGATCGTGACCACTCTCGGCACCAAAGCCGACCCCGAAAAAGATCACATAAAGGTTCGCGGGCGGCTGATAAATACCAAACTGCAAAACCGTTCAAACGTCTATATTTTGCTCAATAAACCCAAAGGGTATTTATCCAGCGCCGCCGATCCCGAAGGGAGAAAACTCGTGATCGATCTTGTAAAAGGACGCGGCCGCCTGCATCCCGTCGGACGCCTCGATTACAACACCGAGGGGCTGATCATCCTGACCAATGACGGCGAGTTTACCAACTTTGTATCTTCGTCAAAAACGATTCCAAAGGTCTATGAGGTCAAAGTAAAAGGCCTGCCGACAACGGTCGCTATCAACAAACTGCGGCGCGGCGTTGTGCTCGAAGACGGTTTCAAAACCGCACCCGCCGACATCAAAGAATTAAAACCAACCGACAAAAACGGCTGGTATGAGGTCACTCTGCACGAAGGACACAACCAGCAGATCCGAAAAATGTTCGACACCATCGGCCACTCGGTCGTCAAACTCAAACGCACCGCAATCGGCCCGATCGCCGACCGGCACTTGGCCGTCGGAGCAAGCCGCCCGCTCACGCCTGAAGAAGTTGCACAGTTTCGCACTGGGACGGATGGAAAACGTGTCGCGGCGCGAAAGTAGATTTTTAGCGGATCAGCGCCCGATGCTCGACCATTAAACACATGTCCTGGACAACCTTGATCCCGGCTTTTGCGAGTTGTTCGGCAACGTCGTCGTTGCGAATGCCGAGTTGAAACCAAACGGCTTTCGGTTTTTTCGCGCGAATTTCCTGCGTGTGCTTTGGTATATCTTCCGAGCGGCGGAAAATATTCAGAAGATCGATCTCGCCGGGAATCTCGGCTAGGTTACGGTAAATTTTTCTCCCGAGGATTTCCGTCACATCAGGATAGTAAACGGGTACGGGAATAACGTCGTAGCCCGCAGCCGCCATGTATTTAGAAACATAAAAAGCAGGTTGATCGGAATGAGACTCAGGCTTGATGCCGAG
>JAYVFJ010000337.1:0-11962 GCA_043773225.1 Chloracidobacterium sp.
ATACCTTCCTCACTGCTTCCCGTTTGAATTCATCATCATATTTCTTCATACTCCCATTTTACAGAGAGTTTCGTGTCCGGCTAAATTAGACCACCTCAAGTATTCTTCGGGGGACGCGTTCCCTTTTAGGCCATTGCTACATGTCTCGCAAAGAAAACCAAGAAATCCAGAAATTTTTGCGTCTGGTTGATGGCAATGAAAATCCCACAAACAACCTCGTGTCGGGTAATGACTGCCAATTTTTGTGCCAAAGCAAAGTCGGAGCGCTGCTCGTTGCACAGCGGCTAGTATGAATTCAAGAGCCGATCCAGGAGCGAAGAATTCCTTCCAATATGCGGCACTTATGAGAGCTATATTCTCCCCTGTATAGGAAATGTACCTGCCCTTTAGAGGCGTTTCAGTAATAACAATGGCGGGCGAGTCGAAAGCATCATAGGTGTTGTAACCACACTTAGAAAACCAAGTGTCATAATCTGAAATAGCCTTTTTGCACACTGATCGCCAGTTCGTGAGGTTTAACTCGATTCCAAATTCCGGTGCAACACGAAGGTCGTGCATCGTTCGAAACTTTGGCTCCATCCATTTAATTCCGAGGTGTTGTTTTTCTGCCCGCCAAGACAGAATTCTTCCCCGAAGATGATCCACCTTTACAGGGCTAGCATCACTAAATATCCAATAGTGAATTACTTCAAACTGAATAGCATTCTGAACTTTGTTTTGCGCAAGCAACAGAAAAGATGCTGCATCTATTGCGAGAGATGGACAATTGATAAAAAAGATTCGTATTCGTTTAGTCAAATGGCCATTCCTCTAAATACTATTTACGGTGTTGTTGCTTTATTCTTGAGGCGCGTTCGACGTGGCTGGCGCTGGGCCAAGCAGCGAGTTTGCCGCAAAAGAGCGGGGGCAAGCCCGCCTTCCAGACTGCGCTTGATTGTCTTGTCTTCTTACTTGCCACCCTGAAAATTGTGCAAGTTCAAATAAACAAATGCAAGTCAATCCAGAACAGTAAGGAAGGCGGGCTTGCCCCCGCGCTATTGTCATTTTCACATTCCACAGAAAGCAAAAGGATAAGGAGCGAGGAATGCGGATTTTGAGTCTGCGGAGCGGACGGAATAATTTGCAGCCCCATGTGAAGCGTCAGCGGAACATGGGGTTATGTGCGTTAAATGATCCGAGCGTGTGAAACACGCGGCATATGTCACCGTCTTCGACGGTTCTGCTATTTCACAAGCCCGCACGTAAGTAAGGGCGATACATTCAAGGTTGTGTTTCGTGTATCGCCCTTGTTAACACGCGGGCTTGTGCATTTGCTCCCACATCTTGTGATATTGGCTACTAATATTTCACCGTCTTCGACGGCTAAGTAGTGAGATTTTCAGCGTTGCACACATAAAATATCTTGACGTTTGTGCAAATATTTGCTATGATCGGTTTGCTTATTTACAGATATTTGACATACGAAAACCAGCAGATAAGATGTGTCGTTTGGCTTGAAACGCAAGAGACTTGTCCCACGCTTCATGGCGTTTGAAAAACGATAAGCTCAATGTTTTCAATAGTTTGTTTTTTTCAAACTTTTTTCGCAAAAAACGTGGGACAAGGCTAAAATCGAGCTGTAACATTATTGTTAGCAACAGTTAGCCTGTCCCACAAGGGCGTGGGACATGTGGGACATTCGAGACACGCGGGACAGTTGGAACAGATAGCTCAATTTGAAAATGAAAAATGGAGAATTCCGGTAAATTCTCCATTCTCAACTTTCAATTCAATCTCTACTGAGCCAAATGGTGATGCGTAATGTCGTGATCGGGCGGGATGATCGGGACTGTTGGTGACGGCAAGACGTTTTGCCAGCGGGGTTTTTCTGATAGCATGCGTTCGATGTCGGCGACTTGCAGCGGTTTTGAGAAAAGGTAGCCCTGGCCGTATTCGCAGCCGAGGATGCGGAGTTGGTGAAATTGGTGAATGCTCTCGATGCCTTCGGCGACGACTTTGAGATTGAGAGCTTTGGCGAGTGCAATAACCGTTCGGACGATCTCGCCGTTTTCGGTGTTTTCTTCCATCGCTCCGACGAAAGATCGGTCAACCTTTAGCAGATCGATCGGAAAACGGTGCAGGTAACTCAGGCTCGAATAACCGGTTCCAAAATCGTCAATGCTGATCTGAACGCCGGTTTCCTTGATCTGTTTTAGCATCAGAATCGCGGTTTCGGCGTTGTCCATGACGGCGCTTTCGGTAAGCTCGAGTTTGAGGTTAGCCGGGTCGATGCCGGTTTCCGAGATCACTGTCTTGATCTGTTCGACGAGAGCCGGATGGCCAAAGTGCTTGCCCGAAAGGTTGACGGCCATACTTAATGGGTTGCCGCTCGGAAAACGCTCCTGCCACTGAACGATCTGCTTGCAGGCAGAGTGCAGGATCTGAACCGTCATCGGAATTATCAGTCCGGTGCTCTCGCTGATCGGTATAAATTCGTATGGCGGAACAAGGCCGCGCTGCGGGTGATTCCATCGGACGAGTGCCTCAAAACCAGTCAGCGACGCGTCGTCAAGACTAATGATCGGTTGATAATATAGCTCGAATTCATTACGCTCGATCGCAAACCGGAGGTCGGTCTCGAGCTGCAAACGCGTCACCGCGCGTATGTGCATCTTTTGATCGAAGATAACGTAATTGTCATCGTTATCTTTGGCGTAATACATTGCAATGTCGGCGTCGCGCAGGATGTCTTCGGCTTCCGGGTATTTTGAATTGCCGTAAGCGATTCCGATCTTGGCGCTCGTAAAAACCTGGCGGCCCTCGAGCGTGTATGGCTCAGCGAGCCGTTTGGCGAGACGGTCGGCAAACGCGGTCGCTTCCTCTTTGCTGAGAAGGTCAGTCAGGATGATGCCGAATTTGTCACCGCCGAAACGCCCGACCACATCGTCTTCGCGGACCAGGCCCGAAAGTCGCTTGCCGACCTTCTTGATAAGACGGTCACCCAGCGAGTGGCCCAAACTGTCATTGATCGTCTTAAAGTTTCTGAGATCGAGGAAAAGAACCGCAAAGTTGCTCTCGGAATCTTCACGGCTTTGCTGCAAAAGCCCTTTGAGCGTGTCAATAAAAAAGTTGCGGTTGGGCAGGCCGGTCAATCCGTCATGATAGGCCGCGTGGCGAAAGTTCTCGTGGCTTTCCTGCAGCGCTTCGCCGCTGCGTTCCAATTCGCCGACATAATGCTGAAGCTCGGCGATATGTAGTTCGGCCTGTTCGGCACGCTCGCGTTCGGCCTCTTTTGCTTTTTCGACCGTCTTTTTGACGTCCTCGACAAATCGTCTGAACGTTAGGAATATGATCCCAAAGAAACCGACAACGGCGGCAAACAAAAATAAGTTGATCTGTTCAAGTGCCTTGACAATGATCCCGGCGACGACACCGCCGGTAACAAACATTATCAAAGCGTCAGCACAGTTTTCAAACCAAACTGCCCAAAATGAAAGGTCGTTCTTTAGTGAGGAAAATACGGCAACCAAAACTGAATTCACCGTGAACATCGTCAGCGTCATCACGGCCAGCAGCCAAACAAAGCTCGTAAAATCATTTCGCTGCAGGATCACGTCGGTCGGGCCGAAAATTAACGACACAGCTTTTGATGCTGAAAATACTGCAATAGTCGCAATAACAATGTTTGTGACTATAGTTCTCGGCTTGAGCGTCAAGCCCTTGCGATACAGGTTTAATGCAGCAAAAGTCGTCTCGATCACGGCAATAAGTACCGCGATCTCGCCGCCGTATAAAAGCATCGCAAGGATGATCAGGCCATCGGAAATCGTGACGTGTATGTTTACCCGTGGAAGCTGGATACGCAGATATATGCTGCAAAAAACTGTAAGAGCAGCCAACGTTATGACGCCCGCATCCACGCGCTCCAACGACAGGCCGCCGAGTGCCCAAACGACTGCGGCGAGAGCAACCGGCAATAATATAAGCAGTAAGAAGTTTATCTTTTTTTCTTTGGAGTCCATCCGTGTCAATAACAAGGGCAAAAAACGTAACAGGATTGGTAGAAGTGTCGTGGCTGGCTTTGAGGAATAAGCCGTCGAGTCGTCGGCCTACAAGTATTATGGGCTAAAAGTCATTTTTTTTCAACATAAATCTTTAGTGAGGCTTGAGCGGGTTGATTTAAGTCATGCATCAACGAAAAAGCGCGAAAGCATTTCTGCTTTCGCGCCTTTTCGCCACCATCCCTTTCGGGCCACCACCCCAAAAGGGAAATCAATATCAATGTTCCCCGGCTGTTTTAATCGCCAACCGGGATTCCGTAGCCGACCAACGAATTTTGGCGGGGCAAAGCCGCAGCATATATTGCAAAGGGCGTGCCAAATAGACGAAGTAACGTCCTATATCTGTATTTATAGGACTCTGTGAAAAATGAACGTGAAAAAACCGAATGAAACTGTGGTGACAATTCATTCAACTTGACCGGCTCGGTCATTCAGTCTGACTGCATCAGTCGGTCACAGGATAACCCGGTACCCCCGCTAACCCATATTATTACTTCGTTTACTCAATTGGCACGATACTTGTATAAGGAAGGCCGAAGGCATATGCCATAAAGTTTTTGCCCAAGAAGGAGCTAATTAGATGAAGATTTCAGTATTCGGTTTCACGACGACAAGACGATTTGCAGCAATTTCGATACTTGCGTCGTTTGTTTTTACAAATGTATTCGCAGTAAATGCACTTCGCGGTAACAACCCAGTCGCCGTCTCAAACGCAACTGCGAAATACACCACGGATTTGACGCAGCTAGGCCGTGAAGGAAGATTGCGTGAAAACCTAAGCTTTGAAAATGAGACGCTCCGTCTCATCAACGCGTTAGCCGAAGGTGGTGTTCGTCAGCCTGTGATCATCGACGAGGACAAAGCGGTTCAGGAAACCGTCGTCGAGCAGCTTGCGTTAAGGATCGCCAAAGGTAATGTGCCTAAGGCTCTTGCCGGCAAGTCGATACTTAAGATCGAAACGGATGTTCTGTTTTCAAATGCGCATTCCGCAAATGATGTCGCCCAAATCGTCGATTCGATCGTTACTGATGCAGTTGCCTCAAAGGGACAGACAATTCTATATATCAATGAGTTGACCAATTTTGTCGGCTCACGAGCCGCAGCAACAGATCTTTTCAAGGCGGTTTCCGAAGGCAAACTCGACATGATCGGCGGTAGCTCGTCCGCAGCTTATGCCGAGCAGATCGAAGCTCAACCAGAGATCGCGGCGTATTTTCAAGGCGTCCTCGTTACAGCCGATGGCGGGTCCGCAACTAACGTAATGGCAGACAAAACAAACGAGGAAATTGAGTTTCGCGGCGACAATATTTCGTCCGACCTTCGCGAAATGATGGCAAACGACCCAAGCGGCAATACACGCGTTGATGTTATTCTGCAAGCAAAAGATGCGGATAATGTGGAGCTTCGCTCGCTATTAGCCAGTGGCCAGGCACGAATTACCAATCGTATCGGCAGCACAGATACACTGGTTGTCGATCTGCCACTGTCGGCTCTGGATTCTCTCTCTACAAGCGGGCTAATCAATTACGCTTCGCCTGACCGAAAGGTAGGATCACTAGGTCATATCGAGACGACCACGGGCGCGACCCAAATGCGTTCGCAACCAAAATCCTATGGAAGAACAGCGGCATATAACTTGGATGGAACCGGTGTCGGGATCGCTATGCTCGACTCAGGCATCTATGCATCTCAGAGAGCGTTTCTTGATGGAACGGCTGGAAGGCTCGCATACAGCCAGAGTTTTGTTCCTGGAGTCACGTCAACCGACGACGACTATGGCCATGGAACGCACGTCGCGTCACTCGCTGCCGGCAGCTCTTCGCGCAATACCAATGCTTACCGAGGCATCGCTTATAATGCCAAGATCATCAATCTTAAGGTTTTAGATGGCTTGGGCGTCGGCACGACCTCAGCCCTGCTCAGTGCGATGGATTGGATCCTCGCCAACAAGACGACTTATAACATTCGCGTTGCAAATATGAGCGTCGGAACCCCGGCGATCGACACCTGGACAAATGATCCGCTTTGCCGAAAGACTCAGAACCTTAACGCAGCCGGTATTCTCGTCGTCGGTGCAGCCGGTAACAACGGACAAGACACGTCTGGCCAGAAAGTGTACGGCATGATCCACTCACCTGGTAACGATCCGTCCGTGCTAACGGTTGGTGCGTCAAACAGTCTAGGTACCGACGCACGGGGTGATGACATAATGAGCACTTTTAGCTCGAATGGACCGACGCGTAGCGGCTATACCAATGGAAGCGGTACGCTGATATTTGACGATGTCATCAAACCGGACGTTGTTGCTCCCGGAAACAATATTGTCGCTGCTAAGGCCAAAGATTCAAGTTACTTATACACGCAGAAACCAAGCTTGATGGAACCCGCGATGAACCTCGCCGGCGACACTAACGATGTCATGTATTTGAGTGGCACGTCGATGTCAACTGGAATGGTTTCAGGAGCAGCGGCGTTGCTCTTCCAAATGAATCCGAAACTCACACCGACAATGGCTAAAATGTTGCTCATATACTCAGCTCAACCTTTTAACGGGAAGAATATGCTCGAACAGGGTGCGGGACAACTAAACATTGACGGCTCCGTCGCGCTTGGGCGCATCTATAAATTTACCACCGATTTTAATACGTTCACTCAAGGGACGACCTTGCTTCAAACGGGACTGGCCGTGCCGACGGCATCGAGCACGATCGCCACGACCACGTTTCCCTGGGCGCAAGGCATCCTGACAAACAACACCTATCTGAAAGGCGTGTCGATAGCGAATACGTTTCAAAATTCTTATAAGAACGGTTACTGGTTTGAGTCCGGGGTTACCTATACATCCGGCGTCCCGGCTCTTAATACGAACTACGGAACTGGCATCACAATGAACAAAAATGTGATGACCAGCAATGCTACGGCAATGGGCGGCGGTACGATATTCATAAACACTGCTACGCTCTTGGGATTGCAAACCGATGGTGCGGTCCTAGGCACAGGCACAATAACCAGTGACAGGAGTGCCCGCAATGCCGGTATATTGATAGGTGACGTAGATCGTGCTCAGGCACAGAACTTACTTGTGGGTGATAACACATCAAAAATGCACTGATTACTTGTAGTTATCTTTCAATTGGATGTGAACAAGGAAAAGGTCGGGCTCCGGCCTTTTCCTTGTTCTAGAACCATTCAGTTGGCTGAGTATTTACATTTAGTCCTACAAAGCACCATTCACTATTTCGTAATACCTACCTGCGTCAACGCATAAGCATAGTCGAAAGCAATTTCTTTCAGCCTGTCATAACGTCCGGAAGCTCCGCCGTGGCCGGCGCCCATGTTTGTCTTTAGCAGGATCACGTTTTTGCCGGTGTTCATATCCCGCAGTTTTGCGGCCCATTTGGCGCCTTCCCAATACATTACCTGGCTGTCGTTGAGCGAGGTCTCGACGAGCATATTCGGATACTTCTGCGCCTTGACATTCTCATAGGGCGAATATTGGATCATATAATCCCATGCCTTTTTATCGTCACGCGGGTTGCCCCATTCGATCCACTCTTCGGTAGTGAGAGGGAGTGTTTCGTCAATCATCGTATTCATGACGTCCACAAACGGAACCTGTGCGATCGCGGCGTGAAACGTCCCGGGCGACATATTCACGACCGCTCCCATCAGCAAACCGCCGGCTGAGCCGCCATGGATCACCATTCTGTCGGCAGAACTGTATTTATTAGCCTGGAGCCATTTTGCCGAATCAATGAAGTCGTGAAACGTATTCAGCTTCTTGAACATCCGGCCGTCGAGCCGCCATTTTTCGCCCAGCTCGCCGCCGCCGCGAATTTGGGCAATGGCATAAATCATTCCGCGGTCAACGAGGCTGAGCCTGGCTGTCGAGAAATCCGGCGTCATCGACGCGCCATACGAACCGTAGGCATACAACAGCATCGGCGATTTTCCATCAAGCTTTGTTCCTTTTTTCATCATTACGATGATCGGCACCTTGACGCCGTCGCGTGCCGTCGCCCAGACGCGTGTCGTTTCGTATTTGGTTTTGTCGTAGCCGCTCGGGATTTCCTGCTGTTTAATCAGCGTGCTTTTTCGTGTAGCAAAATCGAATTCGTAAGTCGAAATCGGCGTTATCATCGACGCATAAGTGTATCGAATGAACGGCGTTTCGTATTCGGGATTGTTCGCGAGGTTTATTGTATAAACATCCTCGGGCGTTTCAATCCTTTTTTCCCCGCGCTTTTTCTTTAGATCGATCACACGCAGGTATTCGAGGCCGTTCTCGACTTCAGACACGATTGCATAGCCCTTGAAAAAACTGATACTCTCGATCTTGATCGCCGGATTGTATGCGATAAAATCCGTCCAATTCTTTTCACCCGGATCGTTTGCCGGCGCCCGCACAACCTTAAAGTTTTCCGCATCCTTGTTCGTCGTGATGAAAAACTCACCGCCGTCAAAATCAGCCGCGTATTCGTGCCCTTCGCGGCGAGGCGAGATCACTTTCCAATTGCCAAGCGGATCATCCGACGACAGATAACGAAATTCGCGCATCGTCTTTGCGATCGAGCCGATAAACATCATCTTGCGGTCCCGCGACCGGACAACGCCGGCATCGAAAAGCAGATCCTTTTCCTCAAATACAAGTTCGTTCTTGTCAGTCCCAACCGTGTGCCGCCAGATTTTGTCCGAGCGTTTTGAGACCGGATCTTCCTGCCCGATAAAAATATATTTGCCGTCATTCGACCACTCGGACGAAGTAGTTCGCTCGATCTTGTCGGGCAGCATTTTTCCCGTTCTGAGATCCTTGATCTGAAGCGTGTATTGCCTGTAACCGGTCGTATCGGTGGAAAATGCCAGAAAATTTCCGTCGTCGCTAGGCGAAAAATCGCCGACGGAAAAATACTTATATCCCTTTGCCATCTCGTTCTGGTCGAGCAGAATTTCAGCATCCTTGCCGTCCTTTGAACTGCTGCGAAGATATGTGGGATACTGCTTCCCTTCTTCCGTTTTTGTGAAATACCAATAATCGCCAAATTTATACGGCACGCTAGTATCGTCCTGCTTTATGCGTCCGAGCATTTCGTTGTAAAGGCTGTCGGTAAAACCTTTATGCTGTCCCATGAACGACTCGGTGTAGGTGTTCTCGGCATTGAGATAATCAATGATCGCCGGATCCTTTTTATCATTCCGGTCACGCATCCACGCATAATTATCCGTGATCTCGTAACCATGGATCTTCAATATTTTCGGTTCCTTCTTAGCAACGGGTGGTTTCATATCTGTTTGTGCGACAATTACGATCTTGCCAATCACGATAATGATAAAAATCGAGGCAATGGACATTAATCCTTTGATCATTTCAGGCTCCTTATTCTGCGGTCATTTCTGACATTTAATACGCTCAATTGTATCGCGCGGTTTCGCATCCGGCAAAAGTGTCCCAAAGTGTCCCAAAGTGTCCCACATCGCAAGTGGAACACGCTAAATGCTGTATCTAAGTGAGTTAACATAGCAAAAATGTCTCTGTCCCACGATTTTTGAAAAAAAAAGCTGCATCTTGTAACAAAATCCGTAAACCCTGTAAACAGTTAGTTTACCGCGCTCCCCGTTATTGGAACGCCGCGATCTTCGTTGGGACACGGGGTTAAAGTTAAAAGTCAAAAATAAAAAGTCAAAATCAAAGACCGAAGGCTAAATGCCAAGGAAAATACAGATCCCAACACATTATACGAAATGTGGCACATAAAGGTCAATATTTTATCGGTGCAACTGATCGGAAGATGCTGAAAAGCAGTTCTCTGGCTTTTGCCCCGTTAGAGCAATATGTTTGTATTAAAGACGAACAAAGAGCGGGGGCAGATCCCACCTTTCTGACTGCCCTGTTTTATGTTTCTCAATTTCCTTTCAAGTTGATTATTTCTCAAGCTAAGAAAAAACAAATTATTTTAATCAATTGCAGTCAGGAACGCGGGTTTACCCCCGCTCTTAGGTTTTTACTATCTCTCAAGTTTCGAGAAACTGGCCGACTGTTTTATTACCATCATCATTTCTCTGTGTCCTTCGAGCCATTCCACGATCTGATCCGGGGTGAGTTTAGGCGTGTCGCCCCAGTAAGGCTTTTCAAATTTTTCGAAGTTACCGGTAGTTTCTTGAGTATGACTGTCGGTTGGTTTGGTGATGGATTTTTTGCTCATGTGTAAGCCACAAACTAACTTAGTTTTTTCAACTCAAGAATATCATACAGATCCTTGGGTCTTCCCGCTCTTTCTTTCATCTCTATTAAGTCGGCTTTCCCGACGACTTTTAGAGTAATATCGCCAAATGGAACTTCTAATCTGTTGTTAAACAGCTGGATAAAAGGCTTTGGCTCTTCAACAAAAATATCGATAACTTCCAGCGGATTGCTCTTGTGATTAAAAGAGAAGACCAGCATGTTTTTCTCTTTGATCCATGATTGACGAATTTTAGGATCGGCAAAATCCTCCGGCCTGACCGGCAATCGAGGCGCAAAACCAAGGCCTTTCATAATACCGACAAAATTAATAATATTTGACTCAGTTAAATGCAGAACTAAATCAAGATCTACTGTCGATCTTTGTACATTATGAAAATTAACCGCAAAACCACCCGCAATAAGATAGGCTATCTTTTTATCTTCCAACTCTGCGAAAATAGTTTTGTAAGGGATCATCTCTAGCTGATCGGCGCGTATTTCAGATCGCGCTTCCCGATGTATTCGGCGCGGGGGCGGATTAGTTTGTTGTTGGCGTATTGTTCGAGAATGTGGCCTGTCCAGCCGGCGATGCGGCTGACGGCGAAGATCGGCGTGTAGAGGTCGAGCGGAATGTCCATCAGGTAATAGGTCGAGGCGGAATAGAAATCCACATTTGGGAACATTCCCTTTTTCTCGTGCATCAACTGCTCGATGCGTTGTGACATCTCGAACCATTTCGACACGCCTTTTTTCTCGGCCATGTGCTTGGAATATTTACGCAGCCATGTCGCGCGCGGGTCTTCGGTTTTGTAAACTGCGTGGCCGATGCCCATGATCTTGCGCTTTTCCTCTAGCGCTTTTTCGACCCATGCGTCGATCTTTTCCGGCTCGCCAATCTCGATGAGCATCTTCATCACGTTGGTATTCGCGCCACCGTGCAGCGGGCCGGCAAGAGCCGCAATGCCTGCCGTTACAGCCCCATAAATATCAGCCAAAGTTCCGGCGACGACGCGGGTTGTAAACGTCGAAGCGTTCAACTCGTGATCGGCGTGCAAAATCAAACACACATCGAACATGTGAGATTCATCGGCGTCAGCCCGTTCGCCGCGGAGCATGTATAGAAAATTCTCGGCAATATTCAGAGTGTGGTCGGGTGCAACTATGTCTTTTCCGTTTCGGATGCGATCCCAGGCGGCGGCGATTGTTCCGATCTGAGCGGTCAGTTTTATCGCGGCTTTCATAGCGTGCTCGCGGTCGGTGCCGTGACCGTCCTTGTCAAAAAAATCAAGTGACGAAACTGCGGTACGAAGGACATCCATCGGATCGGCGTCCATCGGATACTGCTTCAAAAGTGCGACGACCTCAGCCGGAATTTCGTAATTCGCACGAATTTCAGCATTGTGAGCGGCAAGCTCGCCAGCTTTCGGAAGACGTCCGTTCCAAAGCAAAAATACGACTTCCTCAAACGTCGAATGCTCGGCCAGATCGTGGATGTCATAGCCCTGATAAATTAAAATGCCTTCTTCGCCGTTTACGTCGCCGATCGCGCTCTGTGCCGCGACGACGCCGCGAAGCCCCTCTGATGCTGCCGTTGTTTCTGTTCCTGTGCTCATTTCCTATTGGTCTCTCTTAAAATTTTGCAACTGACGCCAAACTTTCATTTTAATGCACAAGCCCGCGCGTAAGCAAGGGCGATACATTC
>JAYVFJ010000338.1:0-21714 GCA_043773225.1 Chloracidobacterium sp.
TGTGAGTGCGGCAAGCCGCGTCCAGAACGTGAGTAGCGATGGTGTAATTGTCCAACTACGATACCGGGATGAACCTTTTGTATTGATGCGAAGCCTTGAACCTTCCATTCAACGTAATATGGATGAGTGCGAAGAACAAAACTATCTAACTCCGCAGGTTCCACACAGGCCTGTTCAGCATCAGCGTCCGCGCGATGCTCAGAGTCAGGCTTATCCGTTGGCTCATCGCTCAGTAGATTCTCATCAATGATTGGCGTTTCCTTTCCTTCACCGTTCGCAACGTGACTTAATTCATGGAAGAGAGTGAACCAAAAATTATCAATGCGGTCGTAACGTAATGACATAACAATGACCGGCTTATCTTTTTTTGTGCCTAGCCAAAATGTCGCGCCGTCGATCTTCGTTTTGGGAAGTGTTTCGACAACAACCAACCGGATTCCTGCTTCTGCGAGAACCTTTGGAATGTGTCGAATCTCATTCGGCTCATGCATGAGTTTTTTCAGCTTGCAGATACATGCTTTTAATTTCGACTGAGAAAATTTTGCAACCACCTGCACAGCCGGACTAAGATTGCGCGCTCTTGCCAACCACGCATCTTGATACATGTTGTTATCTTCCAAATATGATGTTGCTTTACGTTCGGCACAATAAAAGTTAAACGGGTCCGTGAGCGATGACTTGCCATAAAATGCAAGTATCTGTGTTTTCAATTCTTCGACGTTTTGAGTTGCACATATCCATCTCCGTTTCACCAATTCTCGAACAGGATAATGTTCATAGATCGCGGCGCGTTCGGCTACATGAGCATTCTTGGATTCGGCTTGAGATAGTTGATAGGCCGTCTCAAGATTCATCCAATACTCCGGCCCCGTGCCGAATGCATCACCAAGAGCAATCGCGGATTCCGGTGTGATCGAACGCTTTCCGGTAATTAGCAGACTAACGTCTGACGCGGGCTTGCCTAAAATCTCTGCAAGGTCTAGCTGACTCCAACCGCGCGCTTCCAATTCCTCTTCTAAAAAGCTGCCGGGATGAAATGCTTCTGCAATTTGTTCGTATGCCATACTCATCTCCATTTCCTAGTGATAATCTTCAATCCCGCTTATTTTGATTTTCTTCGGCACAGTGCTTTCATCAAAAGAAAAAACTAGTCTCCATTGATCGTTAAGTCTGATCGAATATTCGTCCTCTCGTCCTTTCAATTTTTCAAAGTGCAATGACTTCAAAGCCCGTAATGTTCTCTCGTCGGGCGCGGCCTGCATCTGAGTAATCCTCTTACGGTAGCTACTCAGTAATTCAGCCGAAATTCCTTTTGGCTTATAGGTCTTGTCAATAGCAAGCGACTTCAAATGGTTGTCGCCATATTGCACTTCCATGAATGAAATAATACACTCATCTATTCTTAGATGCAAGTAGGAAATTTATCCGTTGCATAAATTAGTAAATTTATTACGGGTAATCCTCGCGGCAAAGTGTTTCGACTAGTTACATCGAAAGACAGAATCTAACAATGCGTATGAGCATGAGACGTTTTACTCGTCTGACAAACGGTTTCAGCAAAAAGATCGAAAACCATGCTCACGCGATTGCTCTGCATTATATGTATTACAACTTTTGCCGGATTCATAAATCGTTGCGATGCACTCCGGCTATGGCGGCTGGTGTCACATCGAAACTTTGGGAAATTGAGGATATACTACGAATTGCCGAACCTTTCTTTCCAAAGGCGAAAAAACGAGGTTCTTATAAAAAGAGAATTTCAAACTGATGCACTACCAAAAAAAACACTTTTTTGACTATTATCGCAATAATGTGTTATCATTGCAACGCTTTCGATTGCGCTTTCTCGTTCAAACAGCTGAAACGCCAGTCGGATAGTTGTTTGAAAATTTAGGCAAAAAAAGTGTCCCAAGCTTCCCGGCAGTTGAAAAACGATAAACTCAATGTTTTCAATAGTTTGATTTTTTAGAACTTTTTTCAAAAATCGTGGAACAGGGCAAAAATACAGCCATAACCTCAATGAAATGAATAGGTTACGGTGTCCCACTCACGAGTGGAACACCGTGGAACAAGGTGGAACATAGCGGAACAAGGTTGAGTCCTCGCAATTTATTCAAAATAAAGGGTTTGCGATGCGTCCTTACAAAAAAACTGTGTCACAGTGTGTCACAAAACGGCTTTCAACGCCTGGCCGGTGTAGGACTTTTTGACGCGGGCGACCTCTTCCGGCGTTCCTGCCGCGACGACTTTACCGCCGCCGGCGCCGCCTTCGGGGCCGAGGTCAATGATGTAATCGGCAGATTTGATAACGTCGAGGTTGTGTTCGATGACGATCACGGTGTTGCCGGTGTCAACGAGCTTTTGCAGGACGTCGAGGAGTTTGTGAACGTCGGCGAAATGCAATCCGGTGGTTGGCTCGTCAAGGATGTAGATCGTCTTGCCCGTCGCGCGTTTTGAGAGTTCTTTGGCGAGTTTGATGCGCTGGGCCTCGCCGCCGCTCAAAGTTGTCGATGACTGGCCGATTTTGATGTAACCAAGCCCGACATCGAGCAGCGTTTCGAGGATCTTTTTGATCGCGGGAATGTTTTCGAGCAGCGGCAGCGCGTCTTCGATCGTCGTATCGAGTAGATCGGCAATTGAGAGGCCTTTGAATTTTACGGCGAGCGTTTCGCGGTTATAACGATGCCCTCGGCACACGTCGCATGTGACGTAAACGTCGGGCAGGAAATTCATCTCGATGCGTTTTAACCCGCCGCCTTCGCACGCTTCACAGCGGCCGCCTTTGACGTTGAACGAAAAGCGGCCTGCCTTGTAACCGCGAGTCCGCGATTCCGGCAGCATTGCATACAGATCGCGCAGCGGTGAAAAAAGCCCGGTGAAAGTCGCCGGATTTGAACGCGGTGTCCGGCCGATTGGTTTTTGGTCAATCTCGATGATCTTGTCAACAAGATCGAGCCCCTCGATGGCGTCATGCTCAAGCGGTTCACCGCCGACAGTGGAACTGTAAACGTGCTTGTAAAGCGCGGGATAAAGGATCTCTTCGACCAGCGTTGATTTGCCCGAACCGGAAACGCCCGTGACGACCGTAAACAGGCCAAGCGGAAATTCGGCATCAATGTTTTTGAGGTTATAGCCGCGAGCGCCTTTAACCTTGATTCGATTGCCGTTTGGCAAACGCCGCACATCGGGAACTTCGATTTGCAGCTCGCCGCTCAAATATTTGCCGGTCAGCGAATCGGGATTTGATTCGATGTCTTTGGGGTTGCCAAACGCGATCACCTCGCCGCCGTGAGTTCCGGCCAGCGGGCCGAGATCAATGACATGATCGGCGTGCTCGATCGTTTCCTGATCGTGCTCGACGACAAGCACGGTGTTGCCAAGATCGCGAAGCGTGTGCAGCGTATCGAGCAGCCGCATATTGTCACGCGGATGCAGCCCGATGCTCGGCTCGTCAAGCACATAAAGAACGCCGCGAAGCTGCGATCCGATTTGCGTAGCAAGACGAATACGCTGCCCTTCGCCGCCCGAAAGCGACGCCGACGAACGGCTCAGCGTCAGATAGCCGAGACCGACCGCATCGAGAAAGCGCAGGCGATCCGTGATCTCTTTGAGCACAAGCCCGGCGATCTTTTCGTCACGCGGGCTGAGTTTGATCGCGTCAAACTTCTTGGTTGATTCGGAAATCGGAAGCTCGGTGTAAGCGCCGATGCCAAGACCGCCGACCTTTACCGCAAGGCTTTCCGGCTGCAGCCTCATGCCGTCGCACGACGGACACGGCATCGGGGCAATGAGGTCTTCGAGAGCGGCATGGATCTTTTCCGACGGCGGATTTTCGATACGCTCGCGCATCGCGCGCAAAGCACCGCGCCAGTCGCGTTCAAATTTGTAGTCGCCGTGACGGAACGTCATCCGCCGCTTTGTTCCGTTAAAAAAAGCGTCGCGGATCTCATGCGGAAGATCGTGGAAAGGCAACGCCAGCAAATCGTTGGCTTCAGGAGAATCAATAACCGCTCCGGCTTTCCTTTTTTTAACTCTGCGTCTCTGCGACTCTGCGGTGAGTTTCTTTGGAGGTTCGAGCGAATCGCCAACGGTGAATTTCTCGATGATCGCGATAAGAGCCGAACGCAGAAAACTCGCTCCGGTTTTATCGGCGCCGTTAAGAAATTCGATTTTGCCGGCGGGCAAACGTTGATCGGGAACTATTTTGTTCGCGTCGATCTCAAGCACCGTGCCGATGCCCTGACAGCGTTTGCAGGCGCCGTATGCCGAGTTGAACGAGAACGAACGCGGCTCAAGCGGTGCGATATTGATGCCGCAATTTATGCAGGCCATCTTTTCGGAGTAGAGTTTTTCCTCGCCGTCAATGATGGAAACAAGCACGGCACCGCTCGTAAGTTTGAGCGCGGTTTTTACTGATTCGGCAAGCCGTTCGCGGACGCCGTTTTTCATCAGCAGGCGGTCAACGACGACCTCGATCGTATGATTTTTTCTTTTATCAAGAATTATCTCTTCGTCAAGCTGACGTATCTCGCCGTCAATGCGGGCACGCAAAAAGCCGTCCTTATGCAGCTTTTCGAGTTCCTTTTTGAACTCGCCTTTTCGCCCGCGAACAATCGGCGCAAGGATCATCACGCGTTCGCCTTCGGGCAGATCGGCGACGCCAGCTATGATCTGATCAACCGACTGCCGCGTGATCGGCGCGTCGCACTGATGACAATGAGGCTGGCCTATTGATGAAAAAAGGAGACGAAGAAAATCGTATATTTCCGTGACAGTCCCGACGGTCGAACGCGGGCTGCGCGAAACGGTTTTCTGCTCAATTGAAATTGCCGGCGAAAGGCCCTCGACCGAATCAACATCGGGCTTTTCGAGTTGATCGAGAAATTGGCGGGCGTAAGCAGAAAGCGATTCGACATAACGCCGCTGCCCTTCGGCATAGATCGTGTCAAAGGCGAGCGACGATTTGCCCGAACCTGACAAACCCGTGATGACCACGAACTTGTCACGCGGTATGTCAACGTCTATGTTTTTTAGATTATGCTGCCGCGCGCCGCGGACTGTGATCTGCTTGATGCTCATTACGGATGAAAATCCCGGCCCTATCCGAAACGAGTATTTTACCAAGCTTCACTCCAAAATGCGAAGCACAGCGAACAGAGTCGCAGATGCGATCACGACCCAGAGCATCGCCCCGAGCAGAAACGGCCTGACGCCGACTTTTTTTAGCATCTCGCGCGAAAGACTCAAGCCGATCAGGAATAGCGTAACGGTGAATCCGGCTTTGGCGAGATTGACCAATCCTTCGAACATACTCGGGAAAATGAAAGCCGGAGAAAATGTCCTGATCGCGGCGGCAAGCACAAAAAGAAAGATGAACCACGGAATCACGATCTTTGCTTTCGCGTCTTTCTCGCGAAAGATAAATGCAAGCGCCAGAGCTATCGGCGCGATCCATAACGCTCGCGCTAACTTAACAGTTGCGGCGACCGCAAGCGCCTCAGGCCCGTAAGCAGACGAAGCACCGACAACGGAACTCGTATCCTGAATCGCGATGGCAGCCCACATCCCAAATTGATTTTGCGACATGCCGAGCGAATGGCCGATCAGCGGAAACGTGAACAACGCGACCGCGTTCAAAACAAAGATCGTGCCGAGCGACACAGACATCTCATCGCTTTCGGCCTTGATCGCCGGCCCGACCGCGGCAATCGCGCTGCCGCCGCAGATAGCTGTGCCGGTCGAGACGAGCGTCGTGATTCGCTTGGGCAGTTTGAGAAACCTGCCAAACAAAAACCCGAGCACCAGCGCACTTGAAATAACCGCAACAATAAATGCTATGCCGCTCTTGCCGGCATTGTAAACAGCCTCAAGATTCATGCCGAAACCCAGCATCACAACCGACGCCTGCAGAAGGTAGGTGGCTCGTTTGCCTGTCAATTGTGGGAACGGATTACCAAGCGTGAGAGCAAGGGCGAGGCCAAGCGCCAAAGCGACCGGCGCCGAGCCATAAGGGCTGAGGCAAAACAATACCAGAATGATAAAGACGGCTTTTCGCCACATTACTTGGCTTTTCCTTGGTTAGCAACAGCTTCCTGTGCGGCTTTGATGGCATCGGCATCGCCAAGGTAATAGCTCTTCAGAGGCTTAAGATCTGCATCGAGTTCATAGAACAGCGGCACGCCAGTCGGAATATTCAGGTTAACGATCTCATTATCCGGGATGCCGTCCAGATGTTTGACCAACGCCCGCAAACTGTTGCCGTGAGCAGCGATGATCAATCGTTTACCGGCTTTGATCTTCGTCGCGATCTCGCTTTCCCAATAAGGAATCACACGTGCAACTGTGTCTTTCAGACATTCGGTCTTTGGAAAATTTTCCACATCCGCATAGCGAGGATCATTTCCTAAATATCGCTCATCGCTTTCATCCAGCTCGGGCGGGGGAATGTCGTAACTTCTACGCCATATCAAAACCTGTTCGTCACCGTATATAGCGGCGGTCTCGGCTTTGTTCAAGCCTTGCAGTCCGCCATAATGCCGCTCGTTCAAGCGCCACGATTTTGTTTCCGGTATCCACCCACTGTCCAATTCATCGAGGACGATCCATAGTGTGCGGATCGCGCGTTTTAGCACTGACGTGTAAGCCTCATCAAATGTGAATCCTTCTGCTCTTAATAATTTACCAGCCGCATGAGCTTCTTTGATGCCTTTTTCGGAAAGGTCAACGTCCTTCCAACCTGTAAAGCGGTTTTCCTTATTCCACTGACTCTCGCCGTGGCGTATCAAAACTAACTTGTGCATGAAACTATCTTAAATTTGAAATTTGAAATCTCAAATTTGAGATTGCAAAATCTTTTTCACCTCGCCAACCAGATACAGCGAACCGGTGACGAGAATAATATCACCGTCGGGCGTAATAGTCTCAGCGATGTCGATGGCATTAACGACCGCGTCCGTCGCGAACGTCCGTCTTCTCGAAATTTCGGCAGGCAAATGATCGAGAATTTCGACGTAGGAAAGTGACCGCGTGTTTGACGGCTCGGTGAAAACAATTCTCTCGACGAGCGGCGCGAGTGTATCTAAAATTTCTGTCACATTTTTTTCACGCATCGCGCCAAAAACAAGCGTAATCTGTCGCTTCTCAAATTCATAGAGATACTCGGCAAGCGCTTTCGCCCCACCGATGTTGTGGGCTCCATCGAAAAGATACTTGCCCCGATACTCAAGCCGTCCCGGATGCTTAGCCATCCTCAGCCCTTCAACTACGTAATATTCTTTATCGTCAAAAGGAAAGATAACGAACTCGTAAATAAGAGCCTGTGCTAAGTTAATAGCTGTCTGCGCGTTCTCTATCTGATGCCGGCCCTTTAATCCAAGCTCGGCTTGTTGATATATTCCTAAAGTCAGATCGATATTGACGAGATTCCCTTCGGCAGAGCTAACGGTCCAGGCAGAATATCCTTGTTCGCTAAATGGAGCAATGCCAACCTCATGGCATCTCTCTTTCAACAACGCCATAACCGAATCGGTTTGCTCACCGATAACGACGCACTCTGTTTGATCTGCTATTATTGCGGCTTTTTCCGCAGCGATTTCTTCGATCGTTTCACCAAGATATTCTTGATGGTCGAGATCAATCCGCGTTATCGCGGCGATCTCCGCGTTTGCAGCAGTCGTTGCGTCGAGCCGTCCGCCGAGGCCGGTTTCGAGGATCGCAAGCTCGACTTTCGCATCTGCAAAGGCGACCAACGCAATCGCCGTTACTTGTTCGAAAAAGGTTGGAAGATACTCGAGGTCGCCTTTGGCAAGCATATTCTCGGCCGTTTCCCGAACAACCGTCGCATGTTTTGCAAAACGATCTTCGCTGATGTCGCGTGTATCTATCCGAATTCGTTCGGTGATTGAAACAAGGTGAGGTGAAGTGAATGTGCCAGTCTTTACGCCGGCCCGATTGCATATCGAATCAAGAAACGCGCAAACCGAGCCTTTGCCGTTCGTCCCGGCCACCTGAACCTTCAAATAGTTATTTTGCGGATTCCCGAGAGCGGTCAGCAGTTTGCGAATATTCTCAAGCCCAAGCTTCATCGCGGAAACTTCGTTCCCAAGCGAATAAAGGTAAATCTCTGTCTCGCTAAAATTCAATCCAGAGATTCTCCAGCAAGAAGTAGTGCTTCGGCCTCTACATGTTGCGACAGTCGGAAATTGGTTCTCCTGATCGCCCTCAACAAAGGAGCTATCGCAGGTATTTTGTTATCAGTTTTTGCCTTGAGGATGACGCCGATGGTGCCGGTAATTTCCAGTCCCAGATTTTCTGCCAATTTTCGCGCGCCGAGGTCGTCGAGGATCAAAGTGGAATCAGGAATTTCGAGTGCGAGTGCGATAGCGCTTGCTTCACCCAGATCAACCTTGAGCGCGAGTTCTCTAACTTTGTCCGGCGACGAAGCGGATTGGATCGTCACCCAATCAGGAAGTTGGAAGCGAACCTCAGCTTGAACCTCGGGAGTTGTTACAACGCTGCCGTAAACATCTGCAAGAAGTTGGAGAGAATCAATCTTCGCCAGTAGGACGAAACAGCTCGCGTCGGAAATGATCGTGCTAGGCATTTTTTAAGTCTCGAGCGAGGTCGGAAGCAGGATAGTTAAATATGGAAACTCCATAGTTAGCGAGTATTTCGGCAAATTCCCATTTCGGCATTCCGGCTACTTCTGCTGCCTTCCCTAAAGTGAGATCGGCGCGTTCGTATAGCTTCGCCGCTATAAACCTCATGACTTCACTCTTCTCTATTTGCACTGAGTCTGGCAATGTTAGCGTTAGGGTTTGCATAGTTTGATTATACATCACGGTGGCATCCAAACGAAGCATTTATACATCTCGAGAGCCGCTCAGGCGGCGATCTTTTCGTTCATCATAAAATCCAGGACACGAATGACGGCGTCGCGCATTTCGCGGCGGTCGAGGACCATATCGACCATGCCGTGTTCGAGGAGGAACTCGCTGCGTTGAAAGCCTTTGGGGAGTTTTTGGCGGATCGTTTGCTCGATCACTCGCGGGCCGGCAAAGCCGATGAGGGCTTTTGGTTCGGCGAGAATAACGTCGCCGAGCATTGCGAAGCTGGCGGTGACGCCGCCGGTTGTAGGGTCGGTTAAGATAGAGATGAACGGCAGACGAGCATCGTGAAGGCGCGAAAGCGCGGCGGATATTTTGCCCATCTGCATCAGCGAAAGTGTGCCTTCCTGCATACGCGCTCCGCCGGAGGCTGAATAGATAATCACCGCGCCGCGTTCGGGTATTGCGCGTTCGATCAGCCGCGTGATCTTTTCTCCGACTGCCGAACCCATCGAGCCGCCGATGAACGACATATCCATCGCACCGGCATAAACCACATGACCGCCGACTTTGCCTTTGCCCGAAACGATCGCTTCGGGCAGGCCCGAAGTTTCTTTAGCCTGCACGATGCGATCTTTGTAGGCTTTTGAATCTTTGAACTTGAGCGGATCGGCTGAAGTTACTTCCTCATCCAGCTTTTTGTATTTCCCGTGATCAAACAGGTCTTTCAGCCTGTCTTCCGCCGCGTAACGAAAATGATAACCGCAATGCGTGCAGACCTCATGCGAAACGGTCAGTTCACGTTTATAAAGCGCATTGTCACAGTCCGGGCATTTTACAAAAATGCCCTCAGTCTTGACGGTTTGCTCCTCGTCCTTTTCCTGCTCTTCTATATTGGGTTTATCTCGTCGAAACCAGGACATATAAAAATTAACGAATATTTAAGGTTAGCATACGCTATTCTTATCTGAAAGAGTTGCCGTCAGTGGATACCAAACTATCCACTATCAACTATCCACTATCAACTGAAAGAAACTGATTTTATCCAGTTAATAGTGGATAGTTGATAGTGGGTAGTTAAAACCAAAAACATTTTGGGCTGCAACCAACAAGTGTGTTAAATTCATAGGTTAATAACCATAGTCCGTTCTGGAGAGTTTTATCAATGCGAAATCTGTTGTTTATCTTTCTTCTTTTGTTTTTATCCGTCAACGCCCTTTCGGCGACGAAAATCTGGGATGGCGGCGGTGCGGACGCCAACTGGAATTCGGCTGCTAATTGGTCAACCGACGTTGCGCCGATTGCGGGCGACGATCTTGTATTTCCGGCTGACGCGCTGCAACAGGCGAACAATAACAATTTCTTCTTTCTCACCAGCTTTCGCACGATAACTGTCGAGGGCGGCGCATATACTTTTGGCGGAAATCCGATACGCCTGACAAACGGATTGATAGTTACGACCGGTACGCAAACATTTAATTTCGCCATAACCCTCAGCGGTGCTCAGACGTTTCTCGCCGATACCGGAGCGACGGTCACGGTGGTGATACTTTCGGTCGGGAGCTCGGCGTTGACTATTGACGGAGCGGGCATCGTCGGCATTGGTTTGATCTCCGGCTCTGGTTCGGTCACAAAGAATGGAGCGGGAGCAGGTGGGATCATTACGGCTACCGGATACAGCGGCGTCATAACGCTGAACGACGGCATTTTTATTGTTGACGCAAATATACCGAACAGCCCTGTCGTTATTCAGGGCGCAATACCGACCGGCACGCCTTCGATAAGCGGCTTTGGCGGAACGGGGACGGTCGGAACGACAACGGTTACTTCCGGCGTTATCAGCGCCGGCACTCTGAATTCACCGACCGGCGTGTTGAATATCAACAATGGCCTCCATTTCACAGCGAACGGCGCCTACGCGTGCAAGATCGGCGGCACGACGCCCGGCGCTAACGGCCACGACCAGCTAAACGTAGCGGGAGTTGTATATTTACTCGATGCGCAGCTTGCTCCGATTCCCTGGAACGGTTTTGTTCCTGCCGTCGGCGATACTTTTGTGATCTTACAAAATGACGGAACTGAGCCTATCGGCGGCACCTTTCTTAATTTGCCGGAGGGTGCGATTTTTGGAGCGCTCGATACGATGTTTCAAATCACATATCTCGGCGGCGACGGCAACGACGTTTCGATAACGCGAATTGCTCTCCCCTCGGTCAGCGGAACCATCACATACGGCAATGCCATCGGAAGCCCGACTCCACGCTTTGTCTCAAACGTTCTGCTGAGCGGCGTCGGTTCACCAAATGTCTCGGCAACGAGCGATTTCCCTGGCGGCGTTTACTCGCTCACGGGTTTTGGCTCAGGTGCCTACACGGTTACGCCTTCAAAGATCGGCAGCGTTAACGGAGCGATCAGTTCATTTGACGCCGGAAAGATCGCGCTGCATGTCGCGGGAACCACGGTTCTGACCGGCAACCAATTGATCGTGGCCGACGTTAGCGGTAACGGGACTATCTCATCGTTCGACGCAGGACAAATCGCGCGCTACGCAGCCGGTGTTCCCGGTTCAGGCTCGGCCGGAAGCTGGATATTCACACCTGCGAACAGAAACTATGCTTCAGTAACAACAAATATTAAAGGCGAGGACTATGTGGCTCTGCTTATGGGCGAAGTCACCGGCAACTGGAATAATGTTGCCGCCCGCAGGTGATTTTCACTCTAGCGTAACATCAGTCTTCAAATCCAAGAATGATGAAAATATTTTTCCCGGACTGCACGTTATGCAAGTTAGACAAATACACGACCTTACACTGTCACTTGTTGTAATTATGTCGTTTGGCCCAAGATGTTGTGGAACATTTTTGTTGACATTGCTTTAATTACTGGTTTAATATGTGGCTACTTGAGGACGCATCATTGCTCCGGCCCTCAAGCTCAAATTACTACAAAATTTAACGGATCCTGCGTTCCAAAATACTGTTTCAGATGTTAAAATAGTATTAAATCAGCTTCGCTGTCTTCTGCCTTTAGGAGTTTCATATGAGCACAGTTTTTGAGTCAGCTATTGATAGTTTTCTCGAAAAAAACGGCGTTGGCAACGGTGCCGGGACGGCCTCAGCACGTGAAATTGCGCCGCTTGGCCTCAATGCCGAAAAGGTAGTGAGCAAGCGATATTCGCTTAGGGACGAAACCGGCCAGCCCGTCGAAACATGGGCCGATATTGTCCGCCGTGTGGTCGGCCACGTGTCGAGAGCCGAGACCGAACCGTTTAAGCAAAAGCTCTTTTACAATGAGATGACCACGGTCATGCTAGCTCGCGAGTTTATCCCGAACACGCCATGTCTTGTGAACGCCGGAAAACCAAAAGGGCAGCTTGCGGCCTGTTTCGTGCTCAATGTTCCCGACTCGATCGAGGGCATCATGGAACACGCCCAAAACGTCGCTATCATCCACCAAACCGGCGGCGGGACAGGAATGACTTACGAATTCCTGCGGCCTGCCGGTTCTATGGTCAATTCGACTCGCGGCGTGGCTTCCGGCCCGGTTAGCTTTATGAACATCGTCAATCAGACGACCGAGGTCGTAAAGCAGGGCGGTGTTCGGCGTGGCGCAAACATGGGAATTTTGAACGTTTCACACCCTGATATTCTGCGGTTCATCCACGCCAAGAACGATCAGACAAGCCTGACAAATTTCAATATTTCGGTGACGGTGAGCGATCTGTTTATGGACGCGGTCGATAGCGGCGTTTGGTTCCAGACCGAATTCGACGGCGAGCCGTGGATGCAGCCCATCTTTGACTCTTTGACCGGTGCCGATTATGTCGTTTATCGCCGTTCCGACGGTTCGACCGCGACCTTTGCAGACAAACTCGCGTTTGAAACAGCCGATCTCAGCGACTGCACGATCGAAGAACCGCCAATGGCCGGCATGGTTTACGCTCCTGACATTTGGAACCGCATCATCGCCTCGGCCCATAAATACGCCGAGCCGGGCATAATCTTTATCGACGAGGTCAATCGCCACAATCACATGATGGCATCAATGGGACCGATCTACGCTTGCAACCCGTGCGGCGAGCAGCAATTGCATTTCAACAATTCCTGCAATCTCGGCTCGATTGATGTGGCGAAGTTTTACAGAAAGGCGGAAGACGACATTGACTGGGAAAGACTGTCGAATGTTACCCAACTTTGCACACAGTTTCTGGATAATGTCGTTGACGCCGGATATTTTCCGCTGCCTGAGATTGACGATGTAGTAAAACGAACTCGCCCCGTCGGTCTCGGCATCATGGGCTTTGCCGATTTGTGTCTGCGGCTCGGAGTCACCTACGGCAGCGAAGAGTCGATTGAACTAATGGAAAAGGTTATGGGCTTTGTCCGCCGCGAAGCGTGGCTCGCCAGCCTGCGTCTTGGCAAAGAGAAAGGCGTTTTCCCGGAACTCGAAGCCAATCGCGATGCATATTCCAGATTTATTTATGACGATCTTGGCATACCACGTGACATTCCATTGACACCGAGAAATTACGAAGTCACGACCGTCGCACCGACAGGCACGATCTCGCTCGTCGCCGAGACATCTTCCGGCATCGAGCCGAATTTCTCGTGGGCATACGTTCGTCAGGACACGCTGGGTACACGCACTTATGTTCATCCGGTCGCGGCGGAAGCTCTTGGTTTAGCAGTCGATCACACAAACGAAGAGTCAATCAAAAATGCCGCCGAATACTTAGCCGAACACGAAAACGAATTGCCCGAGCATTTCATCTCGGCAATGAATATAAATTCGATCCAGCACGTCAAGGTTCTTGCCGCTGCACAAAAACACGTTGATAATTCAATCTCAAAAACCTGCAACGGAGCCAAGAACGACACGGTAGAATCAGTGGACGAACTCTATCATCTGGCGCGACAGCTAGGGTGCAAAGCCGTCAGCTATTACCGCGACGGCAGCCGCGAGGGACAGGTGTTGAACTCAATGAAAGTGGAGGAGAAGAGGCGAAAAGGAGAAGAGGAGCCGGAAACGGGCGTTGACTCAGACATCTCCTTTTCGCCTCTTCCCCTCCTCTCCTCTTCTCAAAGAGTTTCTCGTCCGCGAGAACTGCAAGGCTCGACGTGGCGTATTCCTTTTGAGACACAAAATTTGTATGTGACGGTCAACCACGATGGTCAGCGAATACTCGAAGTCTTTGTCGCCGGTCCGATCAGTGCTGGTGTCGGGCTGCTCGCCTCAAAAATGCTTCGCGGCGGATTTGATGCAAAGGAAGTTGCACACAGTTTGGACAAGGTGACCTCGACGCACGCCGTTTGGTTTAACGAACGGCTTCTCACATCGCCGGAACAGGCTGTTGCAGAATGTTTGCTGCTGATTGACCGCCGGTTAAATAAACTGCCGGAATCGGTGCGGGCGATCGGTAAGATGGCCGGCGAAGAAACGGTTATGTCCACCATGATTGGCAAATGCCCGGAATGCGGCGGCCAGCTTGAACACGCCTCGGGCTGCGATACATGCCGTGATTGCGGATACTCGAGATGCAAATGAGAAGATTTTGACCGCGAAATACGCGCCAGGGCGCGAAAAAAAGAAATCATTTTTTTCGCGTCTTTTTGCGGATTTCGCGGTTAAAAATTTTAGAAAATCGTAAACCTAAACGCCCGACTCACCGAAACACTTCCGTCAACTCGCGGATCCCGAACATACCAGCGGCCATAAAATGTCTGGCCGATCAATTGCGGATCATTTGGGATCACCAAGTTAATAGAACCGTAACCCGCGTCCGAACCACTGCCCGAAAGCGTGATTGTTTGATAGGCAAAAGATCCACTGGAAGGAATCGCCGTGATGCCCGGAATCTGTGATCCAATGACAAGCGTCGCCTGGTCGCCACCGGAGACCTTTGCAATTCCGATCGTAAAGTTAGGATTTCCGACCATCGGCGGAGCTATCACGATGGCCTCAGGAACCGTCAATTTTGATCCCGGACTGCCGCGGCCCAATTTGACGGGCATACGGTTCGACTCGGTGTAAAGACGCGGCCTGTCGAATGGCGGCAATTCATCTCGGACACGCGCATCGGTCAGTGGACGCTTGAGAAAGGCGATCATCGCAGCCTTTTCGATGCTCGTCATGTTCAGCGGGCGAATCACACCTATATTGATATTTGGAGCCGGAAAATCTCCCCCTCGATCATAGAAATCGACCACATCTTCGGTCGTTCTCAGTCCGCCGTTGTGCATAAAAGGGCCTCGCAGTTCTACGTTGCGTAGGTTTGGCGTCTTAAACGAGCTTCTGTCTTCTTCCACATTGGTTACGTTAAAACGGCCGGCGTCTTCCGCTTGTGGCCTCACGCCGATATTATGGAATTGATGGTCGGCCATTAATGGCCCGGTGTGGCAAAAATTACACTTCAGGCCGACGAATAGCTCGCGTCCATGCTCTTCCTGAGTAGTTAGCGTCTCTATGCCGTAGTTCTGGCGGTCAAGCGGCGTCCGGTCTGAAAAAAGCGTCCGCTCATGAGTTGCGATCGCCATCGCAATGCGCGATGGCGTCACATCCGGCGTGCCGAAAACCTCCTCGAAAAGCTGCGGATATGTGCGGCCATCTATCCACGCAGCGAGGCCCGAAGGAATATTCGTCGCCAGGACCAGCGGCTGTGAAATCTGAATTCGCGCCGCAACCTGCGTCCAATTGCGATTCAAATGTCCCATTTCCGCGCTCGAAACAGGCGGGCCGACCGATTGGCTTTCGAGCGAGGCCGTATCGGGAAGCAGCACAAAGTTTGTCAAAGGGTCGCGAAATGTATCCGAAGCTCTGCCGTCCCAAAATATGCCATTGAACGAATAAGCTGCATTCAGATAGCTCGGAGCCTTTCTGCCCGTGACCTGTTCGCGCATCCCGAACAACGGATTAAACCCATAGTTGCCGTCCTCATAGTTCAGCGGAACTCCTGGTGAGCCAAAAATGTCGTCGAGTGTTCCGAAAGCTCCGTCCGGCCCCGGATTTCTTGAACGCTGATCGCCATTCACAGTTCTCGGGTCTGAGCCGCCGGATGCAGGACGATGACAGGTGCCGCAGGCGACCGTTCGGGTTGACGACATTTGCTCATCCCAGAACAGAGTCTTTCCCAGATACGCTTTTGCGGCAGTCACGGGATTGCCGGCCGGTGCAAACGGCGGTTCCAGCACTTCCTCGCCGGGGATGATGCTGCCGGTTGCTCTCACGCCCTGATCGGGTATGCCTAAGCTGCTCGTTGCCGTCGGGTTTTCCGCCCGAACCCAATAATAATAATTCTGCGCGGCAACAGCCGTAGTGTCGAAAAAATAATTGGCAACAGTCGTCCCAATGTCGAGTGCCGATCCGCTGTCGTTAGTTGTGTTGCGATAAATGCGGTATCTCGTTGCGTTTCGGATAGTGTCCCAATGCAGGCCAACCTTATTCGAATAATCGCCGTCTGAGGCTATGACATTTGTCGGAGCTGCCAACGTCCCGCCAAACTCGCGCCCTTCGACAGTAAAAAAGCGTGATTCAGAAAGGTAAGAGGCCAGCCCCAAAACAAAAAAAGAGACGAGAATAAACAACTTCACTCGATGCATTAAATAAAACTCCGATTTGACCAAATAACCGTCCGCCATGACGCGGGCCTTTTCAATTAAGAAAGTTGAAATTTTAACACAAACAAAGCTCGATGAGAATAAGAAATCATCAACACAGGCGCGTCCCAGAAACGGGAGAGTGAAAAAAGGGAAAGGGGAAATGTGAAAAAGTTTTGTGTGTCACACTGTGACACAAGCGCGTCCCAGAGAATTTGCCGGCACTCAGGCAGGCGTGCCTGCGTGTTGCGTCCCAGAGACTTCTTGTCTGTGACATACTGTGACATCAAGCGCGTCCCAGGATTTTTCACCACAAAGGCACAAAGGACACAAAGATGACTAAAGGCCGTGTCACAGTGTGACACAGGCGCGTCCCAGAACTTTTTAACGCAAAGTTCGCTGGGAACGCAGAGAAAAAACCATTTCCTCAAACTCAACAAAAGACAGATCATAGTTTCTCTGCGGCCTTTGCGTTCTCTGCATTTAAATTCCGCGCGTCCCAGAGATTTTTCTGTTGTGTCACAGTGTGACACAGGCGCGTCCCAGGAAATTTTTAACGCAGAGTTCGCTGGGAACGCAGAGAAAAACATTTTCTCAAACCCAAAAAAAGAAGATGTAAAAAGTTCTCTGCGGCCATTGCGTTCTCTGCGTTGAAAATACGTGCGTCCAAGAAAATTTTTGACGCGGAGGGCGCTGAGAACACAGAGATAAAACCATTTTCTCAAACCCAAAAAAAGAAAATGTATAGCTTCTCTGCGGGCTTTGCGTTCTGTGCGTTTAAATCCAGCGCGTCTCATAAAATCAGTTAACAATTCAAAATGCTACCAGCGAATTTACCCTCTAATTACCCTCGCACTTCACACTAGCGCTATTCGGCGAAAATTGGAATGCCAACTTTCCGGATATGACGTAACTTTCCGAATATGACGTAACTTTCCGAATATGACGTATCTTTCCGAATATGACGTATCTTTCCGAATATGACGTGGTTTTCCGATCTGTTTCAACCGCGAAACACGCGAAAAGACGCGAAAAAGAGCCTAAGCAAATTTTTTCGTGTATTTCGTGTGTTTCGTGGGCAAAAATATTTCCTGTAAAATTGCAATGATGAAAATAGCTTTAAGAACATCGTTGGTCGCCGCATTTGCGCTTACAGTATTAGTCATTGGTTTTGCGGGCGTTCACAAGGTCATCGGGAGTGCCTATCATTCACCACAGCAAACTCTCTCATCGCCGACACCGACGCCGAAAACAACTCCGAAGCCATCCGTTTCTCCGACGCCGGTTCAGACACTGGAAATTTTGCAGTCAAAGATACGCGAGCGTTTGTTTGCTCCCGAAGTTCGTCGTGGGCGCGTCGGAATCAAGATAGTCATGCTAAAAACCGGAAAAGTCATATTCGAAAACGACGCGGAAAAATATTTCATACCGGCGTCGAATATGAAGAATTTCACGGTTGCCGCCGCTTTGGAAAAACTTGGCCCGGATTTCAGATTTGTGACCAGCGTTTTTGCAAATGCAAAACCGGACGCAGCAGGAACAATAAAAGGCGACTTGCGAATATTCGGTCGCGGCGACGTTTCCATCTCGACCGCGTTCAATAACGGCGATTATTATAAAGGACTGGGTAATCTGGTTGATAAAATCTTTGCCGCCGGTGTCCGACGGATTGAAGGCAGCATAGTCGGCGACGAAAGCTACTTTAAGGGTTTTGCGCTACCGCCTACCTGGGAGTGGGACGACTTGCAATGGTATGACGGCGCCGAAGTTTCGGCTTTGCCGATTAACAACAATGCAGTTGACCTAACTGTCAAACCGGGCACGCCTAATGGTCCATGCATTGTTTCCGTGCAACCTGTAAATACTCTCATGCGCGTGATAAATACTTGCGTTACCTCTTGGAACGCGACAACCGGGGTGGTCGTTTTCAAGCCGTTAGGTGTTAACGTGCTCGAGATCTCAGGTTCGATGTCCGCTGGAGACAAAGATTTTACGGGATATGTAGCGTTCACTCATCCGGCGGATCTGTTTGTAATGATGCTAAAACAACGTTTGGAATTAAAAGGCGTGACGGTAACGGGCAACGCCCGCGTGTTGCCCGCCAATGCGCAATCCGACCAGTTGCAAGTTGAGATCGCCAAACTCGAATCGCCGCCATTCAGCGTGATCGCTGCTCACACAATGAAACCGAGCCAGAATATGTTTAGCGAAACCATCCTTTGGGCGCTTGGCGAAAAATTTTCGGGTGACTCACATCGGATCTTTTATAAACCTAAAACGAGCGCGCAGTGGGGCTTGGATATGGTCAAGGCATTCTTAAAACAGATAGAGATACCAGCCGACGCCGTGCTTCAGTATGACGGCAGCGGGATGTCTCGGCACGATCTGGTGACGCCGTCTTCAATTGTCACGCTATACACTTATATGGCCAAAGATAGCAGATATTCGCAAGCTTGGCGTGACAGTCTTCCAATAGGCGGTGTTGAGGGTACGCTTCGAAGACGTTTTACCATGACTTCGGCAGAAAAAAATATTCGCGGTAAAACGGGCACGCTGGATCAGGTTTCGTCGCTGTCAGGATACCTGAAGACCGCCGGTGGCGAGGAGATCGTGGTATCAATCATAGTCAACGGCGTGGCAGAGCCGCGAACGAGAACCTCGCTGATCGACGACATCGTTGTCCAGCTAGCAAACTTTAACGGAAAGATTGATTAAAGTGAAAAAGTCGAAAAGTGAAAATGTGAAAAAGTTTAGTTGTATAAACGCCCAGTTAGCTTTTTCACTTTTACCCGTTTTCACTTTTTCACTTTCGACTTACCACCGCTCGCTGCCGCCGTAGCTTTCGCCGCCGCCGGCGTAGTTGCTGCGGCCGCCGTGTCTGGGGCGTTCCTCGCGCGGGCGGGCTTCGTTGACGACCATGTTGCGGCCGTCGTATTCTTGGCCGTTGAATTGCGAGATCGCAGTGGCTCCATCTTCCGAGGCCATTTCGACAAAGCCAAAGCCGCGCGAACGGCCTGTTTCACGGTCATGAACAACATTTGCCGATTCAACCGCACCGGCCGCACCAAAATATTCCTGCAGATCTTCGCTTGTCACGCGAAATGACAGGTTGCCGACATATAATTTGTTTCCCATTTCCTTCATCCCTGAATTCTAGCGAAGCAAAATGGCAGGAAAACTGGAAGGAAAACCTTACAAGCGACGAATCCCACACTAAAAAAATAACTGCTTCGAAGCCTATTGACTAACTCTCAAAACCGAACCGAAAAACGTCGCAATAATTGCCGGACGGGCGTATCAACCAAAGATACCGGCGAGAGCAAAAAAACTTTTGGAATTATGACTTTTTTTTGTGAGATTGGCAAGAGGGATTTCACCACAAAGTCACGAAGGGCACAAAGTTTTTTTTGATTTCTTTGTGCCCTTCGTGCCTTTGTGGTTAACTTCCTTTCAGGACTTTGAGAAGTTTCTCGTGAATGCCTCCGAAACCGCCGTTTGACATAACGGCAATTACGTCGCCGTCTGCAACTATCGGTGTAAGGTGTTCGATAATTGCGTCGGCATCGGCGAAGGTTGCGGCAAATTTTCCTGACAAAGCGATGTCCGCGACGAGCTTTTCGACGTCGAGCAGCGTGTCGCCAAATCGTTTTGCGTCATCGGGATTAAAGACGCCGGCGATGATAATCTGATCGGCGTGCGTGAACGCCTTTTTATATTGTTCTTCAAAGATCGAAAGCCGCGACGATCTTGAACGCGGCTCGAAAACGGCGATCAGGCGATTGTCGGTATATCTTTGTCTCAAAGCCTTTAATGTTTCATCAACGGCGGTCGGGTGATGCGCAAAATCGTCGATGACCGTCACGCCGCGCTCCACGCCGCGAACTTCCATTCGGCGTTTTACTGACTCAAACGTATCAAACGCCTTCTGCATTTTCTCTTTTGAAATGCCCCAAGCATCGGCGGCGATGATGACGGCGAGAGCGTTGCGGACGTTGAACTCGCCGATCATTTTCGTTGTGAATTCACCCCACAAAACACCCTCGCAATAAACTTTGAACTTCGTTCCGCTGCCGGCAAATTCTAGGTCACGAGCCTGCCATTTTGCGTTGTCGCTAAGTCCAAAAGTCTCGACCGTCGTGTATAGTTTTCCTTCCATCGACGCGAGAACTTCGCCGACGGCTGGCGAATCAATGCCGCAGATCAGTCGGCCGTTGCCGGGGACAAGATTCATCAGCCGCGAGAACTGCCACTTGATCGCATCGAGGTCTTTGTAGATGTCGGCGTGGTCGAACTCGATGTTGTTAATGATCGCAATCTCAGGCAGGTAAGACATAAACTTCGGCTTCTTGTCGAAAAATGCCGTATCGTATTCGTCGCCTTCAATCACAAAATAATTGCTGTCCGTCACGCGAAAGCTCGCATCAAAATTCTGCACGACGCCGCCGACCAGAAACGTCGGATCAAGCCCGCCGACTTCGCAAATCCACGCCGCTATGCTCGTCGTCGTCGTCTTGCCGTGCGTTCCGGCAACGACCATCGAACGACGGCCGCGAATAAATTCTTCCCTGACGGTCTCGGCCTGCGAGCGGTATTCGAGCTTGCGGTTCAGTACTTCTTCGAGTTCAGGATTGCCGCGCATGATCGTGTTGCCAACGACCGTTATGTCGCGTGGCATATCTGTATTCTCAGCCATATAACCCTGCATTATCTCGATTCCGAGCGATTCGAGCTGCGTTGACATCGGCGGATAGACGTTCTGGTCAGAGCCGGTCACCTTATGCCCGCGTGCCTGCAGCATTCCGGCAAGCGAAGCCATCGCCGTGCCGCATATTCCGATCAAGTGATAGTGCATATTTTAGACAAAGCCACCGAATGCGGCTTCAAAACATCTTAGTTTAATGTAGCCGCCGATTTCGGTGAAATTTCCAAAGCGAATTTTTTGTGTTTATGAAAATAAGATTGCTCATTTCCTTGTCTTTCAGCCTCGTATTAGTCCTGCAGCCAGTCGCAGGCATCGCAATGGAAACAGATCAATATAATCTGCCGCGAGTTCCGCTCTCCGATATAGGCGCTGAGGTTTCCGAGCATGTCGAGGAAAATTTGTTTGCGGCCGTGGCAAAGTTGAATGCTGACATTGCCGTTCATCATGCATGTATCGCTGTGAAGAGAGCAGGCTGCTACTCGCCGGAAAAGGAAAACAAGAAGCTCGCATACCTGCGGTCAAATGACGCTGTTGCCAAAGAACTCTACAAACTGCTCGGGGATGGAAATATCTTTGTTTCAAAGATCGGTAAATG
>JAYVFJ010000339.1:0-6100 GCA_043773225.1 Chloracidobacterium sp.
GGCTGAAACATGGGCAAATTATCGCCGCAGTCAGACAGGCGGCAATTTTGCGGTAAAAGTTGTTGATGTTGCTGACATCTTTGACGAATTTAGTTACGGCGCTCACAGCTCGGTCGCACTCAGTGATTTTCTTAGATACGCTAGAAACAATTGGCAAACGCCAAGTCCCCATTATGTCTTAATACTGGGCGATGCGTCTCGTGATCCAAGAAACTATGAGAACAGAGGATATAACGACCTGGTTCCGACCAGACACTTGGAACTTATTTATTTAGAGTCCGCAAGCGATGAGGCTCTCGCAGATTTTAATAACGACGGCCTTGCAGAGATGGCTATTGGCAGGATACCGGCCCGCACGGTGTCGGTGATAAACACGGTCTTTAATAAAACGACAGCTTTTGAAGTTCCGGCTATGCAGTCGCTAGATCGGGGAGCACTGTTTGCGTTTGATTTGCCGTTTGGTTACGACTTTGAAGCGATGAGCTTCGTACTTGCGGATCAATTGCCCGCTAGTATGCCGAAAATGTTTGTTAATAGAGGTCTCCCTCCGCCGAATCCGATGAATCAGCAGGATCCTATGGCACATCAAAATTTGATTAATGCGCTGAACAGTGGCAAATATATTGTCAATTACTCCGGTCACGGGTCTTCAGGCAGTTGGGCGACTCCGGCATTCTTTGGCATAAATGACGTGCAATTTTTAACGAATGCAAATAGACAGTCCATTTTCACAATGTTGACATGTCTTAACGGTTACTTTAACCACCCTAATTTCGACTCGTTGGGCGAAGCCCTTTTACATGCTCCAAACGGCGGAGGCGTGGCAACTTGGGCGTCATCAACCGACACCACGCCGGATTACCAATTGACGATGGGTGCTCCGTTTTATCGTGAGATTGGGCTGGGCAATATCAAACGTATGGGCGATCTTGTTATAAACGCAAAATCAACCGTAGTTGGCAGCGATGTCGGATATTCGTGGGTTCTGCTCGGCGATCCGATGTTAAAGGTCAGGCAATAACAGAACCAAGAAAGTAACCACGAAATAACACGAAAAAACACGAAATGCAAAAGATTTAACTTTCGTGTCCTTTTCGTGTTAATTCGTGGTTACTTCTTTTTTAGTTAGTTTGACGCCAAGGCCGGAATTTTTTTATCCTCCAGACCGAACAACCATGAACCGATCTCACTTTGGTCTTCTATTGTAGAAGAAATCTCAACCTGTCCGTCCGTGGTTGTTACGCGGGGCGAGCCTTCGTTTAGCATTATTCTTGTCCATCGAATTGGTGACACTGAACCTAAAGTTCCGATAGCGGTAAATTTCAGATTCATGAGAACCCCGTTATCGGTAAGCGGCGTTGTTCCGTAGATTGCGACTCTTAAAACGCCGGGTTCGAGCGTGTTCGTTGCAACTGAAAATGCTCGGCTTGCAGTGCCTTTCAAATCTATCGGGTTTGCGTGGGGCCGAATTACCGTTGGATCAAACCTTAGCTCGAACTGGCAGGAGATGATGTCTTTGCTTGCTACGCCAGCGACGCTGATCGGTATGAGAACATCTTTGCCGGCGGGCGTCGTCAGATGCGGAGCACTGATCGTTGCCGCCCTCTCCGGCCCGCTTCCGCCTGCGATGCGTTGGCCCGGATCAACCCAGTTGCCTGAGACATCGCCCATCAATAGAGCAGAGTAATTTTCGTCCGTGATGCTGCTGCTCACGGAAGAATGCGTATTGCCGGCCGGGACAAATATCCAATTTCCGGCCAAGCCGAATGGCGGAGTTGATATGGCGTATTTGGCAACCATCGCAGCGTCGAAGGAGGATATTCCGCCTGCACCGCTTACGTCGGCTACGGTCAATTGAGCCGGACTAAAAGGAGAGTTGCCGACGATATGCTGCGCGATGCGGGCAGCGTCAAACGATGTTATCGAGCCATTCTGAGCGCCGGATTTTGACGGCGTGATCGTATATGATCCCGCCCCAAAACCGGTCAGGGAATAATCCCCCAGGTTGTCGGTTACATCTGAAACACTAGGGGAGCCGGCGCCGTCCACCGACACATTTGATACAAATCTTGTTGACGGAGCGCCAATAGCGTTGCCGTAAGTAACTGTCCCAGAAATAACAGCCAAGGGCGTGGCGGTGGGCGTAACTGTCGGCGTGTTTGTCGCGGTATTGGTCACCGTATTTGTTGCGGTTGCAGTTGGCGTAATGGTCGGGGTTGAACCGGACGCGTTGACGGCAGCCAAGGCATCGACGCGGCCATAACCGAATGAATTGTTTGGGATCACGGTTGACGGTGTTCCGCCGCAGGTTTGCGTTCCGCCGGAAACGGTTACGCCCGGATTTGCAGTGTTTTGCAAAAGCTCTTTTGTTGCGGCAATGTCGCGGACAAGCTGCGGGCGAGCGGACCATAAAAGGGCGACCACGCCAACGACGTGCGGCCCGGCCATCGATGTACCGTTTAAGTTGCCATAACTTATATCGCTGGTTCTGGTGCACGAACGGACATTGACGCCCGGTGCCGAGACATTGGGTTTTAACCCGGGCGAAAAATAGGAGCTGGGGCCGCGGCTGCTAAAGCCGGCCAGAGTGTTGCTGATATCGATAGCACCGGTTGAGAACGAAGCACTGTATAACGCGGGAGCATCCGCAACGCTGGAGCAGCCTGAGCCAGAGTTTCCGGCTGAGACTTCAACAAAAATTCCGGCGGCCTGAGTGTTGTTGACAATGGTTTCGAGTTCTCCGCCGGTCACGCAGCCCTCGCTTGCGGGGCAGCCCCACGAATTATTCATTACATGAGGGCGAAGTGTCGGATTTGCATTGTTGCCGGACAAGTCGGTCGGGGCGATGAAGAACTGGAAGCATTCAGAATATGTTGCCGGCGTGCCGTTGCCCACATCCATGTTGCGGCAGCCGATCCACTTCGCTCCCGGTGCGACGCCGATCTGGTTGCCGGTGCCGTCATCGCCGACGGTAGTGCCTGTCGTGTGCGTGCCGTGTCCATGATCGTCGCAAGGCACGATCGTATCTGGCCCGCACGAGCCTCCGCCGGAATGAATTGCGTCGTGCCAGTTAAAATTGTGATCGGCTGTCGTTCCGTTCCAGCCGCGATACTTGGGTTTGATGGAGTTATGCGTCCAGCGTGTTCCGGTGTCCTGATTTGCGATAATCATTCCTTGTCCCGTGTAACCCATCGCCCAAACCGCGGGGGCATTTACGTTGTTTACGCCCCATTCGGTTGTGAACGGAACGTCCCCTTTAATAGTTGAATCATGAAAATCTGCAATTGCAGGGTCTTCGATCCAGCGAGCGGGCCTGTTGGAATCCACACGAGCGACATCAGGCCGAGCCGCGATCTCTTCAGCAAGCGCTAAATCAACTCTGGCAACGACCATGTTTGCTATCCAGAACGCTTGATATTCAACGCCGCGATGCAACAGAAACGATATCAGATCACTCTGTGTTCGCCCGGCGTGCTCGGTAAGCGTGTTATAAACGAACCAGCCGCGAGCGTCTTCGTCTTTGATCGCGTAAGCCGCGCTGACGTCAGCCTGATCGGCGAGAAAGATAATTACGGAAGCCCGTTTGCCGTCAGTCGTATCGGCAACCACTTCGGGAGCGATCTTTGATGCCGCCTTGCCCGGCATGTCGGTGATTGAATAAGCATTTGCGACTCTTGCCCGAATCGAGAAAAGCGTAAAGACTGATAGCACTAGTAAAATTGCCACGGCAATGACTGCGCGCGTATTAAGAAAAGATTTCATAAACTCCTGTGTGAAAAAACTGTGTCAATCATAACCCTGAAAGGGAGTTTGTTCAAGATTTTTAGAACAAACACAGCTTTTTCATAAATAGTGTGGCAAAGCCGCCTTTGTTTTGTCCCAGTGTGTTCCAAACCCAAAGTGGAACGCGCAACTTGCTGTTTTTATTGGAGTTATCTCGATTTTTAGCCTCTGTTCCACGTTTTTAGAAAAAAAATAATACAATGTGTTACAAAATCCGTAACTGCTGTAATTATTGATGTTCTGACGTGTCATATTATCGGGACACAGCGATCTTCGTTGGGACAACTTCTCAAATCTCACAAAAATTGCTATGTCAGTCATACCTCCGAAATAAGTGATAAGTTAGAAGTTAGAAGTTACAAGTTCCGAAAAACCTATCACTTTTCAGTTATAACTTATTCCGAGTCTTACTGCCCATTATACGAAAAAGTGCACGGAAAGTTCAAATTATTATCTGTAAAACAGGGAATAGCCACGAATGCACGAATGAAGAACGTTTTGAATATTCGTGCATTCGTGGCTTATTCTTAGCATCATCGGATGATGAAATACGAAACGGCGAAAATCTTTTTATTTACTGCCTTCTGTGTCACAATGAATTTTATTTCCAATTGAATTTCTGTAGAGGATAAAAGAATGACAAAAGTTTTGACTATGGTGCTTCTGTTTTTTGCTTTGGTTGTCTGTTCTGCGCAGGAAATCAGCGCACAGACGACGGAATTTACGTTTCAGGGGAGTCTGAAAGACGGTGCGTCAGCGGCGAATGGTAATTATGATTTTGAGTTTGCGCTGTTTGACACGGTTGCTGCGGGAAATCAGATCGGGGCGACGGTTCCGAGAAACGGCATTGCGGTTGCGAACGGAATATTTAGCGTCAAGCTTGACTTCGGTTCTGCGTTTCCTGGAGCGAATCGGTTTTTGGAAATACGTGTCAGGCTTTCGGGACAGCCGGGAATAACGACGCTCGGCCCTAGACAGTTGGTAAACAGCGCTCCGTATGCGGTGAAGGCGATCAATGCCGACAATACGGCTCAGCTCGGCGGTGTAGCAGCGAATCAGTATGTGACGACCGCAAACGGCGGAGCGAATTTTATTCAAAATACGACCTCGCCGCAAGCGTCCAGCAACTTCAATATAAGCGGGAGCGGAGTTGTCGGAGGTGCCTTCAGCGCGGCAGGCAATGTCGGTATCGGAACATCTTCGCCGCAGAAAAAACTGCATGTGTTCGGCGAGGATATTCGCGTAGAAGGATCAAGCAGCAGCATCACCCCGCGGTTTTCACTCTTCAATACGGGCGGTGTTCCTTTTAATGTTTCCAATATAGGCAAGTGGCAGAATTATGCGGGCTACGGAGCTCTTTTTGGAAATTTGCGTTTCAGCGCACTCAACGATGCAGAAAATCAGGAAACTATCTGGCTCAATGTCGTAAGAAATCCGGGCATCTCAATCAGGCGCGTGGAGTTTCCAAGCGGCGATGTTCAAATTGGAAACAATTTGGTGGTTGGCACGACTGGGGTCGATCCCGTTAGTAAATTGGACATTAGAGGGACGGTCTCTGTCGGGCTGACATCCGTCCCAGGTTTTCCCGCGACTAATTCTATTTTTATTAACAACGACAGTGGCGAGTCGGCCAACACATTTCGTCTCGATGCCGATTCAAATGGTATTTATATGATAGGGCGTTCAGGAGTCGGAGCTTCTCAGGGAACGTCGCTTGGCTTTAGAACCGGCGTCGCAGGAACGGGCGAATTCGAAAGAATGAAGATCGCGGCAAACGGCAATGTCGGCATCGGAACCACGGCTCCTAGTTACAGACTTGAGGTGGTAGATGTTTCAAACGCGGGACTGCGGGTTCAGACCGATTTGGCTGGCGGAAGTGTCGCCAGCTTCGGAGGAGTCGGATCATTTTACGTTGATGCTCCTTTCATCCCGGGCGGTCGCCTAACCATTCTGGAAAACGGAAACATCGGCATCAATGACAATAACCCGACAAATAAACTGTCCGTCGCCGGGACAATTGCCATAGGGTCTCTCGGTTCTGCGGGAACAGATACCCTGTGCCGAAATGGGTTCCTACAAATATCTACTTGCTCGTCGAGTTTGCGATACAAAACTAATGTGTCCGGATTTACCTCCGGGCTGGCGTTTGTCAATAAATTGCGTCCGATCACATTTGAATGGAAAGAAGGCGGGAAGAAGGACGTGGGATTTGGCGCCGAAGATGTCGCAAAGATCGATCCTCGATTTGTGACTTATAACGATAAAGGCGATGTCGAAGGCGTCAAGTATGATCGTCTAAGCGTTGCGTTTGTAAATG
>JAYVFJ010000340.1:0-9751 GCA_043773225.1 Chloracidobacterium sp.
CAGCGACTTTAGAAAAAGCGCGACGGAATCCTTATTACGCGAAAAGCCTTTCATTTCAACCTCGCCCGTCGGGGCCAGCTTCATGTCCGAAACATAAAATGCCGGATCGATGTTAAACGGGTAATTTGCATCCAGTTGATACAAAAGTCCCATGCCGACCGGCTGCTGTTTACGCAATTTGCTTACCTCAGTGATAAATTCCTTATACCATTTGAGATTGGCCTCATAAGATTTTCGGCGTTCAAGCGCGGGCCGCAATTCATCCGTCTTTGCAATAGCACGCATGTCCCGCCATGACGTCATTAACGACGAAACAATAAGATATGCAATAAGCGCGAAAACGCCCGCGGTTGCGATCACCGGAGCCGCGAACATGGTAAAAAGCGCTTTGTTTTTACGTTCCTGCAGCCGCGCCTGTTCGCCGCGGTAGCGTTCCATGCGGCCGACATCGGCGGCGACTAGAATATCGTTTGCGAGATTTATCGGAGGCAAAATCTCCGCACCGGAAACGGACTTTTCGCCAAAAGTATAAGACCCGAGAAGCAGCCCGCCGACAACGGCCTCGTCCACCGGTTCTTTTAAAGCGACGAACTCGATCCCGGTTTTGGCCGCAAACGTTTTTGCAACGGACGCGGCAATTTCGGAAAGCCCATGCTCGGTCGCCCACACGACCTGCGCGTAGCTCGTCAACTGCAAATTGTCGAGTTTATCCTGCGATAATTGCAGCGTAAGCTGATCAAAAGCCTGTTGGAGATACGCTTCGATGCGACGATCGTCTAAAGCGACTTCGCCCGAAGCGCCCAGTCTCGCCCGCTGTGCTTTTAGTTTTACGTCGTCCGGGGCCAGGAAAGCATATTCACTAAACAGCCCTGCCTGCGGGCTCCACAATCCAAAACTGTATCCGGCGCTTGTCAGCACGACAAATGCCGTGACCTCCGAGCCTCTGCCCGGATGAAAAGCTGCCTGCCCCTGCTTTGTCGCGGTCAAAAAATATCTGGCCGTGCTGCGAAGCGGCGTCTCGATGCTAAGGCTGATTGGCGAACCGGGACGCTCGCCGATAAGAGAACGAACTCTTGCTCCGAGCGCCTGAACGTGATGCCTCGGCACCTCGGTCATAGCTATGAGGCCGTTCGGCAGGCGGCGAATGCAGCAAGCCGTGTCCTCAAGCGACGTTTCAAACACCGGATGCCTGTCCGTGCCGAGCAGCATCTGCTTTTCGGCATTGACGAGCCATTCCAAAAGCTCCTCGTCATTCAGGCTCAGCTTTTCGCCGTCGAGAGCGAGTATTCGGGTTCTTTCGGAATATTCATACGCCGCCGTCAGATAATGAGTGTTCTGCGACAAGACGGGAAGCTGGAGATTTTTTGTGCGCTGAGCATTGACGGTCGGGGCCAATGTGGAATCGGACACATGACGGGTAATGTCCATGCTGTAAGATCCGGGCGCTCCGAATGGGACAGGCGATGCGCTGACCACTTCGCCGACATTGTTCCACACTGCGGCGAACTGATCCGGCGAGGCCGCGACCTCTGCAAACTCCGGGTCAAACTCAACGCCAAATCCAAATTCAGATTCATTTTTACCGAAGGCACTTCTCATAAAAATCAAACCTCAACCAAATAACTGCTAACGTCCAAACGCCAGCGTCTCAAACGAACTGCTTGATGACTCCGCCAGATTACGCTGGCCGCAAAGCTCTCTCAACTCATCGGTATTAGAGGAAATTGAAAGAGCCGTTTCCAAGGTGACCTCGCGCTTGCGGAAAAGGGCTGCAAGCGACTGATTGAGCGTCTGCATGCCGTATTTGTCCGCGCCTGTCTGCATGATCGAATATATCTGATGCGTCTTGTCTTCCCTTATCAGGTTGCGCACGGCCGAGTTCGGGATAAGAATTTCCATTGCCATGACGCGTCCGTTGCCTCTGGCGTTTGGCAGCAGGGCCTGACACATTATGCCCTCCAAAACGTTGGAAAGCTGTGTTCTTATCTGCGGCTGCTGGCTTGCCGGAAAAACATCAATGATCCTGCTCACGGTCGAAGCCGCGGTGTTCGTATGCAATGTTGCCAGCGTCAAATGCCCCGTCTCGGCAACGCGCAACGCCATCTCGATGGTCTCGATATCGCGCATCTCGCCAACCAGAACAACGTCAGGGTCCTGTCTCAAACCCGACCTCAATGCGTCTGCGAATGAAAATGTATCAGAGCCCAATTCGCGCTGGCTGACAACGCAATTCTTGTGCGTGTGGAGAAACTCGATCGGATCCTCGATGGTAATTATATGTTGGTGACGCGTCGTATTGATGTGATCAATCATCGTCGCCAGGGTCGTAGATTTTCCCGAACCGGTCGGCCCGGTAACAAGGATAAGGCCCCGCGGTTTGCGGCAAAGTTCAGTGACGACCGGCGGCAGGCCAAGCGTATCAAACGTCCTGATATCAAATGGTATCGCGCGAAAAACCGCTCCGACCGTGTCTTTCTGGTTAAATATATTTATACGAAACCGGAAAAAGAACTCTTCGATGCCGATCGAGAAATCCAATTCCCGTTTAGTCTCAAAGACTTCTTTCTGTTGATCGTTAAGGAAAGCAAATGAGAGAGCGCGGGTATCGTCAGGCGTCAGCGGCTCATAACCTTCGAGCGGCAGCATCTGCCCGTGAACTCTGACGTGCGGGGGGCAGCCGACCCGCAAATGCAGATCGGAGCCTTCCAACTCAAGAGTTTTATTGAGAAGGCCGAGAAGCGCGTCTTTTGGGTTGCCGGAAATACTCATATATCCTTCAGTCTAATCTTGCCGCAAAAATCATCAACTTCTTCGAAGTGTGCTAAGCCACGAGAAGTAAAACTTGTTTAGTGTCAGATCTTAATTCAAAACTGCTGATGGGTACCGCTTGAATATATATCGTAAAAAACCCCTAATATATTTCCCCAATGTCCTGCAATTTTCTTGTTTTACGTCTAATATGTCAAGTTTTTTTTTAACCTGATAAATTAACATCGGCTCAAAAGCAGTTGTTCAATCAATATGTTACGGAAACGCTCAATGTTCTGTGGATTTCAAAAGTTTGCGTCTTTTTAACCGTTTACTTGATTTCTGTTATTTTTCCTTAGCTTTTCGGCAAAAGGCTCTCAATTAAAAAAAACAAAGGACAACGGACTAATGACAAATGACGAATAAGGTAATTATACTTTTACCGGGTCTTTAGGCTTTCAGCTTATGTTCTTTCAAACTTCACCGGCATTTTTGTATGAACCGGCACTCGCCAGCCGCGTGTTAAAGCTGATCTTTGGGCGTCTGATCCTCGTTATCCTGATCGTTTTGGGCGGCTGGTGGCTCGGGCCGGGCGGCAGCGAAGTTTCGCTGAATATTGCTCCGCAAGGGTCAAAACTGTTTCTTCCGGTAACAGTCGCGCTGACTGGCGCTTACCTTTTGTGGCTGCGGTTTGGCAGAACTCTGCTGCGTCAGGTCCGGGTTCAATTTCTGGTTGACACCATACTGGTCACGTGGATAGTATGGGAAACCGGCGATCTTATCTCGCCGTATATCACGCTTTATACGATCCTGATCGGTCTGGCGGGGTTTTTTCTCGGAAAAGCGGATGCGATTGCCGTTGCCGGGGCTTGCGCATTTTGTTTTACCGTTTTGCCGTTTGTCATCAATCCGACCTTGATAGACTCGTTTTCGGGTGAGGCGTCTCCATCGCGGGCTGTTCAAACTATTGCCTTTAATGACGTGGCATTTCTGCTTGTCGGCCTACTTGCCGGCCGTCTTGCCGATAGGCGGAGGATCGGCGACGCTCTAAAGCAAGCCGAGGCAAACTTTGCAAACCTGAACGTGCTCCACGAGCGCATTCTCGATTCGATCAACTCCGGGATAATCACGACAAATCTTGACGGTAAGATCTACTCATTCAACCGTGCGGCTGAGGAAATCACCGGCATCAAGCCATATCACACGCTCGCTAAGAACATTTTCTCGATATTCAGCGACGAGATACGCGAGCCGGTCGAATCCTGCCTAAAAGGCGGGCCGCTCGACGCCCCCTCGTTCACTAAGTTTGAGGCAAAACTGCGTCCGGCGGCGCCGGGAAATGAGGAGGTTGTAGTGTCGTGCTCCGTTCAGCCGCTCCTAAGCGCATCGGGTATAAAAACAGGGCTGATTTTTGCTTTTGAAGACATGACGGAGTTGAGGGCGCTGGAGGAAACGGTTCGCCGCTCGGACCGGCTTGCAGCGGTCGGGCGTCTGGCGGCGGGTCTCGCACACGAGATCAGGAATCCTCTGGGATCGATGAGCAGCGCTTTGCAATTCCTATCAGCAAAGGCTGCGAAGGATGATGACGCAGCTCTAATGGAAGTAGTATTACGGGAATCGGAACGGGTCAATACGATAATCACTGATTTTCTCGCTTATGCCCGACCCGGCGAAAATAAAAATGACGGCGAGGCAGTGATGCAGGTTGATGTCGGCATCGCCATCGGCGATTGCCTGGCACTTTTTCGTCACGACCCGGCCGTCAGCGACAGGCATATTTTTGAATTTGAACCGCCTGACCCGCCAATCATTCTGTTTATCACCGAAAGCCTTATCAAGCAAATAATTTGGAATCTCGTCGGGAATTCGATAAAGTCAATGCCCGAGGGCGGACGTTTGTCGGTCGGGCTGTCAGTGCCCTATCCGGCGCGCGTGATGATAACGGTTTCGGACACCGGACATGGGATCGCTCCGGACGATATAGACAAGATATTCGAGCCGTTTCACAGCGGCGGAGGCGGCAGCGGGCTTGGCCTTTCGATCGTTCACCGCATCGTCACCGAGGTAGGCGGCCGCATAGACGCTAAAAGCGAAGCCGGCAAAGGCACTACGATCACTATCTATCTGCCAAAACGATAATTACACTATGTCAAAACTACTGATCGTTGATGATGAAGCCGGCTACCGCGAGGTGCTCAAAAAACTCTTCGAGGCCGAGGGGCATGAGGTCGAGACGGCGGCTGACGGGCGGGCCGCGCTCGCTCACATAAGAAAGAATAAATGCGATCTCATCATTTCGGATGTTAAAATGCCCGATATTGACGGCATCGAGCTTTTGGCAAAGGCACGGACAAATCATCCCGACATCGGCGTTGTTTTGATGACCGCTTTTGGGACGATAACGACCGCCCGCGCGGCGTTCAATTTGGGCGCCGACGATTTTATTCAAAAGCCCTTTAACAACGAAGAGCTAAAGGTCATCGTCAAACGCACTCTCGAAAAGCAAACGATCATCCACGAGAACCGCGCTTTCCGCTCTGCACAGCGAAACCTCGGCAGCCTGGCAAACATCATCGGCGAATCGGAGAAGATGGCCGAGCTTTTCCGCATGATCGAGACTGTCGCCCGCGAGCAATCGACGATCCTGATCACGGGCGAGAGCGGCACGGGTAAGGAGCTTGTGGCGCGGGCGGTTCACGGCATGTCGGACCGTGCAGACAAGCCTTTCATCCCGATAAACTGCGGGGCTTTGACCGAAACGCTGCTCGAATCCGAGCTTTTCGGCTATGTAAAAGGCGCGTTCACCGGTGCCAACGAGAGCCGCGCGGGCGTGTTTGAATCCGCCAGCAAGGGCACGATCTTTCTCGATGAGATCGGCGACATGTCGTTGGCGATGCAGGTAAAGATGCTGCGCGTGCTGCAGGAGCAGCGTGTCCGCCGCGTCGGGGCCGCCGAAGAGATAGACGTTGACACACGCGTTATCGCCGCGACGCACCGCGACCTTGAACCGATGATCGCCAACGGCACATTTCGCCGCGACTTGTTTTATCGTATTTCGGTGATACCGCTGCACGTGCCCAGCCTGCGCGATCGCCGCGACGACATTCCGCGTCTGGCTGATCATTTTATAAAAAAATTCTCGACGCGTTCGGGTAAATCAATCACGCTCTCGCCCGAAGCTGTTGATCTTCTGACAAAACGCCAATGGAACGGCAACGTCCGCGAGCTCGAGCACACCATCGAACGTGCCGTCGCTCTCACGGCCAACAACCAGACGATACCGCCCGAATACTGCGAAGACGGCACCCGCGCCGGCATCATCCCGAGAGCCGTAATACCCGACGGCGGCATTCATCTGCCAACACTGCTTAACGATCTCGAAAAAGACTACGTCGAAGAAGCCCTCGCAATCACTGGCGGCAACCAAACCCGCGCCGCCGCCATACTCCAAATCCCCGTCCACGCCCTCAGGCATCTATTAGATAAACACGGCTTGCGTTGACTGGAGCGCAAAAAGGCGAAACGATATTTAACCGTTCCGCCTTTTTTCGCTGAGCAGTATCGAACTGCGGCAGGAAGCCGCTTGGCAAGCTAAATGCCGTAGCTCCTGTTCAGCGGTATTTTAATGGGCGGATCGGCTCACCACCTTTCCGCCCATTGCTTTTCGACAGACTAATCGCTAGACCAAGTCAATCGAAACTAATAACCCTGTTTGGGTCAGTAGCGTTGCTAACTACTGTACCGGTGCAGCAGGAGCTGCTGTGTCAAGGATGCCAGCTGCGCAAGCTATGGCTGCATTTTTTCTGTAAATAACGCCGGCATCGCTTACACCGTAAAAGTTAGTTCCTAAACTGCCTTGGGGAGCCGCGTTTGTACAATAAGCTGTATTTCCTGCGTTTGCAGTCGTGACAAAAGTGTATCCACTCTTACTATACGGTCCCGCGCCACCCAATACGGGATCTACTAATCCAGAGCTTCCCAACTGTGCGGGCGTTCCATACTGCGCAGCATTCAACGCAAAATAGGTAACCTGGGCACTGTGGTATGTGCGAAGCGAGTTGACCGCACTTGCTTCATTAGCTGCACGACGTGATGCGAGCAAGTTCGGGATGGCGATGGCCGCGACGATCGCGATGATGATCACGACTACCAAAAGTTCTACGAGCGAAAAGCCCTTTTCATTATTCTTTTTCATTTCTATTATTCTCCTGTTTATTCGTTCAAATTAACGTTATAAAGAGGCCGAGCATTAAAGCGCAACCTGTTTTTAAGCAGGTTCCAAGCGGCACTTTGGTAACGTATGCCCTCTCTATAGCAATGCCTGTGCCAAAAGAAAGTGAACAGTGAACAGTGAACGGTGAATAGTTGCGGAAATCAGCTGTTTACTGGTCAATTTTCATTATTTACTGTTCACTATTCACTATTCATTATTCACTATCTGCGTAAACTATTAAGACTTTCTCTCACACAAAGTAAGAAAAAGTCTCACAGAATAGTGAATAGTGAATAGTGAGGTCAGCTATTATTCACTGTTAACTATTCCGTGCAGTCGCGGAAAGGTTTTGATTCGCAGGTGAAAAGCTCGGGGGCATATTCGCGGGTTTGGATCTCGATGCTGACATAGCTCTCGGTGCCGCCGTGCGAAAGCAGCGTCCAACCAAGCTGATGGCGGTTCTGCCACACATATTTATAAGCCTCAACCTCGCTTGCGCCCTTCATATGCTGGACTTCGTGTAAAAGAACCGCCGCCCGCTCGGTGTCGTCAACCGCTTTGTTATAAAAGTCGTTATAGATCGTGACAATGCCAAACGGAAAATTGGTCGAGGCGTATGCGTTCTCGTTTGGAACGAGATGCGTGTTCAGCCAATTATCACGGCTCCGAAATGTCGCATAATACCGCAGCAGAAAGCCCTCGTGCCCAAACCCTTTCCGTTCCAGCACCGCTATCGCACGATCAATAACCTGCCTGTTCTCCGCCGACATCGGCGCCGATGTAGCCAGCATCGAAAGATAAAGTATTACTACGCCCAGAAAACCCGCAACCGCATGACGCAAAACTGACGCAGCAAAACGCCCAGTCAAATTGACGACACGGTTTGCATACATTGCCTGTAAGATTTTTGCGGGATTCAAGATATTGTGTTTTTCGACGGGTGCGAGGCCATACAGAGGTAATGGCTTATTATTACGATTTTATTATGTCGCCGTCTTTTCGTCAATATTATTCAAGTCTGCGTAAGAATTTGCCACGAATGCACGAATAGGGAAATGATCACATATATACAATGACCGTTTAAACATTCGTGCATTCGTGGCTATCTTTGGCTGTGCCATATTAGGGTTTTTCCCTAGAGTTTTTTCTGTTTTTCCCTATGTCGCCAAACTTTGTAGAAATGGATAATTTGAAATATTGAATGGGCACGCACGGGAAAGCTTTTCGCGAGTGATGGCGCGGGATTCAGGTCAAAAAGATTGCCGGTTCAATGACCAAGGGGGATGGGCAAGGAATTCAATGGTTGCGTTCCTTGCTCATTGTTCTCCAGTATCTCGTCAGAATTATCCGGGACTGGATATATTAAGAAGTTTTTTGATTTTTTTAAGCGATCCTCAATAAGATCGTATTTTATGGCAAAGTAATAAATACTTTGCCATGTTTGGCAGGAACCGGTCTTTCCGGAACGTCCTTACCAAAACTGTTCATTCGGTTTCCTGCCAACATTTTTGCGAGACAATAATCCCTTTTTTAAATATCCGGCACCCAAAACACGCGTCCGCCATTCTTGACCCTTTTCAACCCAAGTTCCTTTAGTTCAGATTCGGCTTCACCAAGATAGGTAAAATGCGGCAAATCGGACACGACCGTTTGATACCAGCGGTGCTTTGCGAGTATCGCTCTGACCTTAGGGTTTTCATACTCTTTCACGTCAAAAGCGAGCATCGAAAGATGCTGCGACGTGCCCGGCGGCGCGACGGAATATATGATTGATTTTTTCAGGTCTTTGGCAAACCAGATCTTCTTTTTTTCGAGTTGCAAGACCTCGGCGACCTGTTCAAAAGGTTGAAGGGACTTTATATGTTCAGCATCTGCGGCCGTGATCTTCCTTTTACCTACCCAGTGCGTTAACGCGGGCTCGACGCGGCTCGCCCACAGGCCGACCGATTCGTCATAACTGCGCGATGCTGAATCAACGTCACGCGGCGTAATGCTCAGCCCGTTACCCTTTGCATCGTTTATCGCGGCAATAAGCGCTTTCATCGCGGCCGCCTGCAGCGTCATCGGCATCCGGCCGATCATTTCTTTTTGAGTTTCAAGGCCTTTCTGAAAAACACTAACCTCATTTTGATCGCGAAAAACAACCGTGTTAGGCGGCTTCACGTCATTGCATGCGATAAAAACAGCGCCGTATTCGCGCAAGAGCTTTTTTGCAATATCATCAGTCGGAATTTGGAAATCAACCGGCAAATGACGGCCAAACTTTCCCAACTTTTCACGCTCTTTCATAGACATTTCTGATCGAAGCACAGACCGCCCTCTTGGAGTCGGAGTATTTGCCGGCTGGCCGCTGACTTGTCCCGAACAATAACCTGCAAGGTTAATCATGCATATCCAGACAATGATCAGATAAAGGCCGAAACATCTCATCGGTTCAATACCATTCGCGAACGATATTTAAAGCCGAATCGAGATGATCCTTCATATAGACGTCTGTCTCGATGAACGGAATTGATTCTCGAATCTTTTCGTAGATCTCACGCGTTCCGACTCCGAGTTTGCGGTCAGCTCCAATCGCTTTTCGCCTGAAGTCAATTCCCTGCGCGGCACACAGCAATTCGAGGGACAGTATAGTTTCGAGATTTTCGGCCACGGTTCTTAATTTCAGCGCCGCCGTTGCTCCCATCGAGACGTGATCTTCGACATTTGCCGAGCTCGGAATCGTATCGACACTGGCCGGATGAGCGAGAATTTTGTTCTCGGTGCAGAGAGCGGCGGCTGTATATTGCA
>JAYVFJ010000341.1:0-5224 GCA_043773225.1 Chloracidobacterium sp.
CGACGGCTCATACCGCAAGATCGAGATCCAACTGACAAACCCTCAACTGCAAAAAGAAAAAATAAAACTCACCCACCGCCAGGGCTATTTCGCAAAATCCGCGGCAAAAAAATAGACCTGAAAACGACTTCGCACTAATGCTTGTCACCTACATTTAGTTATCGTACTACCACTTGGGAATTTAATCATAGGCTTTGCTGCGGTGTCGGATTGCGACGATGTCAACCAGCCGCAATTTATCATCGATCGAGTAAACTACACGATAGTCCCCAAGCCGAATCCGCCAAAGATCGCTCGAGCCCTGAAGTTTTCGGCAACCTGACGGGCGAGGAGATTCGCCCAAAGACTGGATTTGCGAGAAGATTCTATTTACGAGACGATTTGGTAGATTTTCGAGTTCTTTGCGAGCGGAACGAGAGAAAATAATCGCGTAATTAGCCATTCAACTTCCCATTTTTTTTCAGTAGCTTTCTTACGGATTCGAGCGATTCACGCGGCTCATCCCTTCTCTTTTTGGCCGTCAACCCATCATAAAAATCTTCCCAAAGCTCACCGTGCTTTTTTAGGTCGATCATGACCGCGACCCGTTTTCCGTCTTCATTTGTAACGTAATTGATTCCTTGCACACTTGCCTCCTAATCGTAAGTTTATCACAACACCGATTCGGGGTTCGGATATGTTTTAACTCTAGTTCCTATTCTTCTATGGACAGAACCTATTTCATAATTTGAAGCTTCCTTATCGGTTTTGTATTCACCCTTAAATCTATACATCACGTCGCCCAAAGATCCTTTGACACGGGCGAACACCAATCGACTGATAGTGGTGTCCAATCTCATTCGATTAATATGTTTACGTACTTCGTCTGGCTTCATGCATAACTCATATATAGTTTCTTCATCGGCGGTAATGCTATTTTCCCAATCGTCGTTAGGGTATAGTTTCGGAAACCACAAACGTTTTCCAATCTCCGTTGGATGCGCTACCCATGCTGTTTGTAAACCACGATATTTTTGACCGAAACAACTTGCCGCATCAGCAATAGTTCTAAAAGCAACATCTTCGGAGGCGTCGATGTAGCCTTTCGCAATGTAAGTTTGAGGATTTTGTTCCGCCTCCAAATCCCACCGTTTGAACGCCCCAGAAACATGTTGATTCGCAATCTTGTTTTTGATAAAAGTGACTATTAGATCGATTTGTCTATTCACTTCGTCTATTCCGCAGTTCACCTTAACGCGCTCAAACTCATGTTTTGTGGCATCGATTATGTCCTTTTGTCTGACTTGATCTAAATCGAGCTGAGTTACATGATGGGCTTCATCTACCTCGATATGCAGCTCAAATTGCGGAAAATACATATCAGTCAGATATCTCTTTCCGTCTGGTTTATTCACATGCTGTTGAGTAATACATTTTACGTCCGAATCTTGAAGAAGATGCCAGATTCGAGTAACTACATAGTGCTCGTATACCTTATGCCGAGCCTTTCCAAATTGTCGAGCAATAAATTCAAGTTTCGTCATACCCGTTTTATTCTACGCTTTAATAGCCTCTAGTAGAGCCTTCAGATAAACATTTTTCCCGGATTCAGAATGCCGTTTGGGTCAAAGACTTTCTTGATGGCTTTCATAATTTCGAGCGTCGGTTTATCGATAGCGTAATTGAGATATGGAGCTTTGACATAGCCTATGCCGTGTTCGCCGGAGATGGTGCCGCCGAGAGCGACTGCGAGTTGAAAGGTTTCGGCGACGCATTCGCGGGCACGGGCGATGGACGCGGCGTCTTCGCGGTCGCACATAAAATTGACGTGGATATTGCCGTCGCCGGCGTGGCCGAAATTGGCGACAAATGTGTCGTGTCGTTTGCCGATCTCTTCGATCTTTGCGACAAGCTCGGGAACTTTTGAACGAGGCACGACAACGTCCTCATTAATCTTGAGCGTGCCGTATTTCATCAGACTGGGCGAGATCGCGCGGCGGACATCCCAGAGCTTGTCTTCCTCTTCTTTTGACTGAGAACGCATAATGTCAAAGCCGCCGTTTTCGGCAATTATGCGTTCGATTGTCGTTGCATTTTGTTCTACTTCATCTTTTGAGCCGTCAACAGCGACAAGCAGAATGGCTTTCGCATTTTTTGACAAACCAAACGCAAAGTTTCCCTCAACTGCCTCGATGCAGAATTTGTCAATGACCTCCATCGCCATCGGCAGCAAGCCGCAAGGGGTAAATTTGGTCAGCACTTTGCACGCGGATTCCATCGAGAAAAAATTTGCCCGCACGGTAGATGTAGCCTCCGGAATTGGCAGCAATTTTAACGTGGCTTCGGTAATAATGCCGAGCATTCCTTCGCTGCCGCACATCAGTCCGGTCAGGTCGAAACCGACAACATTCTTAACAGTCTTTCCGCCTGTGCGGATGACCTCGCCGGTTGCAGTTACAACTTCGAGACCAAGAACATGATGCTTCGTCACGCCGTATTTCGGCGTCCGCATTCCGCCGGCGTTCTCCGCAATGTTGCCGCCGATAAAACTGTTCTTATAACTGGCAGGGTCGGGTGCAAACATCAGCCCGTGCTTCTCAACCGCCTGCTGTAGCTCGATTGTCCTAATTCCCGGCTGGCAAATCGCATACAGATCATCAACATTGACCTCAATGATCTTGTTCATCCGGTCAGTCCCAACAACAATCCCGCCGTCAACCGGAACCGCTCCGCCCGTATAACCAACCCCGCCTCCGCGCGCAGTCACCGGAAACAAATACTCATTCGCAAGTTTCAGTATCTCAACTATCTGTGCAGTCGATTCAGGAAAAACAACAGCCTCGGGCGGGAATTTTTCTTTAACGGCGTCGGCTCCATAAGGCTCAACTCTATCGGCATCGATGACAAGATTCTCAACTCCGACAATTTCACGCAGTTTAGCTAAAACCTCAGGTTTTGAAGCATTTGTTGTTTTGCGGCCGCCGGATTCAAAATGTATGGACTCAAACATACTCGATTTATCTTGTGCCATAAATATAAAAATCTCAACACTTCTGCTAAACTCACAGCAAATCTAATCACACCAGGAGCCGACAACAGATGAGCGAACAGGACAAGGAAAAAATCCCAGCCGACGATTACGAGCGCGAATTGGCGACCGATCTCGACGACAAAACGCCGGACAAGCCGCGCGGGATGGCGCTTCATACAAAGGTTCTGATCGGACTGTTGGTTGGCGTGATCGGCGGGCTTGTGGCGAATCGTTTTCTTGGCGGCGACAGTCCGAATGTCGCATGGACGATCGCAAACATCACGCAGCCGGTAGGGTCGTTGTTTCTCAATCTTTTGCTGATGATCGTCGTGCCGCTCGTGTTTTCTTCGCTTGTTGTGGGTGTTGCCGGCATCGGCGACATTCGCAAGCTCGGGCGTATCGGGTTTAAATCATTTGTGTATTGTCTCGTCCTTTCCGCAATTTCAGTGGTGATCGGTTTAGGGTTGGCAAACACGATACGTCCGGGCGAGCGAGTTAATCCCGAAACCGCAGCGCAGCTAAAAGAAAAGTATTCGAGTGGTGCCAAAACTTTGACTGAGGCGCAAATGAAAGCCGCCGAAGCGGCAAAATCCGATTCGGCGCTGATGCAGGTTGTAAAGACAATTGTTCCGAGAAACGTCTTCAACTCGATCGCGGGCGAGAATCCAAACATGCTGCATCTGATGTTTTTCGCCCTCATCATCGGCATCGCTATCACGCTGTTGCCGTCGCCGGTTTCATCTCCGTTTGTCGGCTTGATGGAATCGCTCTTTGCGATCACGTCGAAGATCATCGACATCATCATGAAGGTCGCGCCTTTCGCGGTGGCGTGTCTGCTGTTTAACAACATCGCTGTGTTTGGACTTGATCTTTTGTATTCTCTCGGCTGGTTTGTCTTGACTGTCCTGCTTGGGCTTTCGCTGCATTTCTTTGGCGTATTTTCGTTGTCGGTTTGGCTGCTTTCCAAGCTGAATCCGATAGATTTTTTCCGGAGAGTTTGGACCGTGATCGTCACGGCATTTTCGACATCATCCTCTAATGCGACTTTGCCGACGGCGTTGCGCATTTCCGAGGAAAACCTCGGCGTGCCCAAAGAGATCAACAGCTTTGTCCTCACCGTCGGCGCGACCGCAAATCAAAACGGCACAGCGCTCTACGAAGGCGTGACGGTTTTGTTCATCGCACAGCTTGCGGGGGTTGAGCTAACGCTCGGCCTTCAGTTGATGGTCGTTTACATGGCAATACTCGGCGGCATAGGGACGGCAGGCGTACCGAGCGGATCGATACCATTTATCATCGGAATCTTGGCGATGATCGGCATCGATCCCGCGCTGATCGGTGTGATTCTCGGCGTTGACCGTATTCTCGATATGTGCCGAACGACACTCAATGTCGTCGGCGATATTACTGCAGCGACTTTCGTTGCCAGGAGCGAGGGTTACGAACTACTTAAGACCAGTTAAGCGGAGCTATTATGTTTCCAATTGGCGACGACAATTCCGACCGCACGATCATGCCCGTAGTCAATTACGCGTTTATTGGCATCAACGTGCTTGTCTTTGTGCTGCTACAGCAGCTTGGCTCGAACGAAGCTTTCGACTACGCATTCTCGCTGGTGCCGAGGGAAATTACGAACGGCATCGACCTCGCCGGCCCGCAGGTCATACAGGTCGGAGCCGAAACCGCGCGGATCAATCACTACTCAACACCGCTGCCCGTTTACTTCAATTTTCTAAGCTCGATGTTCATGCACGGAAGCATCATGCACATTCTCGGCAACATGATGTTCCTGTTTGTTTTTGGCGATAATCTCGAAAATCTGCTCGGCCACATTCGATATGCGGCGTTCTATATTCTCTGCGGATTTGCCGCGGCCGTTGCACAAATAATCATGGGCCCGGACTCGATAATTCCGATGCTTGGTGCCTCAGGTGCGATCTCAGGCGTGCTCGGCGGTTATCTGCTTCTCTTTCCGCAGCGCCGCGTGCGGGCGATCATATTCAACTTTCTGACCGAAGTCCCGGCCTTCGTTGCGTTAGGCCTGTGGATCGTTTACCAAATCGTTCTCGGTTATTTCACGCCCGCAGGAACGGGCGGCGTTGCCTACGCAGCGCACATCGGCGGCTTCGTCGCCGGACTGGTAACGATAAAGATCTTCGCCTTAGGAAGACGAGTATAGGAGCTTTTTGCGCAAGCCCGCGCGTTAGCAAGGGC
>JAYVFJ010000342.1:0-2708 GCA_043773225.1 Chloracidobacterium sp.
ACTCGGTGTTTGTTCCGTGCCTTGATTGGCAACCAGCAGATATTTGTTGTTCGGGCTGACGAAAACCTGAATAGGTCCGCTGCCGACTTGGGTTTTGCCGACCACAACACTCCCCGAAACATCAATTTTCGCCACCGCATTTTCCGCAACCAGCGAAACGTAAACAAACTTTCCATCGGGCGAAAAGCCAACCTGCGCCGGTTTTTGCCCGACTTCAATATCGGCAACCTTGGTGTTGGTCGCCGTTTCGATGACGCTGACCTTTGTGTCGTTTACGTTTGCGACATAAATCCATTTTCCATCGGGACTCGCGCGCAGACCGTGTGCCGATTTACCCACGGGAATCGTGGCAACAACTTTCATCGTTGCCGTGTCAATAACTGTCACGGAATCGTCTCCGCCATTTGTCACATAAACATTTTTACCGTCCGGGGTGAGAATAATGTGAGCAGGCATTTTGCCAGTCGGCGCAGTTCCTTTTAATGTGTAAGTCGCGGCATCAATCGCCACCGCCAAAGATTTGTGGCCGCTAGCCGCCCAAACAGTTTTATTATCGGGCGACAGTTGAACATTGTGAGGGCCTTCAATTCCGGTCAGCGTTGTAATGACCTTATTGGTCCCGGCATCAACAACGGTCAAACTATTACCTCCTTCGTTGGCAATCCAAACGCTTCCCTGAATAGCCGTCGTCTGAACTCCACAACTTGCGACCGCCATTGCCACGAAGGTGGTTACGACAGTCGTAGTAAAAAACAGTTTTATGTTTTGCGACGACCAAAATATTTTGTCCTGGCTCATAAATTTTCTCGCTTTTGTGGACGCAAACTGTAACTTCGATACCGAACACCGTTTTTGCTCTAAATCTCAAGCCTTTGCTCATCTTATTTCTTGTCAAGTTCAGCCAGTTTTTTCTTCATCCAATCGATCTCCGATTGCTGAGATGAAGTTATGCCTTTGCACAATTCCTTGATCTCGGCGTCTTGAAGGTTCGGGTTATCGCACATCAGAACGGCGCCTCCGTGATGCGGGATCATCGATTTAAGAAATTCCCTATCCGAGATCGCAGTCTGTTTTCTGATAAAAAGAGTAAACAAGACAAGCAATACGATGCTGACGCCCGCGATGATCAGGTTTGCCGTTTTGTTGTTATACATCGACCACATCACAAAGATCTCGATCACGATCATCGGCGCGGTCATAAGGCCCGCCATGTAGAACTGGTTTAGGTTTGGATAAACGTTGGCAAATGAATCGACCATCATGTACATAAACACGAACATCGATATGAAAGACAAAACCGCCATGATCGCTAGATTCAAGTACATGCTCTTCATGTTCGTCATCTCTTTCCTATCCTTCATGGCTTTCATATTTTTTATTAGCTCCTTGGTAACAAAACCCGTGTCGCTCGCGAATCCTGCGCCTGATGCACCTGACCCACGCCGACTGTTCCGAAGCGGAGGAAAAAAGCGCCGTGCAAACTGATTTGCCTAGACGCTTTTGGTTATTGATTCGTATAATCGTCCGGATTTGCTTCGAACTTGTCCTTACACGCGGTAGAACAGAAATAATATGTTGTTCCTTCGCGCTCGGTTTGCCCGGCGGCATTTGCTTCCTCGACCTGCATTCCGCAGACCGGATCCGTATGTGTAGCCATAATAGTGTCTCCTTGTTCGAAAAGTAGGTCTCGAAATAATTCGAGAATTATGTTCGTCCACGCCTTGTCGGTACTTGGTATCTATGTATAAAACCGATAGGCTGCCATAAAAGCCGTCATCACGGGAATTTAGCAAAAGCGGGAAGTGCATATGAATATGGATGCGAGTTTGGAAAGGCACTCACTTTCATTCATAGGCTTGCTTTAAATTTAACTGCGTAATTTGAAGGGTGTCGGTGCGCCAACACACACTTGGACTTTGTTCAATGGGCAAATCGATGTGAACTCTTTCGTTAGCGGTAAGGAATTATCGGGCTGGATGATACAATATTTTTCATGGTTCGGTGTTGCTGAAACGGCATTTTTTTGGCGAGGAAAATATGAAATTACCGGGTGGATTGGATTTGGAATCGATGATGCAGCAGGCCCAGCAGATGCAGGAGCAGATGGGCCGCCAGATGAAGGAAATGGTCGTCGACGCGGCGGCCGGTGGCGGTGCGGTAAAGGTTAAAATGCGAGGCGACTTTGAGGTTATAAGCCTGACGATCTCGCCCGATCTGTTAAAGGACGGCGATGTCGAGATGCTCCAGGACCTGACCGTCGCGGCGCTCAACGAAGCCCGCCGCAAGGTCGAAGAATCGCTCAAAGGAAAACTCGGCGGCATGCTCCCGCCGGGACTTATGTAATAGTGAAAAGTTAATAGTGAAAAGTGAAAAGTAAAAGCGAGTTGGGTTCACTTACATTTTTAACTTTTCACTTTTAGTTTTTCACTTTTCACTATGCTCGATTACTCAGAACCGGTCGCCAAACTGATCGACGAATTTAAACGCCTTCCCGGCATCGGCCAAAAGTCAGCTCAGCGGCTGGCTTTTTATATACTGCGCCGGCCGCTGGCCGAGGTCGAGCAGTTTGCTAATTCACTTCGCGAGGTCAAAGAAAAGATCGTTTTCTGCTCGGTCTGCAACAACCTCACGGATGTTAACCCGTGTCTCTATTGCTCTAATCCAAAACGCGACCGCTCGATAATTTGCATTATCGAGGAGCCGTATAA
>JAYVFJ010000343.1:0-3970 GCA_043773225.1 Chloracidobacterium sp.
TTGATAGATTTGCCAATGCCTAAAAAAACGCAAACTTTGAAAACTAAATCAACCAAAAGGAGCGAGAGGATCGTGTCCTGAAACACTTGACCACCTCAACTCTGCCATGTTGAAATTAATCCAGAATGAATGGGTGGGCAGCGAAGCTGATATCTCTTCTATTGCGGGAATATTGAAAAAGAATTACGCCTATCCGTTAAGTAGATCGACGGGGCTAAAACCATCCCTTTGGTCAGGGTTGTGGGATTCAATTAAATCGGAAGGTGGAAAAACTCTCGTTGAGGCAGGCAAATGGATAATTATTCTTGGAGTGTTGATAATTTTTCTTTCGTATTTTCCGGATATGACGGAACGAGTTAGAAATTTCCTTTCTAATGAAAAACACACTGAGCAAAATAAGAATCATACGGGAACATTATCAATAGAAATAAGTCCAACTCCAACACCGGAGCATAAATTAACTGAACCAACTGAGATGAGTGAAAAACCGAATTGAGATTGCGATGCCTTTATTAACGTGCGGCTTCTACAATTCCATAAACGCCAGTCTTTTGACGACATTTCCTTTTTCGATGTGTTCTTCGATGATTTCGGCGGCGTCTGAGGGTTGGACCTGGGCGTAGAGCGTGTCGTCGGGATAGACTATTACGGCACAGCATTTACTATCTTTCGCGTCCTTTACGAACAAACTCGACGATTTCTTTGGTTGAAATGCCTAGATCAATACCCGCAATATCGAGGCCAGAACGATTGGCCTTCTCCGGTTTCAGGATAAATACCTGTCCATTGGTTCGTTTGATCCGAACTTCGCCTTCGTCAGACGCGCGCTCCAGTAAAGCCGACAAATTCTCTTGTGTTTCCGTGTATGTTTGCATTTTGTTAGGTTGCCTCCCAAACTTCCAGACCAGCCGCTTTTGCCGCAATAGCCAGGCCCTTTGCTCTGCGCTAGAACAAAATCCTAAATCCTTCCTGCCTGAAATGCTCGTCGTGGGTAAGGATCTCATTTATTCCGCGTTCGTGGCAGATGCTTAACGAAATGCAATCGGTGAGACTGTAGCCTTTGTCCAAACGGTTTTTATATAGGTCAAGCCCTTGCAGAAAGGTTTCGTGCGATTGCGGCAAGACCGTAACATTCGGGTGGATGAGAACCTGATCGCACATTTGAGCAGCTACCGACCGTCGATGCGTTCCTGATTCGGCAAAATAATTGAGGAATTCGGTTAGGACTTCTTCAGTGGTAACAATTCGGGAGTTTGGATTTTCGCGGTCAAAAGTTTTGGTGGTGTCGTGCCATTGATCGGTGGGGTTTGCCAAGGCGATCCAGTAAAAGGCGTCTGCAAATAGGTCCCTCATAATTAGCCGGATTTTTTCGGAGAACCGTAAAGGTAGTGATCGTGATTTTCTGCGCCGTCATCGGGAAGTTCACGCCATTCCTCAATTGGTATTTGTCCGCTTAATGATTCAAAAATCTCAGAGATCGGCCTAGCCGCCGTTCCGTTTTCCTTCAGGAGGTTTTCAACGGCATCCAGAACCTTCTGTCGGTCACTCTCGGAAAGCATCGGAATCTTCTGAATTATCGTTTGTGCAGTATTAGTTTGCATGGCTCCAGGTTACTAACAATTTTCGATTCTAGCATAAAAATCATTTTGCGAAACTGATTATTCGACATACAAACTTGGCCGTGCTCCTAATGGATGTGCGGTTTCGTAAGTGTGGGCGAGGTTGAGCAGAGCGGCTTCGGACCAGAAATTGCCGACGAGTTGGACGCCGATGGGGAGGTTTTCGTCGGACAGGCCGCAGGGGACGCTGATTGCCGGGACACCGGCGAGGTTGGCTGAGACGGTATAAATGTCGCTGAGATACATCGCGAGCGGGTCGTTGGAGCGTTCGCCGATCTTGAAGGCGGCGGACGGTGATGTCGGGGTCAGGATGGCGTCGCATTTTGTGAAGGCTAGTTCGTAATCGCGTTTGACGAGAGCACGGACCTTCTGGGCTTTGGCGTAATAGGCGTCGTAATAGCCGCTGGAGAGCACATATGTGCCGAGCATAATCCTCCGTTTGACCTCGGCTCCGAAGCCTTCTTCGCGGGTGCGGAAATACATCTTTCGGAGTTCGTCGGACTCTTCGGCACGAAAGCCGTAGCGAACGCCGTCGTAGCGGGCGAGGTTTGACGAGGCTTCGGCGGTAGCGATGATGTAGTAAACCGCGATGCCGTATTTGGCGTAGGGAAGTTCGACATCAACGATCTCGGCGCCGAGCGCACGAAAATTCTCGATCGCGGCTTCGACCTTTTCCCGGACTTCATCATCGAGGCCTTCGCCAAGCAACGCTCGCGGCACACCGATCTTTTTTCCGGCGATGTCATTATTTATAGTCGCTGCGTAATCGGGTACGGGAACATCCGCCGATGTCGAGTCGAGCGGATCGCGTCCGGCGATGACGCCGAGAACGTCCGCCACATCACGCGAAGTCTGGCCAAAAATCCCGATATTATCAAGCGAAGACGCAAAGGCGACAAGGCCATAACGCGAGATGCGGCCGTAGGTCGGTTTGAACCCGACGATGCCGCAAAGCGATGCCGGTTGACGAACCGAACCGCCCGTCTCGCTTCCTAAAGCGGCACGAACAACACCCGAAGCGACTGCAACCGCCGACCCGCCCGAACTGCCGCCCGGAACGCGAGTTACATCCCAAGGATTTTTTGCAGGGCCGAACGCCGACGATTCGTTTGACGAACCCATCGCGAATTCGTCCATGTTGGTCTTGCCGATGATGATCGCTCCTGCCGCGTTGAGCTTTGCAATTGCGGTGGCGTCGTATTGGGCTTTGTAATTGTGCAAAATATGCGAGCCGCACGATGTCCGCATGTTCTTTGTGCAGATGTTGTCTTTGACGGCGATGGCCAGGCCGTTGAGATGTGATTCGCCGAATGCTTCCAGTTCAGCGGCGCGGTTAGTAGCATGTTCACGCTCGATCGAGAGGAACGAGTTGAGTTGAGGGTTGAGCTTTTCTGCGCTCGCAAGCGCCTTTTCTGTGTTTGAAACTATTGACATAATGCGATGCCGTTACCTCATAAATATGCAACTGAATTAAAATACTAGCTGCCAGCTACTAGCTGCCAGCTTCTAGCCAGATTTTTGTCGCTACTGAACTTTATTTATCAACCATTTGTCGCCGATTTTTACGGTTTTGGCGTGAACTTCTTTTTGCTCGTTTTTTGTATCGTCACGCCACAGAAGCAAAACCTGAAGTGTCGCTTTGTCGTCAGAATCCGAAGTGCATGATCCGACCCGAAAGGCTTTAGGATAAGTTTCGGTCGCCGTGAAATAATCCTTTGCCGTCTCGGTTGATGCCGAAAGAGTGCTCACCAATTCGCTCGTCAAAAACTGCTCGCGCGCCTTTAAATTTTCCGGCGATGGGTGCATATCGTTTCCAAAATGGAACGAGTAAAAACGCTTAACCGTGTCACGCGCCGCAGCGCATTGTGGCTTTTCGAGACTCGGCAAACTGCAAGCCGGAGCAAAGAAAACAACTGCCACAGAGCACACCGAGAAATATGAGACAAAGAACTTAAAACAATCTCTGAGTTCTCTGTGCGCTCTGTGGCGGATTGATTTCATAAAACTTTCGGGACCTGAAAATGTCCCGCGACTGCCGACGGAGCTTGATCGAGCGCCGTTTTTTGGCCTAGTGAACTGCCGGGAATATCTTCGCGAATCGTGAGCGTTTCTTTGCCCGCGTCGGTGAGGCCGCCGAGCATCGGTTCGATCTCGTCCGTATTAAGCTCGTTCAACTGCTCGATATATTTGACGATGTCGGCCATCTGCGGCGTGTAAAGCTCGACCTCGGCTTCCGAAATTTCTAAATGCGCTAATTTTGCTACTTGTCTGACGTCCATAATTCTGTTGCGCAAGCCCGCACGTTAGTAAGGGCGATACATTCAACGTTGTGTGTTCCGCCCTTACTAACG
>JAYVFJ010000344.1:0-2120 GCA_043773225.1 Chloracidobacterium sp.
GTTGGCAGCAGCAGTTGGCAGTAAATAATTCTTACTGCCTAGTGCCGACCGCAACTGCCTACTCCTCAAGAATGGAGCGGGAGACGAGATTTGAACTCGCGACTTCGACCTTGGCAAGGTCGCGCTCTACCACTGAGCTACTCCCGCACGGCAAACAATAATTTTACCGTTTGCTAATAAATTGTCAAGAGCGTTTTAATGCAAAGTCGCAAACGAGCAAAGACGCTAAGAGGGATTAACCCCAGATGAATCCAGATAAACACAGATCGCCAACTGATCTAATAATTTGTGTCCATCTGTGTCCATCTGGGTTTCATTTCTTTTCATCTTTGCAGTAAAGAAACCTTAATTATTGACCGTTATATCCTTCAAAAAGCCCCAGTCGCCGCTGCCGCTCATCTTTACACTGCCGATCCGCTTGTTTGAGACGACTATATTCGCCGGATACCAAAGCGGAAATAGCGGTAAATCATGGCTTACCAGTTCCCAGGTTTTTCCGTAGAGTTGTTTTGCCGCGGCCTTGTCGGTCGCATCGACCGCTTCGGCGACCGTCTTGTCAACATCGGCGTTTTGATAACGGCTGCGGTTACAGCATGAGACACTGCCACCGGGAATTTTTGTCGAGCTAAAAAGATCTCGCATAAAAATCGGATCCTGATTGCCGCCGATCCAGACACCCGTGTACATCTGATATTGGCCCTGAGCGAGCTGTTTGCGTGCGACGTCAACCTGCATGGTCTCGATCTGAATGTTCAACCCAATGTCGTTGAGCGCACTTTGAATGACCTGTGCATACTGATTAACCATCGCGTTGCCCGCACCATATTTGAAAACGATCGGCTCGTTTTTGTAACCGGCCTCTTGTAGCAGCCGCTTGGCCTTTTCCGGATCAAAATTGTACTGCTGCCCGGTCGAATGGGCCCACGATTGAGCAGGAAGTATAGAGTTCGCAATCTTTGCCTGATTTGAGAGCAGTTCGGTGATAATTTTTTGCCGATCGACGGCGTAACCGATTGCCTGTCTGATCTTTACATTATTTAACGGCGGCGATTGGGTGTTAAAAACGAGATACTGAATGTTCGAGCCGTCAAATTGGTCTATCTTAAAATTCTTATTGTCGCCCATCGCCCGCAGTATGTCCGGCGGCAAGTTCGACGGATTGGGGGCGATATCAACACCGCCTGTTTGAAGTTCGGCCTGTAGCGCTGATGCCTCAGTAAGCGTCTTAAGCCTGAGCTTTGGAATTTTCGGTGCGCCGTCCCAATATTCGGTGTTGGCCGCCAGTTCAACAATACTTTGAGAAGAGTCAAGACTGATAAATTTGTATGGCCCTGAGCCAACGGGAGCGTCTTTTTGTTGGGATATCGTGCCTTCGGGAATGATAGGTACGGCAACAAGATTCGATAATAACTGATTTCGGAGCGCCGGACGGGTGACAGTAAAAACTATCGTTTTCGTGTCCGGCGTCACAATCGTTTTTATGTGGGGAACTGCCTTGGTTTTTGGTTCTTCTACAGGTTTGGCAGCTGCGTTCACATTTGAATTGACCGCAGCAGTTTGGGGAACGCTTGATTTGGCGTTATCACCTTTCTCTAGTGGAACTGTATCGAAAAATGCCTTCGCTTTATAGCCGTCCGCCTTAAATAATTCGTCAAAAGTATATTTTACATCTGCCGATGTCAGATCCTTTCCATTATGAAACTTCACGCCATCTCGCAGCTTAAAAGTTATCGTCAATCCATCGGGCGAAGTAGTAATTTCTTGTGCCAACTCGCCTACGTACTCGAAATTTTCATCCTTTTTAACAAGGCAGTTGAACATCAAATTCTTGACCCTCTCGGCCGCCGCATCAGACGAAACCGTGGTCAGCGTATCGAATGTTGTAAATTTTTCAGGCAACGCCACGGTAACAGCGTCACTGTTCCGTTTTCTGCACGTAGATGCGGTGGCGAAAAATGAAAGGATCAACAAAACAAGAAATAATTTACGCAAAACGATATTTCTCCTTGATTTAGCTATTTAATCGGATATTTAAATCCGCGATCTGAACTGATAATTGGTCGAGGCGATCCGGATTGAATTGGAGCGGTTGAGAGAGTTGGGCTTTCGTTTTCGCAATG
>JAYVFJ010000345.1:0-10831 GCA_043773225.1 Chloracidobacterium sp.
TGGATCAATGTAATTCTTGCGGCAAAATTCTTCTTTTCCGATGTTTGAATGAACCTCGCGGGCTAAAGGGCTGCCCACGTATTCGACATTTTCGACGCCGTGTTTTGCATACCAATCTTTTTCAAACGGCAGAATCGTCAGCATCAGGTCAACATATTTTTTGATTGACCGAACGCGATATTTTCGCCACGCCCAAAGCTGCGGCGAGATGTAATAGACGATGCGAAAACCTTTTCGCATTAATGTTTTGGCTAATTTAAGATTAAAGTCGGGAAAATCGACGAGGATGACAACGTCTGGTTTACGTTCGACTGTGGCTCGTTTTAGATCGTTAAATGCTTTTAGAAACATCGGCAGCGCCACCGCGATCTCTGCCAAACCAACAATCGCAAGGCCGTCCGATTTGACGACTGCGTCAACCCCTTCGTCTCTCATTTTTGGGCCTGCTGCGCCAAAAAATTGAAAATCGGTGTCAGGTTCGACATCACGCAACGCATGGACGAGTTTGGCGGCGTGAGTGTCGCCGGACGCTTCGCCGGCAACTATCATAATCTTGCGCGTTTTCGCCATAAACTTTGATGTTAATTGAAATTGCTTGATTGATGAAACCTATGTGAAGATGCGAGGTTAGGCAAAATCAAAATTCTAGCTGCTGGCTGCTAGCTCCCAGCTTCTAGCCAATCTGCAACGCAGACCTTTGTTTAAGGCATCAAATAACTTGATTTTGCGGCTAAATGGCGGATTTCGCATTGCTTATGCTTGCAGTGTGGGTGGTTAACGCATAAAATTTAGTGTTTTGGGCTTGCCTTTACTTATTCGGAGGAGTTTGTGACATTTCGTCTTGCTTTACTTCTTGTAATTATAACTTTGTTATCTTTTTCTGCGACGGTTTCGGCTCAGGTTGATTCCGTGATCGGTCAACTGTCAAATTCCGGGGCCGACTCCTTTTCCGGCGGAATGAGCGGGAACGGAAGATTTGTCGTATTTGAATCGCGCGGCGATATCGCCACCGATAATCCGCGCAATGCCGACAATAACGTCGAGATCTTTTTGTTTGATTACGCGCAGCGGAGAATATTTCAAATTACGGACACCAAAAGCGTTCTCTTTGATACGACCGGCGCTCCGACGTTCAATAACATTCGGGTTGAGATAACAAACACGCGTCCGGTCATTAGCAACGACGGCAAGTGGATTGCTTTTAGCTCAAATGCAACCACTTCAGTTCCGGGACAAACACCAAACGGCACAAACCCGGGACTTTTTAACGGAAACACATATACATCGCCGACGCCGACGCCAACTGCAAGTCCAACGGGCTCGCCATCAGCCACGCCCACAGGCTCGCCTACTGCTTCGCCGACGCCCGGTGCGAATCCTTTGGCGGGTGACGGTAATCTAGAAATGTGGCTTTATCGGATTCCGGTTTATGAGGATGTTGCCGATCTTTCGGCCGGTGACGAAATTGCTGTAACCGATCTTTCGGGCGGTGTATTCACCCTCGTTACAAATACACCCGCAAGCCAAACGCCGCGCGCGGGAACGTCAACCACCGGCCCATTTGTCGCCGACGATAATCATGACGCGAGCATCAACGACGATGGCACTGTGACGGCCTTTGTTTCGACGCGCGACCTTGTAACTTGTGTCGGGAATTCTTTCCCCAACGACGATAACGACGAGATATTTACTTATGTGCGGGAAGCCGGTGCTACCTGCCCCGACGGAAGCAATGTCGGGATCAGACAGGTGACAAAAACGCCGCGCGGCCCGATCTCCGACCCGATTTACAGCAAAAATCCGACGATCTCCGGCGATGGAGAACGCGTGGTTTTTGCCAGCACCGGTGACAATCCGATAGTCGGCATGACAGGCGGGACAAATCCTTCGACTAGTAGAAACGAGGAAATTTTTTATGCCGATCTGATCGCGGGCAGCCCGATGGACGGCACTGTTAAAAAACAGATTACGACGACCACGCCGACAAACCCCGGCGATCCGGTTAACGTCCTCGATCTCGGGCGGCGAATGAGCCGCGACGGGCGCTATATCGCGTTTGAATCTTATGCCGATCTGGCGACGATACCGAACGGTGCGAACAAAACTTCGTTTGCTCTTTATCTTTACGACACGCAGGCTCCGGCGCCCACGCCGGGTAATTCGCCGTTTCGCCAGATCGGGCCGCGCAGCGACGCCGATACGGCGGCGACCGGCGGCGATCTGCAGCATTACCCAAATTTTACTGACTATGACAAGGGCGGCAATGCAACGACGCTGGTTTTCGAAACGCGTCTGAACATAAAGCCCGACGGCACGATACCGACGGTTGCGTCAGAGGGGTTGAATCCCGATCCGCAGCGTCAGGGACAGATTTATTCGTATCCGCTGGATGTTCCGACCGCAACGGCGACCTTTACGCGGCTTGCAAAATTTCCGAATACGATTTTGCAAATATTGGCTTCGACCCAATTGCTTCCGAGTGATTCGGTGGAACGGATGGCTTTCAATTTTTCATTGTCCGAACTCGGCACCGGAAATTTTGATTTGCGTTCGGAGGTTTACTATTACCGCTTGCCAAGTGTTGATACACAAACGCCGGTGACAATAAGCCTTGCGACCGGTGCGACAAGAATTCCGGTTTTGCCGGCAGTTGTTGTCGCTACAGGCACAGCAACAGGAACCGGAACACCGAGCCCGAGTCCTACATTCACTGTGACTGCAACATCAACTGCAACTGTAACTGCAACGGCCACTGCTACTGCTACCGTGACTTCAAGCCCAAGCGGATCGCCAAGCAATACTCCGACGGCGACGCCGACTCAGACTCCGCAGACGCCGCCGGCAGTTTTTGGCATTTCACCGGGAATGTCCGTGATACTAAATTATCAAGCCGGCATTGATCCGCCGATTGTGGCGCGGACTGCCGTTGGTTCGATCAACCGCAGTTTCACGCTGCCGATCGAACTCAGCGGCCTTTCGATGACGATCAACGGCGCGGCCTGCGGACTTAAATCCGTAAGCCGGCACAGAATAGAATTTATCGTGCCGCCGGGGTTGACATCGGCCCTGACCGGAACAAACTACCCGCTCGTTATTAACAACAACGGCGTGTTGATGAAAAGCACGGTGACGATCGTTCCGGCGCGACCGGACATTTTTAATACCGAGGGCTTATTGGGACCCGGCGGGCGGGCAAAGCTTTTTAATGTTACAAACAGCGTCCATTTAACCGAACCTTTTGTCGTCAAAACGATCATGCGAAAGGGCAACAAACTGGTCCCGAGCGTTTTGCGCATTTATGTGACGGGCGTAGCAAATCTCGGGGCGGGGTCTATAACGGTTAGAATTCGCGATTCGGTAATCAACGCTTTAACGGGGCCGGTTATAGTCGAGCCGGGCGTTTACACCTTTGATTTTGCGTTGCCGGCCGCTCTGGCACACGCCGGCGATCAGCCCGTTGTTGTTACTGTCAACGGAGGCACTGTCATGTTTAGCTCGCGGCTGGATGACACGACTTCATTTGTTTTTATTCTATAAAGAACAAGTCTTTTGGCGAAATTGCACGGCTTTTGGCTGTGAGATACAATCGTCCGTTGGTTCAAGTTTCTTAAGAAGTATTCAGGCTTTGAAAGTTTATTTATAGTTGGTCTGATGTAAACGCCTGATGAGTGAGAGGAAAATTATGTCGGGAAAAGATGTCAGTACGATGAAGATCTCGCCAAAGGTTTGGAAGAATGGCGAGTTCATTAACTGGGACGATGCACGCATCCATGTGATGTCGCATGTCGTCAATTACGGCTCGAGCGTTTTCGAAGGCATTCGCTGTTATAAAACGAGCAAGGGCTCGGCCGTTTTTCGGCTCACCGAGCACATGCAGCGGCTCGTCAATTCGGCCAAGATTTACCGCATGGATTCGCAGTTCGACCGTGATCAGTTTTGCGACGCGGCGGTCGAGCTTATAAGGTTGAGCGGGCTCGATCATTGTTATCTGCGACCGATTATTTTTCGCGGGCTGAGCGACGAAAACCCATCGTTCGGCGTCAATCCGTTCCCTGCTCCGATTGATTCCTATATCGCCACGTGGCAATGGGGCAAATATCTCGGCGAAGAAGCATTGGAGAACGGCATTGACGTCTGTGTCTCGTCATGGACGCGCATTACGTCAAATTCCATGCCCGCGATGGCAAAGGCCGGCGCCAATTACATGAATTCGCAGCTTATCAAGATGGAAGCGCTGCTCGGCGGATTTTCCGAGGGCATTGCTCTCGACGACCGTGGCTATGTCTCGGAAGGGTCGGGCGAAAATATCTTTATCGTCAATAACGGCAAGCTGATTACGCCGCCGCTCGGCGCGTCTATCTTGCCGGGCATCACGCGCGACTCAGTTGTTCAGATAGCCCGCGAACTTGGCATCGAAGTGATTGAAACTCAAATACAACGCGCTGCACTTTACCTCGCCGATGAAATGTTTTTCACAGGCACAGCCGCCGAGATTACGCCGATCCGCTCAGTTGACCGCATTACGATCGGTGCAGGCAAACGAGGCGAAATTACAAAGCGTCTGCAGGACGAATTTTTTGCAATAATCGACGCCAAACGCCCAGCCCCTTTCGGTGCTGAATGGCTGACCTTCGTCAATGCCGCCGATGAAAAAAAAAGAGCGATCGCCTAAGCCACCAACTCTAAAGATCAAAACAACGGATTAACACAGATTTACACGGATGATTATTTTCTCCGTGTAAATCCGCATTAATCCGTTGTTTTTTTAGAATCTTCTAACTATTCATCATTAACAATTCACGATTCTCAAACCAGCACTTGACATCAACCTAAGAACTGCTTACAGTGTGTGCATCAAGCAGTATTTAGCAATGGGTTGAGAGTCGATCTCGATAGACCGACAGCAGTTCTCTATTAAGTGGTTCAAGGAAGTCCCAACACGACTCCTAAACCTTGTGACCTAACCATTCATCTTGAACCGGGAGAACCTGAACGCACCCGTCCACTTTTCCCAAGTTTCCAAAGCGCTTAGATCAATAAAGATTTTTTAGTGTGTTATCGAACTCTTAAATCACTAAAAGTTTCCGGCGTTTACGTTCGGTTTGGGCAATCAAATACTCGGAGGTCAAATGAGTAACAACATCAAGAAACTTTTTACCATTTTTCTGCTTTTCTCAATTGTTGTTGCTACCGGCTGTGACAATAGTGAATATCAGAAACAAATCGGTGATTTTCAAACTGCAATCGATGAATCAAGATCCGCTCTTGAGTCATATTATCTGGAGATGAATCAGTTTGAAAGAGACATATACATTCTACGAAGAGAAACTAACTCAAAATTATCGCTCGGTATTATATACGGAGATATGGCAAGCACGGATAATCCTTTAGACCGTGGAAAAGATGCTTTGTATGTTAACGGACCTTTTACGCCAGCATCAATTAAGGCAAGACTTGATTCTCTAAAGTTGATAGGACTTTACGGAAAAAGATTAGCTGAACTCGCTGGAACAGATTCTCCGGCAGTTTTTGAGTCAGGAACATCTGCGTTGGGTCAAAACATCAGTAATCTAACAAATACATTTAGACAGCTATCTGGAAGCGGTACAGACAAGACCGCAGCTAGTTATATCCCACCTATCAGTACGCTGGTCAGTATTGTCGGACGACTATATCTTGAGCGGAAACGTGACAAAGCCTTAACCGAAGGAATTCAACAAGGCAGCCGTTACATTACGCAAATAACTGGACAGCTAAAAATTGATTTTGCCGAAATAATAAAACCGCTTAAGGGAACCGGGTTAACCGCCCAAATCTCAACACTTCTACAAAATTACGAAGACGAAAGGGAAAAAATCACTCGCAACGATCGAAAAAAACTTTTGGCTGAAATAAACAGCATTGTTCGCACATACGAACTATTTGTGGCCGCTGACACATTAGATGTGATTCAAAGTCTAGAAGACGCAAATCAAGCACTTCTACTGTTTGCTAATTCAGGCATGAAGCGGACAGGCTTTACTCAAGTTGTTGCCCGCGTCGGGGAATTTAGGGACAAGGCAAAACAAATTGCAGAAATTATTAAAGAAATTAGAGAAATTAGGAGAGAACTAAAAGATGCAAACAGATAATCAAACTTTAGCTGCATGCGTTCAATGGATATTTCAGTTATCAGTTCATCCGGATATTCCGAACGCTGAGCGAAAACAATACGATGCATTGGGTTATCGTTTACGATTGCGGTTAGTCACATTGCTATCCGCTAAATTCGATGACGGAACGCCGCAAGTTATTGCAGCCAACAAAAAGATAAAGGAAGTAAATGCTTTGCTAAAAAAAAGACTTCAAGGTCTTCAAGGTGCAGCTGAAACTGTTGGTGCGATAGGTGACTTGGTTTCTATAATTGATGATCTATTTCAATTGCCATTCACTTTTGTTTAACCAAAGATGACATAAAGTTTTTTAAACAACTCAGATAAACGGAAAAATTATGGATCTGAATTAAAAAGCCGATCTCAAGCTTAAGGAGAATTATTATGAATACAAAAAAAATTATTTTTCGTGTGAAAGAAGGCGTAAAACCCGCAGAAGTTTTACCAGGTGGGCCTTTAGGAGAGACAATTCTTGAAGTTGGAAGGTTATACGATATTGAGAGTGAGGTAGCATCGTTTCGTTCAGTTTCGCCGATGGCAGAGAATGTTGAAAACAGCGAAACGCTGTTTGAAACTCAAATTTACGACACTAAAACCGACACGGAGAAAAAAATCTTCCGAACTTACTATGTCAGCGGGGAGGATGAAGCGGTGGATTCTTTGTTTGAATCTTTACAGGCAAACGAAAATGTTGAATATGCCCAATATGACGAGCTCAACGAATTATATTATACACCGAATGACCCGCGACTCGGAGACCTTTGGGGAATTACAAAAATTAATTGCCCCGCCGCTTGGGATACATCCTTTGGCGAAGATGTGATCGTTGCCGTGATAGATACAGGAGTTGATTATAATCATCCCGACATCAAAGGCAGTATGTGGAAAAACGCCGCTGGCAAATATGGCTACGATTTTTCTGATAATGACGATGACCCAAAAGACTATCAAGGACACGGCTCTCATTGCGCCGGAACGATTGCTGCAACTATTAACAATGCAGTTGGGGTTGTCGGGGTTGCCCCAAAAGCCAAGATTATGGCGGTTAAAATCTTTCCAAATGCCATGGATTCGGTTTGCGCCAGTGCGATTAAATACGCCGCAGATAATGGAGCTCGGGTCTTGAGCAATAGTTGGGGACCAACCGGACCACGGCCATCAAATCCGGTTGTCGAAGATATGCTTGATTATGCGCACGGCAAAGGCTGTATCGTCGTTTTTGCTGCTGGCAATTCCAATATGAATGTCCAAGATTATTCACCTGCAAATTATCCAAAGGTAATTTCGGTTGCCGCCACAGACTCCAATGACCAACGAGCTTCCTTCTCAAATTACGGCGACAAGATTACTGTTGCTGCACCGGGAGTCGGAATTTTGTCTTTGGAAATGAATACTGGCGGCTACAACTTGAAAAACGGAACTTCAATGGCGTGTCCACACGTTGCGGGTTTGGCGGCTCTACTCTTGAAGGTGAACAGGCAATTGACTTTTGAAAAAGTCAAACATCTGATTGTTTCAAACGCTGATGCGATTACGACCGACAAACCAATAAGCGGACGAAGAATCAACGCCAACCGCGCCGTCCAAGCAACAATCCTCCCGCCAAATGTTATAGGAGTCAGGCTGACATTTAATCTGACCGATGACGACAAAGATCGAGAGGAAGAAATTCAACTGACTGTTAGCAAAAACGGTTCCCAAGTAGGTTATGGCGGATTTGGAAGCGGCGTCCAATGGAACGACCCAGGCAGTTATCCATGCACGGTTAACACCCAGGCCTTTCCATTGAATGAATTGGCACAAGTGAAAATCAGGATGTATAAAACACCACACGGTTCGTCAACTGGCAACGGAATGGAAGGAGCTATTGACTGCGACATCATTTGCGAAGGAAATCTTATCCAGAGATGGTTTTCGATTCCTGAACGAAGATATGGGGACAACAATCCCTTTGACGTGATGTTCCCATAATAAAAAACATGTCGGGAAAGCAAAAATTTACAAATTGATAGACAAAGTCAAAATACAGCTGAAAAAACTATAGTGACGGAGAAAAAATCATGAGCAAAACAATGAAAATAAAGAAAAGTGCTAGAAAACCAAAAACTCATTCTCCTGAGTTTATGGAGAAACTCAAACAATATGTGCGAACGGAAGGGGTCGGTTTTTTGTCGGACAATAATATTTCTTCTGTAGGTATCGGTTACAAGACAGTAGAAGGAAAGCCGACAAAGGAGATTGCTATTCAATTTACGGTTAAAGAGAAGGCCGTTCCTGAGTTATTGGAGTCTCTGGATACGGCGCCGATTCCGCCAATTATAGAGATTGATGGAGTAGCTGTTCCAACTGATGTCGTCCAGCGAAAATTTCAGACAGATTTTCGTGTTGTATCGGAAAATGATGTCAACCGACGAAAAATCAGACTCGATCCGATTGAACCGGGAGCCAGCGTCGCTAACGTCCATGTTACCGCTGGAACTATCTGTTGCATTGTCTATGATAAAATCGATGGAACGCCGTATATTCTCAGCAACTGGCATGTCCTGCACGGCAGCGACGGCACTATTGGCGATGATGTTGTGCAGCCAGGTCCCCGTGATGATAATCGGGTTAATCTTAATTTTCTCGGCAAGTTAGTTCGATCGCATTTGGGCGCGGCTGGCGATTGTGCGATCGCCACGATAGTTGGACGCACATTCACCAGAAAAATCTTCGATCTGGACGTTGAAGTCGATCAGTTGGGCGAACCCGAATTGGGCGACAAAGTAATCAAAAGCGGTAGGACAACAGAGGTTACGCACGGCAAAGTTAACCGTATCCACGTTGTTGTAAAAATAAACTATGGTGGAAACGTCGGTGAGCAGACTGTCGGCGGATTTGAGATCGGGCCGGACGAAAACAACCCCGCACCAAACAACCAAATCAGTATGGGCGGCGATTCCGGAAGCGGATGGATTTTCAAGTCAGCTAACGGCAAACCAACAAAGGTTCTGGCAGGATTACATTTCGCGGGCGAGGGGCCGGGTGATCCTAACGACCACGCCATTGCATGTTATCCAACATCTGTTTTTGAAAAACTCGGGATAACACTTTCGCCACCTATAACACAGTCCGCTGAATTTTCAGGCATTGGATATAACCCAAATTTTCTGTCCGAAAATACGGTCAATATTCCAAAGCTGTCATCAGCTAACGCAGCCAATGTGTATAAGAAAGACGGGTCGTCAACCATTGATTACACACATTTTTCATTGGCCCTGAGTAAGACGCGCCGTTTTGCGTATTGGGTCGCATGGAATATCGACGGCAGTAGTATCAAAAAACTCAGTCGTGACGGCATTCCATTTATTTTAGACCCAGATATTCCTGCTAACTTCCAAGCCGGTGATGAGCTTTACAAAAATAATCGACTTGACCGAGGACATATCGCGCGCCGCGCTGACCTGCTATGGGGTAGTTTTGAAGAAGCTAATCGAGCCAATGTCGATTCATTCTTTTTTACTAATATGACCCCGCAAATGGACAATTTCAATCAAGGGGGCAAAGGCGGAATTTGGGGGAAATTGGAGGATGCAATTTTTGAGGACACAAAAGTTGATGATTTGCGTGTCAGCGTTTTCGGCGGACCGATTTTCAATTCGGATAACCGCATTTACCGTGGCATTAAAATTCCGCGTGAGTTTTTTAAAGTCATAGTTTATGTCGAAGAGGGTACATTAAAAGCCAAAGGTTTCATCTTGACTCAAAACCTAATTCAGCTGGAAGCATTTGAGCTAGACGAATTCAAAACTTATGAAGCCCAACTTACTGAAATAGAACAACGTTGCGGTTTTACTTTTCCGGCAAACGTGCGAAATTCTGACGGTTTTGCAGAATCACTGCGTAGTAGGCCGGAAAGTACTGATGAACGTAGGCCGTTAGAATCGCTAACAGACATTTCGTGGTGAAATCAAATTAGACTAGCGAAGCCCCTGACCGAATTGTTCGGTGCCGAAGGAGCCGATGCCGTTTAGGCGGAAGCTGAAGACGACGCGGTTTTCTTTACGGACGCCGACGTTGAAGGTGTAATATTGGAGGGCGAGCGAACAGCAATCGTAGGCGTAGCCGAGGGTTATGAGTGAGCTGATGAGCGGCGAGGTGCTGGTTGCGCGTCGGTTCTCGAAGTCGAAGAAGAACGACGTGCCGCCGTAGAGTCCGCGATCGCGATTGCCTAAGAAAACTGACGGACTCCACTGCGAGCCTCTGAGAGTTCCCGCTTCCTTGCCTTCGGAATTGGCGTATTGAGCGAGCGAAGGTATCAGTGTCACCGCCCGCGTGTAGTAGAAGGTTTGAAATATCTTTACCAGAGGCGTGTTGTAACCCACGCTAGACGAAATGGCTCGCAGGCCGTCGCCGTGCGTGCCGTAATCCATTCTCACGTTGGCGACAATTATTTTTTGCGGGCGATAGGTTGCGTCAATGTTGAGCGGCGAAAACCGATGCGGCACGCCTCCGAATGTGTAAAAACTCAGAGCCGTGATCGGCTCGATCTGATTTCGCCGTCCCGAGATCAATGCTCCGCCAAATGTTTTGTCAAAAAAATATTTGCCGCGGACGGTGAGGCTGAATATCTCGTAGGGCTGAACGGAAAGCGAGTCTGGAGTCGCGAGTTCTGAGTCGAGAGTCGAGGGTCGAGAGTC
>JAYVFJ010000346.1:0-2933 GCA_043773225.1 Chloracidobacterium sp.
TCAGGCGGGACGAATGGTGCCATAACCGCGTTCGACTCGGGACTGATCGCCCAGTATCTTACCGGGAACAGCCCGGCTCTTACCGCTGCACAACTATTCTCAGCCGATGTAAGCGGAACCGGTGGAGTCTCCTCGTTCGATGCGGCGATGATCGCTCGTTACGTCGCTGCGCTTGGGTCGCTGACGGGTTCGACGGGAAATTGGGTATTCAATCCCGTGAGCAATTTCCATGCTTCTGTTACGACGGACATCATGGGCGAGGATTACTCTGCTCTGTTGATGGGCGATGTAACGGGCAATTGGGGCGATCCGTCGCCTTTCCGCCCGGCAGTTGGTGGAAGCGGGCCTGAGAGAAATGCGGCAGTTTACGCTCCGCACATGACAACTCCGGCTGACAGCGAAGTCATCGTCCCAATAAACGTCCAAGGCACGGCGAATAAGGGCATTATTTCTTATGAGTTCGACCTCAGATACGATCCCGCTGTGATTCAGCCACAGGCTAATTTAGTTGATATGACGGGAACTGTAAGCGACGGCCTTTCCGTAATAGCCAACGCAAAAGAATCGGGATTGTTGAAAATCGTTGCATACGGAGCGGCACCTCTTAACCGTAACGGGGTTCTACTGAATTTAAGATTCACCGCTGTCGGAGCACCCGGTTCGATGTCACCGCTGACGTGGGAGCGCATGATGTTCAACGAAGGCACGCCTCGCACAATCGCAACCGACGGCCGGGTTGAACTTTCGACATCGGTTCCGAACCGGGCCGAGATAAGCGGCCGATTGCTGACGGCATTTGGTGCGGGCATTCCAAATGCCCGCGTCACGTTGACCGACGCGACAGGAAAGGTGCGCATCATGCGTTCAAATGGATTTGGCGTTTACCGTTTCGGCGGCCTTCAAATTGGCCAGACATACACGATAAATGTCGCTTCCCGAAATTGGAATTTCACGCCGTTGACGGTCAGCGTTACCGGCCAATCGGTCAACGTGGATATGATCGCCGAACTGTAACAGCAACTGTAAATTCAATTAAGGGCACTATTTAGCCACTTTAACCACGAATGCACGAATAGGAATCTTTCTTATTCGTGCATTCGTGGCTTGATTTGTGTTCTTTTGAGCTTTTTATCACTCAAGCCGCCAAGATACAAAGAGGTCGGCGACGCTTTAATTTTTATTGACATGCCACAGCAAATCCGCTAATGTCACAGTTAGATCAAAATTAAATCCTTGGTAAATCCGCCAAGGCCCGCCAAGTTTTACTGCTTTATCAGCGCGCCTTAGGCGATAAGGTTGCGTTTAGCTTAAAAAATATTCTTATGTCAAAACTCTTAAGATTGTCGCATTCGACGTTTGTCCGCACTGTGGTATTTAGCCTGGCAATAGGCCTGATGCTCGTCGTTACAGCCAGCGCGTCGGCTAATTCAGGCTTTGGTTTTATTGACTCGGTAAAAGAGTTTTTCGGCTTTGAGACGCCGCTTGCGATTGTCTCGCCGGAGAGTTCCTTGTCGCCAGAGGTTGCGACGATGGCCGAGCCGGCAGCGCCATTTGTCGATACTGTGATCCTCGCCTGGGATCCGCTGGGAAACGCCGGCAATGAAGCGACGATCGCTTCGACGACGACGGATGTCCGTCTTAACTCGAGCACGCTCTCGCGCGGAGCGGGCATTAGCCCGACGCCTCTTGCAGATGCGTTCAACTCGACAAATTTTTCGGGAACGACTTTGGCGAGTGCCGTATCGGGCAATAAGTATGTCCAATTTGTCGTAAACCCGTCGAGCGGCAACAAGGTTTCGCTGAGCGCTCTCGATTTTAATATTAGGCGAACATCAAAAGGGCCGGACTTCTTTCAGTGGCAGTATAGCCTGGATGGATTTGCAACCGCCGGCGTTAACGTCGGAGCCGAGATTCACGAAACGGGCACGGGAACAAACGGTTTTGATCAGCTTCAGATCAATCTTACAGGCATATCCGCAATGCAGAATGTGACAAGCGGAACTACGATCACATTTCGCTTATTCTGCTACAATGCGACGCAGACGGACGGCATGTTCGCCATCGGACGGCTTTTAGGAAACGATCTGGCAGTAACCGGCTCTACTGACTCTGCAACGTCGCCGACAAATACGGCAACAAGCACCCCGACAAATACAGCAACAAATACAGCGACAGATACGCCGACTGCCACAGCTACGAACACATTTACTCCGACACCGACAGCGACAAATACGTTTACTCCGACGCCGACAGCGACTAATACTTTCACCCCAACGGCGACAGCGACAAATACATTTACGCCGACCGCAACAGCAACCGAGACGTTCACGCCAACGGCAACAAACACGGCAACAAATACGGCAACCGATACACCGACGCCGACTGCGACGGAAACTTTTACACCGACCGCGACTAACACGGCTACTGATACTGCCACGCCGACTGCGACGGAAACATTTACGCCGACCGCGACTAACACGGCAACCGATACTGCGACGCCAACCGCGACGGAAACATTTACGCCGACCGCGACTAACACGGCAACCGATACACCGACGCCGACCGCAACCGAAACTTTTACGCCAACGGCGACGAACACGGCAACAGATACTCCTACTGACACGCCTACGCCGCAGAATACGGCAACGAATACGCCTACCGGAACTCCGACTCCGTTCAAGTTTTTCGTTGATACAACAGCTGATACGCAAGATGCGGTGGTTGGCGATAACATCTGTGCCGACGCGGGCGGATTCTGCTCGCTGCGAGCGGCTATTAGTGAGTCGAACTTTGCTGCTGGTGCGAACACCATTTCGGTGCCGGCAGGAACTTACACGCAGGCTTTGGTTGCGGCAAATGAAGACGCTAACGCGGGCGGTGACTGGGACATCAGATCTGATGTGATCATCAACGGTTCGGGTTCGGGCGTAACC
>JAYVFJ010000347.1:0-4209 GCA_043773225.1 Chloracidobacterium sp.
GGTCATCGAGACCGGCCTGTTATCGTTCCCCGCCGACGAGCCGCAGGCTTGCAAGATCAATGCAAAAAAAACGGAAAGAAGGAAATAATTACGCGGATGTGACAAAAACATCAGAATTTCTAAATTTTATCATATTGATTTCGTCAAGTATGATTACAAAATCACCATTTCCGCGTCCGTTTGCGGACGCCGGAGTCAAACTACACGCGTGAGCGTGTAGATAAATCAATGACAAACCAAGCCCGTTTGCGGGCGACAGAAAAACCTATGTCATACACGAACTTTCTATACCACATCGTATTTGGCACAAAATCGCGCCTTCCACTTATAACTAATGAAGTAAAACCACGCCTGCATCAATATCTCGGAGGCACCGTTCGAGGGCTTGGCGGAATCGCTCTCGAGATCAACGGTATGCAGGAACATGTTCATCTCCTGGTCAAGTTAAAACCCACGATCTATTTCCCCGACTTTCTCCGTGATCTGAAATCGAACTCCTCAGCCTGGGCAAAGGAAAATGGACTGCCGAAATTTTCATGGCAGCGACGTTACGGTGGATTTACTGTTAGCGAATCGCAATTGAAAATTGTGCGAAATTACATAAAAAATCAGGAAGAGCATCACAAGAGGTTTGATTTCCAAACGGAATTTGAGACACTTCTGCGGTCAAACGGGATTGAGATCAATGAATTTGTTTGGCAGGATTGATCTGTTAGGTTGTTAGCGTTGTAAATCTGTCGCCCGCAAACGGGCTGAGGATTGTGCCGGTCTTGCTCCACGCTCACGCGTGGAGCTTAATTCTAATGCCCGCAAACGGGCAAAGACAGCGACGCGACGGTCTGCTCGATGAGTAACTTAAAGTCTTGGCAAACAAAATTTCTAGTTGGCGCGGCGGCGATTGCGCCGTTCGCCCCTTTTCTGTTGCTGCAGGGTCAGATTATCCGGTGGAAGGTGGGAGTTTTGCCCCGACGCGGCGGGTGACAAATTTGGCAAATCGGGCGAAGGCGAAACGGCCGCAAAACTTTTTGTCATCGGCGAATCGACCGTCGCCGGTCTTGGCGCGCGGACGCATCAACTGGGTCTCGCCGGGCAGTTTGCCAGCCAGTTAAGCGAATATATCTGTAGGCCGGTCGAGTGGAAAGTGGTTGGTAAAAATGGCGTTACGGCGAGACGAACCATCGACGAACTGCTGCCGCAGATGCCCGACGGCGGGTTCGATTACATCCTCGTCGCCCTCGGCGGAAACGATGTGATGAAACTCTCGAGCCCGGTCAAATGGCGGCGCGATATGACAGAGCTGCTTGGCATTTTGCGCTTCGATAATCCTGAGGCAGTTATTTTTCTCTCAAACTGTCCGATGATCGTCTATTCGCCGATCATGCCGCAGCCGATCAAGACGATTTTGTGGTCGCTATCGCAAATGCACAACGAAAATATCAAGGAATTTACGCGCGACATGGATCGAATCTTTTATTATCCGCAGCCGGTCGATGTAAAACTCGATGGTTTCTTCGCCGACGGCATACACCCGTCGGAACAGGGCTACGCCGACTGGGCCGCGGCGATGATGAAATACTTTACCGCAAACTATAAATGGTGAATATAGACGAGTTATGCGAAATAATCGCCGGTCGGCACGAATGGCTGTTAATTCGAGAATTCGGCAAAACGTTTCCGCTCGAAAACCGGGAGATCGAGATCGTTGTGGATGGCGAAAAAATTCATTTTGGATTTGTCGATGACAAAGGCTTTCACTCGTGGCGGCTAAATGGATTTTCTCACGGCACGGACGGTATAAAGATCGACGTGGCGGGTGCGTTTGCCGTAAAACGCGAAACGATGCGTCTCGTCCCGCGCGAGCTTGCCTCGGTTCTCACGGCTGAGATCGAGCTGGCACGGCTGCAAAAGGCAAACGAGGTTGCGGCGTTTATCACGGGTAATTTTCCCGGCGCAAAACTCGGACGCGTAGCTCTCAACGAAGCAGGCGGCCGTCTCGCGCAGATAAACTTTGATGCGGCCGACAAGACTCCGATAGCGGCGATCGCGGATGTTACCGGCTCGCTCACCGTTGAGGCGATCTTTACGGCGGCGATTTTGTGGGTCGACAAACTGGGTCTTAGAAAGAAGAAACCCGCCAACGACATTTGGATAATCTGTGAAAAGCGCCATGCCAAAAATGCCCAAAAGCTGCACGCGCTTTTGACCGAGCGCTGGAAAAGTAAAATCACGGTCATCGAGATCGTCCGCAGAGACGATCCGCCGCGTCTCGTCGAACTGCCAAAACGAAAGATCCGTGAGCTTTGGCGTGAAAAAGCGACAAAGCTCACTCTTCCCAAACAGGTTCAGCCCAGCAGAACGTCGCAAAAAATTGTCGAGCTTGCGGCTGACCAGATAGACGTAATCTATTCTAAACAAGGCGAAACACTGCGGTTTATGGGGTTGCCGATGGCTCGCGTCAGGACGCTGATGGGAACCGAAAAAGCATGGTTCGGCATTGGCCGCGAGATGCGGATTTTGACAAACGAAAGTTGGGAAGATCTGATCGAACTGGTTGATCTTCTCAAGATTAATCGGGCGACGGACGCTCCCAATAAACGCCACGAATATTACCGAACCGCTCCCGAATCGTGGCTCGAATCCATACTTCGCCGAAACATAAATCTGCTCGATTCAAACCTCATTTTGTCGCCGATCTACAATCAATTTCGCTCATCGAATGACAAGATCGACCTGCTTGCGCTCCGACGTGACGGGCGACTCGTGATAATCGAATTAAAGACCCAACCGGACCGGGAAATGATATTTCAGGCCGCCGATTATTGGCGAAAGATCGAGTTGCAGCGTCGCCGTGGCCTACTCGCGGCGGCCGATCTGTTTGACGGGCGCGAGATCGTGGATAAACCGGCGATTATTTATCTGGCGGCCCCGGCGTGGAGCTTTCACGCGACCCACGAGTTTTTTTCGCGGACGATTTCGCCCGAGATAGAGCTGTGGCGATTTGAGCTGCACGAAAATTGGCGGAAAGATGTCAAGGTTTTGGCGAGGCAGAATTATAGTGATTGTTGGTAAGCAAAATTCCATCGCGCGCTATTTTTTAAAAGGATTCCTCCAGGAGAAGGGATTGAAAATAGCTGCTAGCTACTAGCCGCTAGTCGCACTGTCTTAATCTGACTGGAAGTAACGGCTAGTAGACGGCGGCTAGTTTCTAACCAATTTTTACAACCTTAAGAAGGACCTACCCAACTAAACCTTTGAGTTGTGCTTAGTGCGAATACAAAAGCCTGTCAGTTGTTGACAGGCTAAAGTATTAATTTAACTGGCTCCGCAGGTAAGACTCGAACTTACAACCCTTCGGTTAACAGCCGAATGCTCTGCCATTGAGCTACTGCGGAATATCGCCCTTTCAGACGAACTTAAAGATTAGAAATTTAGACCGCCGTTGTCAAGTTATCCGAAATCGCGCTCCCGGTTCTGACATTAGTCACGTATAATCGTTTCTTTAGACCGGCTAAGGAGCGATTCTTTTGCACCACGAAACCATAATTATCCTCGATTTTGGCTCGCAGTATACCCAGCTTATCGCGCGGCGTGTGCGGGAGCAGGGCGTTTATTGCGAGATACATTCGTTTCATTTGTCGGCGGACGAGATAGCGGCGAAGCGGCCGATGGGCGTTATATTGTCGGGCGGGCCGTCGAGCGTGGGCGACGAGGACGCACCGCGTGTCGAGGCTGATTTTTACGAGAAGATCGATGTTCCCATTCTCGGCATTTGTTACGGTATGCAGCTCGTCGCAGTCGATCTCGGCGGTGCGAGCGAACCGGCGGCACGGCGCGAATATGGTCATGCAAAGTTAAAAGTTTTGAGCGGCACGACCTCTCTTTTTAACGAGATGCCTTTCGAACTGGACGTTTGGATGAGCCACGGCGATCATGTGACGCGGCTGCCAGAGGGATTTGCGACTACCGCGACGACCGGCGATGTCGTCACTGCCATCGAGAGCCCCGAACGCGGCATTTACTGTGTACAGTTTCACCCCGAGGTCTCGCACACGCCGCTCGGCAAGGAAATTTTAAGAAATTTCATATTTGAAATTTGTAATTGCAAAGGCGACTGGACGCCCGCTCAATTTATAAAAGAAGAGATCGAAAATATCCGAGGCATCGTCGGGCCAACTGATAATGTTGTTTGCGGTTTGTCGGGCGGCGTCG
>JAYVFJ010000348.1:0-5978 GCA_043773225.1 Chloracidobacterium sp.
AAAAATGGAGATCGAAATGCCCGAGCGGCCATACTCAGTCGAAACCCTGACGAGGCTGAACAACGAACGTCCAAATGACGAGATATTTTTTGTCATGGGAGCAGATTCATGGATGGAGATCACTGCATGGCGTGAATGGGAAAAAGTTTTGTCTCTATCGAATCACATCGTCGTGACGCGTCCCGGCGTTGAGATCGGTTTTTCGCACGTCACTGACGAAATTCGAGAACGGATCGTCGATCTGCGGCAAGAAGAGGAGAAGAGGAGAAAAGGAGAAGAGGAGACTCCGCACTCCGCACTCCGCACTCCGCACTCAATATATGTCACGGATGCGGTCAATCTCGACATTTCCGCGACGGAAATTCGGCAAAAGATCCGCGAAAATGATCTCTCCTGGCATAAAGATGTGCCTGCTGAGGTTGCAAATTACATCGAAAAATATCAGATTTATAACTAATGGAAGAAACACAGGAAAGATCGCTTCAGCGCGAGGCGGTCAAAATAGAGATCGCCGAGACGCCTACCCCTTTTGCAGAACTCGACCCCGAAGTAAGACTCGCCATACAGTGTGCCGCCGACAAAAAGGCATTTGATATGATCGCTCTCGACCTGCGCTCGATAGCCAGCTTTACCGAGTTTTTTATTATTGCTACCGGTTCAAACCAGCGGCAGGTTCAGGCGATCGCCGACGAGATCAATGAACAGCTAAAGAAACAACTCCAGAGACGGCCTGTTCGAATTGAGGGCTACAATTCGGCAGAATGGGTCCTGCTCGATTTCGGCGATTTTATCGTGCATATCTTTAACAATGAGGCCCGTGAATTCTACGATCTAGCCAGATTGTGGCGCGATGCCCGCAAGGTCGAGATCCCGCAAGAACTCTAGTAGCAGGGGCAGTAGCAGGAGCAGGTCATAAAGGTCTAAAGGTTTTTCAACTGTCTTACCAACTTGCTATGGAGATTTTTCACCTCACAAAAACTTATCCAAAAGAAGAAACGTATTCGTTGACGGATCAAATCCGACGTTCATCAAGAAGTGTCCCGGCAAACATTGCAGAAGCTTACAGAAAACGACAATATCCCAAGCATTTCGTGAGCAAGCTAAGTGATGCAGACGGTGAGGCATCCGAGACTCAGGTTTGGTTGGAACTATCCCGAGACTGTGAATATATCTCGGCTGAAAAATGCCGTGAATTACTTGCTCGCTACTAAGAAGTCGGAAGAATGTTGGGAGGCACGATCTCTAACCCTGATAACTTCATGCCAAAATAAAACCTTATCTGCCTCCGAGCCTGCAACTGCCTCTGCCACTGCAACTGCCCCTGCCCCTGACCATTTGCACTGTCGTATGACCAAATGGCGCGTCCTTTCTGATTTCTGATTTCTGACTTCAGATTTCTGATTTTTAATATGCGTTTTATTTTTGACACGTCCGCCACTCTATGCGATAATGATTTCGATGAATTCAAGTATTAAGTGTGGGTGCACTTATAAGTTGAACCTACAATAGGCTTTGACTACAAATCTTTGGTATTTGACAACATAAAAATAACTGGCGTTTTTTTCAAAAAAACGTGGAACGCAGCTAAAATTGCATTGTAAGTCTAATATTTACAATATTTAGCCTGTCCCATTCGCTAATAAAACGAATTGGGACACGGAAGATTTACAAAATGATGCTTAAACCCTGTATTTGCCATAGTTTAGTTGTTTCAGGCTGTGTCAGTTTGTGTCATTCTGTGTCACAAATGATAGATTAGGATATGCGAGTAATTTCAGGGCTTTATCGAGGACGCGTGCTCAAAAGCCCTCCTGACAACAAGACGCGGCCGACCTCGGACCGCCTGCGAGAAACCTTATTCAATGTGCTTGCGCCGCGAATCGATGACGACACTCGTTTTCTTGATCTCTGCGCCGGTACCGGTGCGATAGGCGTTGAAGCTCTTTCTCGAGGCGCCGCATTTGTCACGTTTGTTGATAAATCAAAAAAGTCCTGTGCACTTATCGAAGAGAATCTCGACAATCTCAACGTGTCCGAATCGAGCACTGACATTCACGCTCACGACGCAGAAAATTTCACCGGACGCGAGCATGAAAATGGCTGGGACATCGCATTTTTTGATCCTCCATACGACGCCGACTATTCGCTTGTCTTGCACGAGTTCGGCTATAACGAAACGCTGCTCAACGACGGCGGTATTCTCGTCGTTGAGCATCATTCAAAAAAACATATGCCCGACGAGGTAGGCAAACTCAGACGCTGGCGAATACTGAAACAAGGCGAAACCAGTTTGAGTTTCTATGAAAATTCCTGAATTGTTAATTCTGAATTGGCTAGGAATATTCATTTTGACAATTAACAATTTCGACCGATGAAAATACTTGTTTGGCTAATTCTTTGCATCATCTGGGGCACGACGTGGATATTTATCAAAGTCGGCCTCGACGATCTGCCGCCGATAACATTTGCATCTGTGCGATTTCTGCTTGCGGTCGCAGTTCTTTTCGTTGTTATTCGAGTTCAAAAAATACCGCTGCCAAAAACTGTGAAGGAATGGCGTTTGATCGCTCTCACCGGCGTGCTGCAATTTTCCGTCAATTACAGCGCAGTTTTTTGGAGCGAGCAGTATATTACCTCGGGATTGGCGGCGGTTTTGCAGGCGATGATAACGGTCTTTGGACTTATTTTGGCGTGGATTTTTCTGCCGAACGAGCAGATAACAAAACTCAAAATATTCGCCGTCGGAATGGGCATCGTCGGCGTTGCCGTTATCTTTTACGATCAGCTAAAGGTGCAAAGTTTGATGGCTTTTTTGGGCTGCGTCGGTATAGTCATAGGCTCTTACGCGGCCGCGCAAGCGTCTATTCTAATAAAGGCAAAAGGCGGAGCGTTTCATCCGGCGGCGTTGGTATTTGGGCAGATGATCTGCGGCCTGCCGCTAATAATAATTTACAGCCTCGCCGTCGAAGGAAACCCGTTAACATTCAACTGGACATGGAAAGCCGTAATCTGCATTCTCTATCTAACAGTCATCGGCACCATCGCGGCATTTTGGCTTTATTACTGGCTTTTGAGTAGAATCGAATCAACCAAAGCGATGATGATCTCGCTTGTCACGCCGCTCATCGCAGTCGTGATCGGCGCGGTAACAATCGGCGAACAAATGCCGCCGCAAACCGGCCTCGGCGGTCTGTTGATCATCGGCAGCATTGGGTTGATAGTCTTTCGCAGGAGAATTAACCACAAAGACACAAAGGGCACAAAGGAAGAAAAGATCATAGCTTAAAAATATTTTTGATCTACGATCTCAGTCTTATCTCCAAACTTATCTAATTTAATTTCTTTCCTTTGTGTTCTTTGTGCCTCTGTGGTGAAAATCATCTTATGTTCTTCAAATTCACTACAGCAGGAGAATCGCACGGCAAGGCACTCGTCGCCATTGTCGAAGGCGTTCCCGCCGGGTTTCCTATCGATATCGCCGCGATAAATCACGAACTCTGGCGGCGTCAGCAAGGCTACGGACGCGGCGGAAGGATGAAGATCGAAACAGATACGGTTGAGATAATTTCGGGTGTTCGCCACGGCAAAACGCTTGGCTCGCCGTTAGCGTTAACAATTGAGAACAAGGATTTCGTCCATTGGCAGGACATAATGTCGGTCGAAGCTTTGCAGAAGCCCGCACGAAGTAAGGGCACCGACGACGCCAACGCACGCGCTGTGACGCGCCCGCGTCCCGGCCACGCCGACCTTGCAGGCGGACAAAAATTTCAAACCCGCGACCTCCGTGACATTCTCGAACGGGCCTCAGCCCGCGAGACTGCCGCCCGCGTCGCCTGCGGAGCAATCGCAAAACAGCTTCTCGCGGCATTCGATGTCGAGATAAAAAGTCACGTCATCAAACTCGGCCATGTGCAAGTCGGCCCGCTTTGGAAAACATGGGAAGAAATCTCGGCGATTCCGGGGGATTCGCCTCTCAATTGTGCAGACGAGCTTGCCCAAAAAGATATGATAAAGCTCATCGACCAGACCAAAAACGAGGGCGACACACTCGGCGGTATCTTCGAGGTCGTTGCAAAGGGTGTTCCCGTCGGTCTCGGTTCGCATACGTCATGGAATGAGAAACTCGACGGACGCATCGCTCAAGCAATAATGTCAATTCACGCCATCAAAGCCGTCGAGATCGGCACCGGCGTCGCAAACGCTGCCAAGCTCGGCTCCGAGGTGCACGATGAAATTTTTTGGTCAGAGCCACCTGCGGTAGCGGGTGTTTTAACGCGGCACGAAGCCAGCACAGTAAAGACCGCTGCTGATCTTCAACCGCCCACTACTTTAGGCGGCTCTGACAAGACATTCACCCGCAAAACAAACCGAGCCGGCGGCCTCGAAGGCGGCATCACAAACGGCGAAGAGCTTCGCGTCCGCGGCTACATGAAACCGATCTCGACGCTCCGCAACCCGCTCCACTCCGTCGATATCGACACAAAAGAGGCAAGCGACGCTGCCTTTGAGCGCTCCGACATCACCGCCGTCCCCGCCGCCGGCGTCATCGGCGAATCAATGCTCGCCATCGTCCTCGCAAATGCAATGCGCGAAAAATTCGGCGGCGATTCGATTGATGAGATGCTCAGTAACTACAAACATTATCTGGATTCGGTTAATGAATACTGATCGTTCATCTATTCGCGTCCATTTGCGTAATTCGCGGGCAAAAATCTTTTTCCTTTGCTTTTTTGGACTATTGTTTTCCTGCTCATCCCCAACCGAGAAAACTGCTTCAAATACAACCGCAACGCGAGAGGAAAAAAGAGAAACTCGGGCAATTCGAGTGGCGATAAAAAGAGTCGAGCCTTTCTTCAAGCCGATGGGCAAGCCGGAGAGTTACGATTGGCTGGGTTCTCATAATGAGCCGGGACAGACTTTTGACGAATACCTCGACAGCGATCCGACAAAACCGACAAGCGATCGTCAAAAGATCTATGTTCTGCCTCTCGGCACATTTACGACGCAGCAGATGAAGATTATCGAGTTTACGACCGGTTATCTCGGCGCGTTTTACGATCTGAACGTCGAGCAAATGCCGCAACGTAAATTACAGGCGTCGTTGCCCCACACGCGTCAAAACCGGTTTACAAAAACTCGGCAGATCAAAACCGTTTTCATTCTCAACGATGTTTTGATAAAAATTTTGCCTCACGACGCTGCAGCGCTGATCGCATTTACAAACGAAGACCTTTATCCAGACGATTCGATGAACTATGTTTTCGGTCAGGCGAGTCTGGAAGATCGCGTCGGAGTTTGGTCACTTTCGCGTCTTGATGACAACGCAAATTACGACAAGTTTCTACGTCGCACCTTAAAGATCGCTGTGCACGAAACCGGTCATATGTTCTCGATGCGGCATTGCACAAAATACGAATGTGTAATGAGCGGCACAAATCAACTTGCCGAAACCGACCGCCGCCCCATCGACGCCTGCCCCGAATGCATGGCTAAAATCTGTTGGTTATCTAACATCGAGCCGGTCGAACGATACAAAAAACTCGCCGACTTTTGCCGCAGAAATAGTTTGTTAAAAGATGCCGATGAATTTTCCCGAAAAGCCGCTGCCGTCAACAAGAATTAACCGCGAAAAACGCGAAACACACAAAAGTGAACAGAAATTTTATTTAGCTTCTTTCGCGTATTTAGCGGTTAAAAAAATCTTGATTCATTTGCCGATGTCACTGCGGAATTGCATTCCCGGCCATGAAATTCTAGCAACTGCGGCATAGGCATTTGTTAGCGCTGAAATCATATCGTCGCCAGTCGATGTCACGCCGAGGACGCGACCACCGGCAGTTACGAATGCGCCGTCGGCACCGCTCGCTGTTCCTGCGTGGAAGACTTCAACGTCTGCGATAGCTTTTGCTTCGTCGAGGCCGTGGATGATGTCACCGGTCTGCGGCTGGCTCGGGTATCCTTTCGACGCCAGAACAATG
>JAYVFJ010000349.1:0-2280 GCA_043773225.1 Chloracidobacterium sp.
GCTTGCGGGTATTTCTGTCGATCAACATACTCGACCACATTTGGGCTAAGACTTCGACTGATAAATGACGGAAGTCGAGCTTGCTCCATATGTGAGCGACGGAGACCTCACGCGTAGCACGATTCAGCAATCGTGGCAGCTCATCATCTTTGTAACGCTGGCCGAGTTTAGTCAAGATAGCATTTTCATCTGCATTCAAAGATACGAAGCCGTTTACGCGACGGTCGTAAAAGACCTTTGCGGTAAGGATCGAAAAAATCAGCTTGAAAAGTTTGTCTTCTCTTGGTTCGTGTCCAGACGTGCGTTTATATTCGGCGATGGTATCCGCCATCGCACGCCGAAGTAACGGCTCTAAGGTGTCCTGTATTTGTTCCTCGACCTCTGGTATCAAGCCAGCGAAAAGACTTGTTTGCCCTCCCGTCCAGGGGAGCGTGCCGATATTCTTGTAGCGAAAAAGATCGTTCGGTTTCCAATAGCGCGTTCGCTCGATGAAAAATTGCTTGATGTTATCGAAAGAAAAGCATTCCACCAAACCGTGTTGGCCTTCGTTTTTTGAAACCGACCACTCTCTAATTTCGTTACCATCTACTTCAAGCATTACGGGAGCACACAAACCGCGATATTGGTCGATCAGGGCGCGTTCCCTGAGAGCATTCGACGAGACAACGCCGATAAGCGCCGTTTCATAGGACACGGGCGTTTGTGCGAACGCGACTGCCGGAACCTGTCGAATCTCCCCTTTTGCGAACCAATCGGGATACTCGTAATCCAGCCTCAGCATATCGCCCCGATAGTCCAATTGAGCGATCTGCGCAACGACTTCATCAAAGGCATTTTGGTTAAAAAGATTGAGCATTATCCCCTTGCGCCATCCGTGCAATGTCACCTAAAGGATAGCATATTGTTCTTGCGATTACAAGTTAAAATATTCATAGTAAAGGACTTAGCTAAGTTGCTGACTGTCACCGACTTACGAGTACTACCCAAAAAAAATAATAGGAAAAATTGTTTCTTTGTTTCACAAAAACTAAATAAGGATGTGGTGTTTTTTGGCTTGACAAATGCTTGCTTAGTAAGCATAATAATCATAGAAAAACACCACAGAGTGAGGATGACAACAACAACAAAATGAACTGCCCAATTTGTGACAATCTTAGCAAGAAAGATGGCAAAGACCGAAAAGGCGATCAACGTTTTAAATGCACGGCATGCGGAAAGCGTTTCAGCATAGCGAAAGAAAAGCTGTTAAGCGGAATGATCTTGTCCGAAGAAAAGGCTTTGCTTTGTCTCAATCTTTTGGTTGAAGGTAACTCAGTTCGCGCAACCGAACGGATAACGGGCGTTCACCGCGACACCGTTTTACGACTTCTCGAAACGGTCGGCAAAAAGTGCATCTGGATTCAGGAAACTTTGGTAAAGAATGTTGAGGTTGGTTTTGTTGAAGCCGACGAAATTTGGTCGTATGTCGCTATGAAAGACAGGACGAAAGCCGTGAAAGAAATTGATGATGAAAAGGTCGGAACCGCTTATACCTTTACCGCTATCGACGCTCAATCAAAATTGATCGTTGCTTGGCATCTTGGTACACGCTCCGAAGAACACGCTTTGACCTTTCTAAAAAAGATTCGCTCTGCGGTCGATCAGGAAACCGTGTTTCAAATCTCTACGGATGCTTGGAGCGGATACAACAAAACCGTTCCGGCGGTCTTGGGTGGTCAGGCTCATTACGGGCAGATAATCAAAATGTATGGCACACCGAACCCGAACGATGTCAGATATTCGGCGGGTGAATGTATCGGATGCAAAAAGACAAAGAAAGTTGGCAATCCGAATAGGAAGAATATCTCGACCTCAATGGTCGAACGTCAGAATCTTACAATGAGAATGTCGATGCGTCGGTTTACAAGATTGACGAACGGTTTTAGCAAAAAATGGGATAACCTGAATTATATGTTGGCGATCTATTTCGCGTATTATAACTTTTGTCGGTCGCACAAGACTTTACACGATGCGACTCCGGCAATGGCCGCTAATCTGACAAGCACTATTTGGAGTCTGAGAGATTTGCTCGTGAGCGCCAAAGAAATATCAGCACCACTAGATTAGGACACTACCCGCGTCTCTTAGGCTATGGCTCTCGCTTGCCATTGAGTCAGACGATCCAAACCGCTTCCAAATCTTAAATACAAGATCGGCTGCGGCGATTCGTTGCTTGCTCCGATAGAGACGGTCGGTCAGGGTGATCTGGCCTCGCGCCGCCGGCGGCGGTCGGAATCATTC
>JAYVFJ010000350.1:0-3186 GCA_043773225.1 Chloracidobacterium sp.
AGCATTTTAGTAGTAAATTACCTAGAATTGGAGTAAGGATGCTTACAGGCCGCGTTTTATTACTAAACTTTTCATACGAGCCGCTTGGCACGGTTGGCGTGGCGCGCTCGGTTTGTTTGTATTTTCGCGGGGCTGTTTTTGTCGAAGAGAACGACGGCGACAATGTTCTGCATTCTCCTTCGACGACTTTTCCGGTGCCGTCTGTAATTCGTTTGCGTCACTACATACATCTCAGACGCAACAGCCGCGAGACGACGATGAAGCGTGCACGTATCTATATTCGCGACCGCTATCGCTGCCAGTATTGCGGTGAGCATCGTCATGCCAAGGACCTGACGCTTGATCATATATTCCCGCGTGCCCAGGGCGGCGAGCACACGCCGCAGAATCTTGTGACCGCGTGCGTAAAATGTAACCAACGTAAAGGCAACCGCACACCCGAGCAAGCGCGAATGCCGCTGCTGACTTCGCAAAAGCTGCTGCGTCTCGGACTCGATCATGTGCTGCTGTGTCATTACGCCGAAAATCGTCCGGAATGGCGCAAGTATTTGTTTATGGACGATATTCAGGAGACGGCGGTCGAAATGGCCGCTTAGGATTTTCAATTTTGGATTCGCATGATTGCGATTCGGATGAAGTCCGGATCGCAATTTTATTTTTGTCATGAGATATGAAACTGAAAAAGAAATAACGGAAGTCGTCAGAACTTTTGAGGATGCTTCCATCTCACGCGACGCGTGGAAACACGCCGAGCACCTGACCGTCGCCCTGCATTATCTGAATCTTTATGACATCGAAGAGGCGACGTCGAAAATGCGCGACGGTATTTTTAAACTACTTGGTGCGTTTGAAGTCGATCTGTCAAAGGAAATGCCGTATCACGAAACGCTGACCGTATTCTGGATGCGAACGGTCGCGGATTTTAACTATTCAAAAAACGGAGCTTCGTTTGTAGATCAGGCTAATGAACTCGTGGAGAGTTACGACAAAGATTATCCGCTGCGGTTTTATAGCCGCGAGTATTTATTTTCGGACGAGGCACGAGAAAGATTTCTCGAAGGGGATCTGCAAAAGATCGCAGCAAACTTTTCCGAATAGCTGATAGCTGTTAGCTTATAGCTGATAGCTAATTTGTTTATATATGCTTAGATTTTTCAACACATTATCGCGTCAGGTAGAAGAGTTTCAACCTATTGAGACGGGCAAGGTGCGGATGTATATCTGCGGGCCGACGGTTTGGAATTTTGCGCATATCGGCAATTTTCGCACGTTTATTTTTGGCGATGTTTTGCGGCGCTATCTGAAATTTAAAGGCTACGAACTGACGCATGTCTTTAACCTGACCGACGTTGACGACCGCATCATAAACGAAGCGGCAAAACAGAACATCAGCATCGACGAGTTTACAGCGCCTTTTATCAAGTATTTTTGGGAAGACTTTGACGCCCTCGGCAACGAACGGCCCGAGGTGACGCCGCGCGCGACTCATCACATCGGCGAGATGATTGACATTATCGCAAAGCTGCTCGAAAACGGCCACGCTTACGAATCGGATGGATCGATCTATTACCGCATCACTGCATTTCCCGAATACGGCAAGCTTTCGAAGATCAGTTTTTCGGGCAATCGAGAGGGCGGCAGCGATCGTATAGATACGGACAAATACGACAAGGAAGATGCCCGCGATTTTGCCTTGTGGAAACTCGTCGGCCCTGAAGATCAACCCGGCTGGGATGCACCGTTCGGACGCGGTCGTCCGGGTTGGCATATCGAGTGCTCGGCGATGGCGATGAAGTATCTCGGCGAGACATTCGACCTGCACGCCGGCGGAATGGACCTTCAATTCCCGCATCACGAAAACGAGATCGCGCAGAGCGAAGGCTCGACCGGAAAGCTATTTTCGAAATACTGGATCCACAGCGAATTCCTAAAGATTGACGACGTGACGATGTCGAAATCAAAGGGTAATTTCTTTACTTTCCGCGATCTGAAAGAGCAAGGCTACTCGCCCCTCGCGATGCGTTATTTACTGCTGTCAGTTCCCTATCGCAAGCAGTTGAATTTTACTTTCGACGGTTTGCAGGGCGCAGAATCAACCGTGGAAAGGCTGCGGAATTTTAGATCGTTGGTGCGCGAGACAAAATGCGTAAGCCCGCACGTGAGTAAGGGCGATACATCCAACGATTCGCTATCGCCCTTGCTAACGCGCGGGCTTGTGCAAAATGCGCTCGAAAAATTCGAGGCCGCAATGGACGACGACTTCAACACGGCTGCTGCTCTTGCCTCGATACATGATTTGGTTCGTGAGATCAACACTTTACTGTCAAATGACGGACTGAGCCCCGACGATCAAACCGCTGTTCTCGATGCGATTGCCAAATTCGATTCGGTTCTGGGCATTTTCGGCGCAGAGGAAAACGAAATTCTCGACGACGAGATAGAAGCACTAATCGCCGAGCGGCAGGAAGCCCGTCACCAACGCGATTTTGCCCGCTCGGACGAGATACGCGACACTCTGGCCGAAAAAGGCATCGTTCTCGAAGACACAAAAGACGGCGTGCGGTGGAAGCGAAAGGTTTAATTGTCAAATAACTAAATTGGAAATACTTTACAAAAGCTTTCCGTTAATACTTGTATAGCAAAGCTCGACTTCCTTAAAGGTGTCTGTGTCGCGGCAGTAAGACAGGCACCGATCAAACGGTTTGGAATAGATGTGTAGGCTCACGGCGCGCTCGCCGTATTCGGCAAGGTTGAGTATCTGGTGGATCGGTTCTTCGAGCTCGACTTTGGCGGCAAGGCAATCGGATAGCTCAAAGCTGTCGGTTTCGCGCAGCTTGCAAATACCGTTCGATTCATCTATCTCAGTAACCGCAAAATTCTGTCCGCAAAGACGGCCTATCGGAACCGTCATCCAGCATTTTTGATCGGCATGGTTGTGAACACGCGAAACCTGCCCGCTTTCCCAGCAGACCGCCATCATTTCAAATCTGCCGTCCTTATATATCAGATTGCGAGTGTAAAATTCCGGGTTCCAGAAAAAGTATTTATCAATCGAGGTGACGTCAACAGGATTGTCACCTAAAAATGAATAGACATTGTCACACGTAAATTCATCGTCCTTAAATGAACACAATCCCTCGATCAATTTTTCCACTTTCAACATACTCGTAAAGTAAAAAGTAAAAA
>JAYVFJ010000351.1:0-3390 GCA_043773225.1 Chloracidobacterium sp.
CGCAAACGCAATTATCAGCAAAAATGTCGTGATTAACTTCATTCTAATCCTCAAAAAGCGAATCGGCCGATTTCGCACCTTTGCCGACAGCATAGAGCCGCATGCCAACCGTTATCATTACGAGCGAAATGCTGATCCACACGACGACCCACAGTAACGCGGGAATTCCAGTCGCGGCGGCCATATTTGCGGCGTCGGACGAGGCGTCGGAGACGGCTGAGACAACAAAAAGAGTTTTCAGGCTAAAGAATGCGTTGAGCAAACATTGCACCGCGAGAAACGCGAGAGAAAAATTCACCCATTTTGCCGGTGCAAATTTAGCTATGGCAAATAAACCTGCGGTAAGTAAAGCACCCGACAAAACCGTAAAGACCACGCTAAAAAATGTGACATTTGCGAGAAAATTCCAAAACGGTGCCACAAAGCCGAAAACGATCGTCATTATCCCAACAAGCGCGGACGAAATATACAAAGCCATTCGCGACGAATATCCAAACCGCATCCAAACGAGCAATAGTGTGCCAAAAGCCGTCGTGCCAACGTATCCTGCGCTCGAGATAAGCAGCGACGAAAATCTAGACGATTTTGACCACACCATTCCGCTCGTGTCAGGCGAAACCGTCAGGCTCATCACCGTGTTGCCGGTGATAAATGTCATCAGAGCATGGCTGCTCTCGTGAATAAACGTCGCAAAAAGCTGGAGCGGATAAACGATATATTCAAACAGCGGCATATACCACCCGATAACCCACAGAGCGACACTGATGACCGTCGCGAACATCAAAAGCGTTACTTGTGGTCTGGCGTCTTCGGCGAGCTTGTATCTCATAGTTAAAAACTCCTCATCTTCTCTACAAGCGAATACGTCTATTGTAGGCGAAAGTTCTTTATTTGTCTTTCGTCATTTGTCCTTGGTCATTTGCATTGGCCGTTGTTTCTAATCCTAATGACCAACTACTAAGGACTAAGGACAAAATCAGATTTACCACCGGCCTTTGATTCTAGCCGGATGTCCGAGATAGCGATGTCCTTTTGCACGGCTTTGCACATGTCATAGATCGTCAGGGCGGCGACCGAGACGGCGGTCAGGGCTTCCATTTCAACGCCGGTTTGAGCATTTGTGATCGCTTCGGCTTCGAGATATATGCCAAAATCGCGAAATTCGGCCGTGACATTTACCTTTGATAAATTGATCTGATGGCAGAGCGGGATCAACTCCGACGTTTTTTTCGCCGCCATGATACCGGCGATTCGGGCGATCTCAAGCGGATCACCCTTGGGAGTTTTTTGAGTTTGTAGAGTTTGTAGAGTTTTGGGTGACAGCAAAACCTTGCCTGATGCGACTGCACGCCGGACAGTCGTTTGTTTATTTGAAACATCGACCATCTTCACCTTTCCGGTCTCGTCAAAATGCGAAAGTTCATTCATAAGTAAACAATCTCGGCGATTTCGCCTTTAACTTTCTGTTCACCTTTACGAACAAAGATAAGCGAATCGGCCTGAGCAAATCCGATAAAATCAGACGACCCCAGCCATTTTAACGGATAGGCGACAAGCATGCCTAAGTTATTTGTTTCGAGCCGCGACGGCAGATAGGTATCGCGTTCGCGGGCGGCTTTTGCATCCGACGCGAGCACGGCGAAGCCTTTTTTAATATCCGTTTTGACCGCGCCTTGTAATTTCAATATAGCTTTGCGGACAAATAGATGAAAAGTCACCGCTGCCGAAACCGGATTGCCCGGAAGCCCAAAGATCAGGGTTTTCCCGAGTCGTGCAAAAACCGCCGGTTTCCCGGGTTTTAGCCGCACTTTGTCAAAAAATATCTCAGCCCCTAACCCGGTCAGAGCGGTTTTTGTATGATCGTATTTCCCGACCGAAACGCCGCCGGTCAGAATTAGAATATCGACATTCTTTCCGGCTTTTGAAATTTCATATTTCAAATCTGAAATTTCATCTTTTATATTTGGCAAAACCGACGTCTCCGCTCCGAATCTGCGGCAAAACACATCGAGCATTACCGAATTTGAATTGCGTATCTGATCGCGGCCCGGCTTTTTTGCAATCTCGACAATCTCGGTGCCGGTGCCGATGATCGCGACACGCGGTCGCCTTGCGACCTTTATTTTTGCATAACCAAACGCGGCGAGCGTCGCGATCATGTTTTCGGTTATGATCTCGCCTGATTTGAAAATCGTCTTACCCTTTTTTATCTCGCTGCTTTGGCGGACAATAAAGCGGCCTTTTTCCGTCGGCTCTAGTATCGCAACGTGGGCATCAGATTCCTTCGTGACTTCGACCTTTTGGATGGAATCGGCACCTTCGGGAACTGGAGCACCGGTCATAATTCTAACCGCTTCGCCGTGTGCCATCATCTTGTGCCAGCCTTTGCCCGCTGCCGATTCGCCGACGATCTTGAGCGTTACCGGAGCATTTTTTGTATCCGCCGCAACAACCGCAAAACCATCCATCTGCGACCGGTCGAACGGCGGCAGATCGGTGTCGGCCACGATATCTGCGCGCAAAACACGGCCAACAGCGTCGGCAATATCGACCTTTTCAGCGCCGAGCGAACCGGTTTCACGGCCGATCATCTTTATGGCTTTTGAGATATCAATCATCGGGTAAAATCACGGTCGTTTTCGCGATTGCAGACTTGAGATGATAAAATCTTGTCTTGAATTTACGTCCGAATCTTATCATATCTAATTTTTAGAGAGGGAAATTACAAACTGTGATCGAATTTGAACTGACCGAAGAACATAAAGCTTTGCAGCAGACGGTGCGCGAGTTTGTCGCGGGTGAGGTTGCTCCGTATATCAAGGAATGGGACGAAAAGTCCTATTTTGAACCAAAGGTTTTTGACAAGATGGCCGATCTTGGACTGATGGGTGTTTGCATTCCGGAGCAATATGGCGGCGCGGGGTTTGATTATATTTCGCTTGGGATCGTCTGTGAGGAGCTTGAGGCTTGCGACACGTTTTTGCGTGTTGCGATGTCCGTGCATGTCGGCCTCAACAGCCTCAGCATTTTTAGCTGGGGAACCGAGGATCAGAAGCAGAAGTATCTCGTACCGCAGGCAAAAGGCGAAAAGATTGCTACATTTGGCCTGACCGAGCCAAATGCGGGCAGCGATGTCGTTGGTATGAAATCTTCGGCCCGACGTGACGGCGACGACTGGATACTTAACGGCGAAAAGATGTGGATATCGCTCGGCGACGTGGCCGATCATTTTCTGTTTTTCTGCTGGACGGATGCTGAAAAGCAAAAGGTTCGCGATCATTCGGGGATAAGCTGTTTTATTATCGAGCGGACAATGGCGGGATTTTCGAGCGGGACGCTGCATGGCAAACTGGGAATTCGTGCGGGCAACACCGGCTATTTCTCGCTCCA
>JAYVFJ010000352.1:0-3607 GCA_043773225.1 Chloracidobacterium sp.
CTCACAATTGATGCGTTGCGGTATCGAGGAGCTTTCTAAGAAAGCGGCTTCAGATCTCATAGATCATCTACAGAATTTGCAGCGAAACGACACCGTGCCGATGCGGCGTGCCGGTTGATCGATTTTGCCTGCAACATGATGTTTTGGGCTGCTGCCAAATCCCGCCATGCTTTTTCCTTAAAAGCGCAAATACAATGGCCGCAGCTCAAAACTCCCACAAAACAAAACCACGCTGGCTTGCGTATAAAAAAGCAATCGGACAAAATAAAGATACATTTTCTAATTCAATAATAAGGAGAAACTCACATGGCAGAACAAGCAAGTGAAATGGCCGAATGGGGCGGAATACCGCACGGCAGTTTCTGCTGGACAGAAATAGCCAGCAGCGACGCCGAGAAGTGTAAAGCTTTTTATACGAACGTATTCGGCTGGAAATTTAAGGACAGCAAGGCGGTTGACGGCTTTGCCTATCACGAATACTCAACACCCGGCGGAGACTATCCGGCCGGAGGGCTGTATGAGATCACGCCCGAAATGTGCGCGCCCGGACAGCCTTTGCCGCCGCCGCATTTTATGACCTACGTCGGAGTTGACAATGTTGACGAAAACGCAAAACTCGCCGTCGAACTTGGCGGCAAAGTTATCAAGGAACCGGACGACATTCCGAACACGGGACGGTTTGCGATCATTCAAGATCCAACAGGAGCGATGTTTTCAACCTTTAAGATGGCAGCAGGAGGGCACAATGGCTGAATTTAACATACCAAAAGCGGGCGAGATATGCTGGCGAGAGTTGAGGACAAAAGACCTGCCGGCGGCGATGGAATTTTACACAAAGATGTTCGGTTGGGAACTGCCGCAGACCAAGGTATCGCCGATGGATTATAAAGAGATCGTATTGGACGGCACTGCATACGGCGGAATGATGGGTATGGAAGGCGACGATTGGGGCGATGCTCCTTCGCATTGGGCAACTTACATTGCCGTGGACAGCGCCGATGAGACCGCCGCCAAGATCACCGAAAACGGCGGCAGCATTCGAGTTCCGCCATTCGACGCACCTGGCGTTGGCCGCATGGCGATGGTCGCCGATCCATCGGGAGCGGATTTCGCGATCATCCAATTCACACAACCGCAATAGGAAGTAACCGCGAAAGACGCTAAATACACTAAAATTTAATTCTTTTTATTTAGTGTTTTTCGCGTATTTCGCGGTTAATTTTCTTTTCGGTTTCCTTCTGTGTCGAAGATCTCGACTGACGGCGCATAATCTTTTACCTGCGGTAAAACTTCTCCTGCGTCGCCGACAATTACGATGGCCATTTCGTCGGGGCGGACATGATTGACAGCGACGCGTTGAACTTCGTCAACGGTCACTGCATCTACATGCTCGCGATAGGTTTGCAGATAATCTTCAGGCAGGCCGTAAAGATGCTGGTTTACGATGAGGTTGGTCAGGCCTTCCTGCGTTTCCGCACGAAGCGGAAACACACCGGTTAAAAAGTTTTTTGCATCGGCCAATTCCTCGTCGCCAACTTTTTCATCGCGAATCCGATCAAGTTCATAGAAAAATTCTTTGAGTGATTCGCCGGTCACAGCCGTTCTCACTTCGGCGGTCGCCTCAAAATCACCGGCCAGCATCTTCATTTCGAGTCGAGTGTATGCCCCGTAGGTATAGCCTTTTTCCTCGCGAAGATTCATAAAAATGCGCGACGAAGCGCCCGCGCCGAGAACCTGATTCATCACGAGCAACGGAAAATAATCCGGGTCGGTGCGTTGGACGCCGAGGTTGGTCAAGACTATATTGGATTGCGCCGAACCCGGACGATCTACGATCGTGAGGCTGCGCGCGGTGCGAGTTGGTGGAACGGCGAACGTTGCCGGTGCCGAAGTTCCCTGCTGCCAGTCGCTGAGTAGCTCATTTAATTCTGCGAGAAATTCGTCGCGCTTTATGTCTCCGACAACGATGAGCATCGCATTATTCGGCACCAATGTCGCGGCGTGAAATTTTGACAGCGTCTCGCGGTCAAGTTTCTCGATATCTTCCGGACTTGGCGCCACTCTCGAATATGGATGTTCGCCGTAAATGAGCCGCGCGGCCTGTTCGCCCGCGAGAAATCCCGGCTGGGATCGCTGAAATTTGAGATGCTCAATTGTATTTCTGCGATAGAGATCAAGCTCGTTTTCGGGAAATGTCGGACACATAACGACCTCGCCCATGAGATGCAGTATCTCTGAGCTATAAAGCGAAAGGCTCGATGCGGCAATGATCGTAAAATCGTCGGACGCGTTCGCCGAAACGCTCGATCCCAGACGTTCGATCTTTTCCGCAAGCTGAAGGCTCGTGTAATTTTCAGTGCCTTCGGTCACCATAGAAGCAAGTGCCGAAGTCAAGCCGGTCGAGCCTTTGGGGTCGTTAATATCGCCGCTGTTGAACGCCAGCCGAAAACTGACAAGCGGCAACCGTTCATTTTCAAAAATGACGACGCGCAAGCCATTGTCGAGTTTTGTCTGAAAAGGCTTTGCAATGTCAAAAGAAATCGGAGCAAGCGGTGCCGGTGAAGTTTTTTTAAGTTCTGGCGTCATGCAGCTACTCCTTTACCGGCAGGAAACACGTCGAGCAGAGCACGATTTTCGGTATTTAGATATTTACCGACGGCGTTGCGTATCTGCTCTGCCTTGACGGCAAGCAGATCGTCGAGATCGCTGTTCACAAGTGTCGGATCGCCATCATAAAGCGCAAATTCGGCGATCTGCTGCGCTCGCGACATCGAAGATTGACGCATCCGAACGGTATCGTTTACAAGCTGATTCTCAATCTTTTCCATCTCCTCAGTGGTCGGGCCATGCGTTGCAAGATCGTGTATCTCGTGCATTATTGTTTCGCGTATTTTGCTTAAATCCTTGTCCGGCTTTGGTATCGCTCCGACAAAAATGCTTGACGGACCGCGCCGCTCATCCGTAAATCCGAAAAGTTGAATGACAGATTCTTCGCCTTTGACCAATTTTTGATAAAGCCGCGAGCTGTCGCCGTCATAGAGAATTTTACCGGCGAGATAAAGCGCTCGAAACTCGGCCGAACGCCGCGGCGGAATTTTCCAGCCGATCAGAAACGCCGGAAACGGAGCGAGTTTGTCTTCCCATTCCCTATAAGTTGCGGCAACATCATTTGGCTCAGTTACATCAAGCGCGGGCGGCAAAGGCTGCGACGGAATATCGCCAAAATAAGTCTCGATCAGATCTTTTGCCGTTTGTGTTTCAAAGGCGCCGGACAAAGTAAGCACAGCATTATTTGGAGCATAATAGATGCGGAAAAACTCCTGCACGTCCTCGACCGTCGCGTCGTCGAGATGTTCCATCGAACCGATCGTCGAGTGCGAATTGGCAAAATTCCTATAGATCATTTCGTTGATCAGATCGAATATTTGCCCGTAAGGCTGATTGTCATAACGCAGCCGTTTTTCTTCTTTAACTGCCTCACGCTGGTTGTCAAGATTTTCCTGCGTGACGGCAAGCGAGCGCATTCTGTCCGATTCGAGCCATAGAGCAAGCGGCAGTTGATCTGCCGGCAGCGTCTCATAATAATTGGTCCGCTCGCTCGACGTAG
>JAYVFJ010000353.1:0-5672 GCA_043773225.1 Chloracidobacterium sp.
TGTCCCGCGTTAGCCGCGTTCGGCGTGATGGACATCGTGCTGCTCAGCGTTCCCGTTTGTGTAAACGCAGGCGACGCAGGCGTCACTACCGCCGAATTAAAATCAATATTCAAGTCGTAAGAAATTACGGCAAATGCCGTCAGGTCGCTTACCGTTATCGGAACGCTTATAAGCCCCGGCGTCGAGTTCACCATAGGCAGCGTCACCGATACATTATTGCCCAATGTTATCGGAGCAGAATAGTTGGGATCGGCGATCCAGTCGCCGTCAACAATTCCTGCTTGTCCGGTCGGGCCAAACTTCGCCAAAGTAAAAACGGCGCAGCAAAAAAGCACAAGAGCGATAACGAGACGCTTGCGGATAAACGACAACATAGCTTTCCTCCTCAAAATAAAGGCCTGGAAAAACACTCTGCTCTTTCGAGCAATTATAGAAACGACGAAAACAGTTTAATACGAATACCGGTGACGGTCAATTCACTTTGCCTAAAGGCCGGTGAGCCGGGTTTGTTCCACCTTGTTCCACCTGTTCCACTTGTTCCGGAACGGAACAACCTTTGCCCAAAAAGAAAAGGCCGGAGTTGGTGGCTCCGGCCTTGAACTTTGACAATTGGATTCGGACTATGCCATTGCGAGCATCGCGGCTGTGATGCGGTTGGCGGCGCTTTCGACTTGGCCGAGTTGGATCTTTATCTCATCGATGCTGTCGGATACCAGCTTTGCTTCGGCATCGTTGAGGACGCCGTTGATCGCCTGCTGCTCTTCGAGGTCAAAGGTTTTGCCGACTTCGGTCATTGCGCGGCGGGCATTTCTGATGAGCGTCTCAAGGCGGTTGCGCTCGACGATCAAGTCTCTAACACCGCGATCCTTTTCGACCGAGGTTTCGGCGTCTATGATGAGCCGCTCGATCTCGTCGGGCGTGAGTCCTGACGATGGCGTGATCTGCAGAGCCTGTTCGAGGCCCGTCATCTTGTCCTTGGCAGAGACGCTGACGATGCCGTTGGCGTCGATCTCAAAACAGACATCAACCTGCGGCACGCCGCGTGGCGCCGGCGGAATGCCGACCAGCTCGAATTTTGCAAGGCTGCGATTGGCCGATGAGATTTCGCGTTCGCCCTGAAGAATGTGAATCTCGACCGACTGTTGGTTGTCAACAACGGTCGTAAACGTCATCGTGTTTTTGAGCGGAATGGTCGAGTTGCGTGAAATTAGTTTGACAAACAAACCGCCCCGCGTCTCAAGGCCGAGACTGAGCGGAAGAACGTCGAGCAGAACAATGTCCTTGACGTCGCCGGTCAAAACGCCGCCCTGAATCGCGGCTCCCATCGCCACGACTTCGTCCGGGTTGATCTCGGCGGACGGTTCTTTGCCGAAAACTTCGGTAACAGTTTTGGCGATGATCGGCGAACGCGTCTGGCCGCCGACGAGGATGACTTTATCAATATCCGTCGGCTGCAGCTTGGCGTCCCAAAGGGCTTTTTGACAAGGTTCGACTGACGCATCGACTAGATCCTGAACCAGCTCTTCGAATTTCGCACGCGAGAGGGTCGCGTTGATATGTTTAGGGCCGGACGCATCGGCGGCGATGAACGGCAGGCTGATCGTCGTTTCGGGAACGCTCGAAAGCTCACATTTTGCACGCTCGGCTGATTCTTTGAGACGCTGAAGGGCAAGTTTGTCGCCTTTGAGGTCTATGCTGTGCTCGGCTTTAAAACCTTCGACCAGCCAATCCATTATCCGCTGGTCAAAATCTTCGCCGCCGAGGAACGTATTGCCCGATGTCGAAAGAACTTCAAACACGCCGTCGTTGATCTCGAGGATCGAGATATCGAACGTGCCGCCGCCAAGGTCATATACCGCAACCTTTTCGGTCTTGCTCTTGCCAAAGCCGTATGCGAGAGCAGCGGCCGTCGGCTCGTTGATGATGCGTTCGACCTCGAGGCCGGCAATCTTGCCCGCGTCACGGGTCGCCTGTCGCTGCATATCGTCGAAATAGGCGGGAACGGTGATTATCGCTTCCGAGATCTTGTCGCCGAGGAACTCTTCGGCGGCAAGTTTCAGTCGCTGGAGCACGATAGCGGAGATCTCAGGCGGGCTGTAAATGCGGTCGAGGACCTTGATGTGAGCGTCGCCGTTAGGAGCTTTGACGATATCGAACGGAACGGTCTCGCGCATCTTTTCGACCTCGGGCGAATCAAATTTCCGGCCGATGAGGCGCTTGACGGCGTAGAGCGTATTCGCCGCGTTCGTCACGGCCTGACGCTTTGCGATCTGGCCGACGAGACGCTCGTCCTTGTCGGTAAAACCGACGACGGACGGCGTTGTGCGGCCGCCTTCTTTGTTCGAAATGATCTGCACCGTGCCGCCTTCCAGGACGGAGACGCAGCAGTTTGTCGTGCCTAAATCGATTCCAATTACCTTGCTCATATGTTTGAGTTCCTTATGTAGTAGTAGCGGATTTTATGCCTGCTCGGCATCGGAGGGTGCTTCTTCTGCGGGTGTATCGGCGGGAAGTTCTGCGGATGCGGAAAGAGCCTCGTCTGGTTGATTTGCTGCTTCGGTTTCCTCATTTTTGCCGGCAAATTTTTGAGCCGGCGGCGTGGGCGTCACTCTAACCATAGAGTGACGAATTACAAGGTTGCCGATGCGATAGCCGCGAAGCATTTCGGCAGAAATTGTGTTTGGCGGCAGATCGGATTCTTCGTCAGTCGAGACCGCCTCGTGAAAATTCGGGTCAAACGTCTCGCCGACAGTCGTGATCGGCTGAACGCCCATGCTTGAAAACACTTCGTTTATCTGCTGATGAACCAGCCCAATACCGTCAAAAAACTGTTTGAATTCGTTCCGTTTTTTGTCCGGCACATCCTTTAACGAATCGAGCGCGCGGTCGAGATTATCCAGAACGGGGAGCATCTGCGTGGCGAGGTTGCCGATCTGATTGATGTGAGATCCGCGGCGTTCGCGGTCCATGCGGTATTTGTAACTCTCAAAATCTTTCGCCCGGCGGTCGCTCTTTTCCTGAACGTCGTTACGCTCCATTCGGAGTTCGGTTAGCTTGCCCCGCAACGATACAACCTCTTTTTCGAGCTCGAAAACACGGGTTTTCATCCGCGAAGTTTGTTGGACCGACGCGGGAGCAGAGGCAGAGGCAGTGGCTGGTTTTTTTGTTGCTTTCAGCTCTTCCTGAACAAACGCAGGAATATTCTCGCCGTCAAATTCGGAATCTTCGATCTCGATCTCGAGGTCGGACGTAATGTGAAGGTCCTTTTCCTTTTCCTCGAGCTCACGGAGAAAATCGTCGACCGACCCAAAGCCGTCGGCGTCGATCTCTTCGATCGCGTCTTCCGGTTCCATTATTTCCGGCTCTTGAATTTCGTTGTTTGAGTTCATTAGGTTTAGGGAGAAGGAGGCATTTGGCTAATTTGGCGAGATGTCTTTCGACATCATTTTTTCAAGCGTGCGGGCGACATAGCTTACTATCGAGATCATCCTTGCATATTCGATTCGTGTAGGTCCTAATACGCTCAACGTGCCAACCGCCGTGCTGTTGCCGATGCGGTATGGGGCCGAGATCAGCGTACAGTTTTGAAACGACGGCGTGCGGTTTTCGGTGCCGATGACGACCTGAACGTCGCCCTTGGCTGCCGCGTCGAGTTCGATGCATTCGGTTACGATCTGCATCAGCCGCGACTTTTCGCCTATCGTGCGGAGGAGTTCACGGAGGCGTTCGAGGTCGGCAAAATCGCTTTTCGTCAGGATATTCGACGTGCCGTCCACGAAAACTTCGCCAAGCCGGTCATCTTCATCCTCGATACTCTGAGAGCAAAGAATAACGGCCGTTTGAAGCAATTTGTCAAACAAGGCCTTTTCCTCGTGCATGAGAAGCATTATCTCGGCACGAATTTCGGCAAGGCTCTTTCCGGCAAATTCCGTGTTCAGGTAATTTGCGGTGCGTTCGAGTTCCTCTTTTGCAAAGGTCACGTTCAGCCGAATAATTTTGTTATGGACAATATTCGGTGCCGAGACCAGAACGACGAGGATCCGATTGTCAGAAAGATTGACAAACTCGATATGCTGCAGGCGATCACTCGCCAAACTAGGCGATACTACGATGCCGACATTATTAGAAAGAGCAGAGAGCAAGTGGGATGTTCGCTCCATCAACCTGTCCGGAGTTTCCTGAGAATTCAAACCGTATTCTTCGCCTATTACGGCAAGATCGTCGTTCGATATACTCAGAACACCAAGCAGGTTATCAACGTAAAACCGATAGCCTTTATCAGTGGGAATTCGTCCGGCGGAAGTATGAGGCTGTTCGAGCATCCCCAGTTCTTCCAGTTCACCCATCACGTTGCGGATCGTCGCCGAGCTCAAACCGGAAGCATTGGCAAACTTGTCTGCAAGCACTTTCGAACCGACAGGCTCGCCCGTGACAAAGTGTTCGTTGATAATGGCCGTAAGGATTATCTGCCCACGGGAATCGGGAAAACCGGTTTTTTTCTCGCTCACGCGGTCAGATTTTGGGGTGATTTGATGCATAACGCTTTTTCGGCGTATGCTGTTCCCATATAAAGAGATAGCATTTTGACCGATAAGATGTCAATAAAAATTGTTTAAACTCGTTGTAAAAATAATCGCTTAATCATAAATATAGGTCTTATGCGACCTATATGTCCTATATGACCCATTCCGAAAAACTGACCGACCAAATCACCGAGCTTTACGTTGAGGCTTTTCGTTACTATCAACCGAGAACCAAGGTCGCGCCCATCCATGTTTCATTTTACCCATATATCGGCATAAATCATACAATTCGCATCCGCGACGGCGAAATTTTTGTCCGCATCTGTGAGATATGCAGTGAAATGCCGCTTGTCTCTCACAAGGGCCTCGCCTACATTTTGGTCGGCAAGCTTTTGCGAAGAAAAATACCTGACGGTGCAAACGAGGTGTATAACGCTTACATCAAATCCGACTTTATCCGTGAGCGCGCCTCCGATAATAAGAAGGAATACGGGCGAAAGGTCGTGACCACGTCGAAGGGCAGCGTCTATGATCTCGACGAAATATTTGCGGCGTTAAATGCGCGGTATTTCGGCAATATGATCCCAAAGCCCTCGCTGACCTGGTCGGCGAAAAAGACTTACCGCATCCTCGGCCATCACGACTCGACGCACGACCACATAACGATCAGCACATCGCTCGATTCGCCCGACACACCGCGATACGTCGTCGAATACGTCGTCTTTCACGAAATGCTCCACATCGCCCACCCGACAAAACACGTCAACGGCCGCCGCTACAACCACACCGCCGCCTTCAAACGCGACGAGCGGAGATTTGCCTATTACGAAGAAGCTGAACGATGGATCGAACGCAACGTGCGAAGGTTAAAAAAAGAAGCAAAGAAAAAGTAATACATAGTATTTCTAGCCTCAGTTGAAGGTATGTGATTTTTCCACATAAATAGTTCAATTGTTAATTCTGATTTGCACAGGCGCTTATCAGTCGTTAAAAAACCGGTTTATTGGATCAATTCATCAGTTAGCACTCGGCCATCATCCAAAACGATTCGCCGCTCGGCTTGGCCGGCCAGCGTTGCATCGTGTGAAACGAGAATTAGAGTGACGTTATTCTGCCGGTGAAGTTCCTTCATCAGATCGAAAATATGCT
>JAYVFJ010000354.1:0-2500 GCA_043773225.1 Chloracidobacterium sp.
TCGGGCATATCCATTGACCGCATTGACGCCGGTGTAATTACGCTGAGCGTGCTAACAATTTTTTGCAGTTGTTATCTGCGGATACAGATGCCGCGCGTAAACATACACCTGACCATTTCGGATGGTTTGATAATCTTGTCGATGCTGCTGTACGGAGGCGAGATTGCCTTGGTTTTGGCGGTGATCGAGACGACGTTTGCTTCCCTGAAAATGAAACGCCAGGGCATTGTTATCAAGCCGATGACAAGTCTCGTCAATGCATATTTTGCGGCGATTTCGGTGTTTGCCGCGGCCAATGCGGTTTCATTTATTTTTGGCTCGACCGAACTGATACTAAAACGCGGCGATTTCACCAGCTTTATATGGCTGGTCGGCGTGATGGCCTTGACGATGTTCGTCGTGAATTCGGTGTTTGTCGCGATCTATTCCTCAATAAGAAAAGAACAGTCATTCTGGACCGTCTGGACGGAAAATTGTGTCAGCGCCATCATCATGTATCTCACCGGCGCGATCGTCGCTGGGATAACCGCGAAGGCCCTGGATGTCGAGCACATGAATATTTTCATGGTCGCGGTCGTCATCGCATTTTTTGGGATCATCTATCTTACTTTTCGACGCTTTGTCGACGATGTCAGAAAGACGGTTGATAAGGCAAAACAAGCGGAGCGCGAGCGGGCCGAGCAAGCTGAGCAGCATGTCGGCGAATTGCAGCATTACGTCGCCGAACTCGAGCGCAGCAGTGAAGCGCTGCGCGACAGCCACGAAAAATTTCGTCACGCGGCCTATCATGACGCTTTGACCGAACTGCCAAACCGCAACTATTTCATGGACACTCTGAAGGAATTGCTACAGCGAAGCAGAGAAAACGCTGAGAGCAACTTTGCTGTCCTATTTCTCGATCTTAAAAGTTTCAAGACGATTAACGATAGTCTGGGCCATTCGATGGGTGACCGGTTGATCAGAAATGTCGCAAAACGGCTTGCGGGCATCGTCCGCGATGAAGACATGGTCGGACGTTTTAGCGGCGACAAATTCGGCATTATCCTGACCGATCTGTTGAGCCGCGAAGAGGCCACAGGCTTTGCGGACCGTCTTGCCCGGCGATTGGCCGAGCCGTACACGCTCGATGGCAGGCAGGTTTTTACAAGCGCTAAGATCGGCATAGCGTACGGCAATTCAAAATACCCGGAGGCCGAAGACATCTTACGCGACGCCGACATCGCCATGTATTACGCCAAGGATAACGAAGAAAATTACGTTATCTTTGACCAAAAGATGCACATTCGGGCGGTGACGCGTTTGCAGCTTGAGACTGACCTGCGGTTTGCGATCGAGCGGGATGAATTCGAGCTTTACTATCAGCCGATAATCAGTCTCGAAACGGCTTCGTTAAGCGGATTTGAAGCGCTCGTGCGTTGGAATCATCCGCAACGAGGCCTCGTCCCGCCAAACGAATTTATTCCGATTAGCGAGAGCACCGGGCTGATCATTCCCATGACTGTGCAGATTCTGCATTCGGCGTGTTCGCAGGTTGTAAAATGGCAGGGAAAATCGAATAACGTAGAGCCATTGAGCGTCGCCGTCAATCTTTCGGGAAAACATTTTGGGCATCCGGCTTTGGTTGAACAAATAAAGACCGTGATCGCGGAAACCGGGATCAATCCCTCCAACCTCAAACTCGAGCTCACGGAAAGCGCCGTCATGGAAAACGCGGAAACCGCAATCCTGATGCTAAAACAGATCAAGGAAACGGGTGTGCAGATAAGCATCGACGATTTTGGCACCGGATATTCGAGCCTCAGCTATCTGCATCGTTTTCCTATTGATCTGCTCAAGGTTGATCGCTCATTTGTAAGCGCGATGGAAGAAAATACGGAAAACGGCGAGATCGTCCGAACCGTCATCGCCCTAGCCAAAGCCCTCAATCTCAAAGTCGTTGCCGAAGGCATCGAGAGCATTCATCAATTTCACCAACTGCGAATTTTAGGCTGCGAATACGGGCAGGGATACCTGTTCTCAAAACCGCTCCCGGTTGCAGAGATCGGCCGCCTGCTCGAAGATAACAACCGCTGGCAAAAAATCCTGCCGGGCATAAATGCACCGGTCATTCCGCAAAGCCGCGATATCTCACATCTGAGATTGGCGCAATAAAATCAAAAAAAGATTTTTAACGCAAAGTCGCAAAGTCGCAAAGTTAGAAAATGGAAAACATCTCTCCCAATCCAAAATCAAAACTTTGCGTCTCTGCGTCCTGGCGACTTTGCGTTAAAAAATCTTTTATTACTCCGCATATACTTTCGGCCGCTCATCTAACGGATGCGCGGTTTCGTAAGAATGGGCAAAATTTAGTATCGCGGCTTCCGACCAGAAATTGCCGACGAGTTGGACGCCGATGGGCAAACCTTCGTCGGACAAACCGCACGGGATGCTGATCGCCGGGACACCGGCGAGATTCGCCGAAACCGTGTAAATATCACTCAGATACATCGCGAGCGGATCG
>JAYVFJ010000355.1:0-5598 GCA_043773225.1 Chloracidobacterium sp.
CCTTGCAAATCAGCCAAGGCGGGCTGCGCTTCGGCACTCACAGCCTCATAGCGTGACAGGCTAGAAATACGGTAGATAAAAATCAAGCAGGCAGCAATCAGCCCTGCTTCTACAGCGACGGTCAAGTCAAAAATAACGGTGAGTAAAAACACCACCACCAGCGTGGCGCCGTACGATTTGCGCAGCTGGCGCAGGTGCAAAAACTCGCGCCATTCGCCCATGTTCCAAGCCACAAACATCAAAATAGCCGACAAGGTCGCCAGCGGCACATGGTTGGCCAGCGGCGCGGCGACCAACACGATGATGAGCAAGACCACGGCATGCACCATGCCAGCAACGGGGCTGACGGCCCCGCTTTTGATATTGGTCATGGTGCGCGCCACCGTACCAGTAGCGGGCATGCCGCCGAAAAACGGGGTGACAAAGTTGGCGATGCCTTGCGCCATCAGCTCTTGGTTGGGGTTGTGGCGGTCACCCGTCAGGCCATCGGCCACGCGGGCGCAAAGCAAGGATTCAATCGCGCCCAAAAGCGCCAAGGTAAGCGTAGGAATCAGCAAAAAACGGGCGGTCTGCCAGGTGAAATCTGGCCACACAAAGGCTGGCAATGTCGCAGGAATGCCACCAAACTTGCTGCCAATCGTCTCCACTTGCAAACCCGACAGGCTGACAACCAACGTTGCCAACACCAATGCCACAATTGCACCCGGCAAAATAACGGCGACAGAGGTGATTTTGTTGCCCAATTTGCCATGCAGCTCAGTTTTGACTTGATTCGTTTGGCTGGGTCTTTTCAACCATCGGGTCAAACCGACTTGCCACAGCACGATGATGACCAGCGAACCGACTGAGACCAGCACCGTCTGCGGACTCCAACTGGACAAGTTGTTGTAAAGGGTGCGGATGATGCCAAAAAAGTCAGCTGGCATGTTGCCCACTTTCAGTCAATAAATCCGGCGCCGACGTGATGCGGCTGTGGGCGGCGGCGGTTGATTATACCGAGGACGTGAGATGTTCGGACGAGATACTTTCGCGTGTCGTTGACGCTTATCGCAAGATGCGAAATACCCTGCGCTACGCGCTCGGTAACCTCGACGGTTTCGATCCGTTGACGGATTCCGTTGACGACGATCAAATGCTCGAGATCGACCAATGGGCGTTGGCTAGTCTCTACGAATTAACAAATAAAGTGCTCGCCGGTTATGAGAATTACGATTTTCAGGCGGCATATAATGCGCTCTATAATTTCTGCACGGTGACGCTTTCGGCGCGCTATTTTGACATTATCAAAGACACGTTATATATATTTGCGCCGAAATCAATTGAACGTCGGTCATCTCAAACTGCTCTTTATAAGATCGCCGATAATCTCTGTCGCTTGATGTCACCGATTTTGGCTTTCACCGCAGACGAAGCTTGGGAAAATTTACCTGCGCAAAAAGTCCCCTCGGTTCACTTGGCGGAATTTCCCAGCCGTAACGCAGATCGTCGGAACGCAGGCAGCCTGCCTACGAGTGAGAAAGACACGCAGGCTGCAGAGAGGCGTTCCGACATGCTTTCCCGTTGGGAGAAGATTTTCGCGATTCGTGACGAGGTGCTGAAAGCGCTTGAAGAGGCGCGAATCGAAAAGAAGATTGGCTCTTCTCTCGAAGCAAAAGTCGTGCTGACAACCGACGCCGAAACGACGCGCTTTTTGCTGGATTATTTCGACCAGTTGCGCTACATCTTCATCGTGTCGCAAGTCGAAGTTCACGAAGGCGACAAATTCGGCGTCCAAATTCAAAAAGCCGACGGCGAAAAATGCGAGCGTTGCTGGAATTACTCGGTTCGCGTCGGGGAATTTGAAACATACCCGACGGTTTGCGAACGATGCAATTCGGCATTGTTGGAAATGCAAAACGAGTTATAATTAACTCGTGATAATACCCGTGCCAAAAAAAGAAAGGCCGAAATATAAATCGGGAGTGAATGATATGGGGTTGGTCTATGCGGAAATTGATTTGTTCAATGGCGGTGATTTTTATCTAAAACGTCAAGGGTTGCTTGATGAAAAAGATATTAAGAAAGTTCGCGTGGACGCTCTGGTTGATACCGGAGCGTATAATCTTTCAATAAACGAAACCGTTCAGGCACAGCTTGATTTGCCGTTTATTGAAAAGCAATTTGCTACGCTTGCCGATGAAACTTTGATAGAAGTAGATGTCGTCGGACCGGTCGAAGTCCATTTTGAAAATCGTCGGACATCGGTTGATGCCATCGTTCTGCCCGGCGATGCCGAGGTGCTTCTCGGCTCTATACCGATGGAAGACATGGATGTCCTCGTTGACCCAAAACGACAAAAGCTGATCGTCAATCCGAAACATCCTTATGTGGCAACCAAACATTTGAAATGACGCGTTTCCGAGGAACCCAAATCAGACTGAATAGCTAATGGTTCTTGATTTTCAAACAGTCTTGTTATCGCCCGACGCCGCGTATGCCGAAGGCGTCGAATTTTTTAGAGGCAAAGGTATGCTAAATGAAGCTCTGTTGAGAATCGCCGCAGATCTTGATCGGGAAGGAATTGACTATGCAGCGATCGGGGCGATTGCGCTCAATCGGCACGGTTACAAACGCTTTACCGAAGACATTGACCTTCTATTAACGCGTGAAGGTTTGGAGCGTTTTTGCGAAAGACTGGTCGGACTTGGCTATCGACCGAAATTCGAGGGCTCGACGAAAAAATTTAGAACGACAGATGATAACATTCCGGTCGATATTATCACCGCCGGCGAATTTCCCGGTGACGGCAAAGCCAAGCCAGTCGTTTTTCCCGAACCTTCTGATTTTGCCGTTGTGATCGACGGCGTAAAGACACTTACACTTGAAAAATTAATCGAGTTAAAGCTCGCTTCGGGGTTGTCGGCTCCCGACCGTTTGAAAGATCTCGCCGACGTTCAGGAACTCATAAAAATAAAAACCCTTGACGATTCATTTGCAGAGCATCTAAATGAATATGTCCGGCCCAAATATCTTGAATTGTATAGAGCCGTTGAGAGCGGAACAGATCAACTGAGTGAATAAAAAAGACCTTCTTTGGAAACTTGGCTATCTCGCGGTTGCGGGCGGCGTGTTTTTGATTGACCAAGTGACAAAAGCCTGGGCGACGCGCGAACTTCGTTTTGGCGGTGATAGGCCGTTGATTTCAGGTTTTCTAAATTTTGCCTACGCGCAGAATACCGGCGTGGCATTTTCGATGCTGGACGATCACGGCGATGTCGGGCGATGGGGGCTGTCAGTCGTTGCGTTTGTGGCGGCGACGCTCGTGCTTTATTTCTTTTGGCGAACGCCGCGAGCCGATGATCAAATATTGGGCTCTCTTGCGTTGCTTCTCGCGGGCATCGCGGGCAATGTAACAGATCGGATGAGGCTCGGCTTTGTTGTTGACTTCATCGACGTGCAATTTGGAAGCTGGCATTACCCGACATTTAATGTCGCAGATGCCGCAATCTGCCTCGGCGCAGTAATGCTACTTTTGGATACGTTCCTTAACAAGCGAAAGGAGAATGACACAGCGGTGAATCCGCGATCCGCGATCCGCAATCCGCAATCGAACGATGTATCCTGAACTATTCCGCATCGGCAATTTCCCGATCACGACCTACGGCATTTTTTTGGCGTTGGGGATGTTGCTTGCGCTTTTTGTCGCATCTCGATTAGGCGCGCGCGACGGCTTGCCGCGCGAACGCATCTACGACATCGGCCTCTGGACTCTGGTCGGCGGACTATTGGGTTCAAAGATACTGATGTTTTTGGTCGAGGATAACGTAAATGTATTTTCTCTCGATTTTCTACGCTCGGGCGGAATTTACTACGGCGGTTTGCTCGGCGGATTTTTTGCGGTTGTCCTTCTCGTGCGTCTCTACAAACTGCCGTTTTGGAAGGTTGCCGATGCATTCGTTCCCGGACTTGCGCTTGGGCAGGCGTTCGGACGGCAAGGCTGTTTTTCCGCCGGCTGCTGCTGGGGCAAACCGACAACTCTGCCGTGGGGCGTGCATTTTACCGAGCTAGGGCATGAATACACCGGCGTTCCGATCTATGGATTGGACGGCAACGATGTCCACCTGCACCCGACACAGCTTTATGAGTCGTTCATCATGCTTGCGGTTTTTGCGTTTTTAATTTATCTGCACCGCCGAAAAAAATTTGACGGCCAAGTTTTGATCGCATACGGCATTATCTATTCCATTGTCCGTTTCTCGATAGAATTTATCCGCGACGACCCACGCGGCGATCTTTTTGGGTTTACTACACTCACAGGCCTTTCGACCTCGCAGGGCATCAGCCTGATCGTCGCGGCCGGAGCTGTAATTTTTATGATTGTTCGATTGAGATCACCTAATCTAACTTCATCCGAAAGTTAATTATTAATTAATAATTATTAATTAGTAATTGCTTATAAAAAAATCTTTTTGTCAGAAGAACCGGAAACAATTCAATTTCAAATATCGGCTGTCGATACTGGCAAGCGCCTCGACGCTTATCTTGCTGAACAGATCGACGGCTGGTCACGCTCCCGCCTTCAGCGGTTGATCGAGAACGAAGATGTTCTTGTAAACGAAACTGCAGTCAAGCCGTCGTATAAAATCCGTGAGGGTGATGAGGTCGAAGTTGATCTCGTCGAACTTCCTGTTACGATATTCGAACCCGAAAACATCCCGCTCGACATAGTTTTCGAGGACGCATTTCTCGCCGTAATAAACAAACCCGCCGGAATGGTCGTCCACCCCGGCGCCGGCGTTCAGAGCGGGACGCTGGCAAACGCGATCGCCTGGCATTTCAAGTCAGAACCACCTGCGGTAGCGGGTGGTTTATCGCTGTTGAGCGACAAGTCAACGGGCCTAGAGCGTGGTGTTCAACTCCCCGCTACCGCAGGGCGTTCTGACCGAGTTGGCATCGTTCACCGCCTCGACAAAGACACCTCCGGCTTGATCGTTGTCGCCAAGACTGACGAAATTCACGAGGCGTTATCCGAGCAATTTCGTGAGCGGCAAGTTTACAAATCTTACGTCGCGCTTGTCCACGGCTCGCCTGACACGAATACCGGAAAGATCGAAGCCCCTATCGCCCGCAACAAACACAATCGCCTGAGAATGAAGGTCGCCACCAGCGGCCGCAGCGCGCTCAGCCTATGGAAGGTGCGAAAGCGATACGCCAAATTCACGCTCCTCGACGTCGAGATCAAAACCGGCCGCACACACCAGATACGCGTCCACATGGGCTATATCAATCACCCGGTCGTCGGCGACGAGATCTACAACGAAGGCCGCGACAATACCGTAGCCGATACCAATATCCACAATGCCATCGCGTCAATGCGGCGGTTTTTCCTACACGCCGAAAAGCTCTCGTTTACACACCCAGAAACCGGCGAACGTCTCGACTTTCAACAGGAATTGCCGCCGGAATTGATGCAGTTTTTGAATGCGCTGAAATCTTGACTTTTGCGAAAAAATGTGCTATCTTTGCAACAATATGTTTCTCGATAAAACTAGAACAAAGATGCACAAGCCCGCGCGTAAGCAAGGGCGATACATCCAACTTGAGTATTTCGCCCTTGCT
>JAYVFJ010000356.1:0-6059 GCA_043773225.1 Chloracidobacterium sp.
CTTTCATCACAAAGTTCTTTTTACCCGTCATCGTCCAGGTGACATTTGTCTTGTCGCCCTCAGGTTTGAAGGTAAAATCCGTCACGTTCTTAGCCGCAAACGGCTTGATAAATTCGAGGTCAATGGCGATATGGTCGCTCGGATGACTTGCCGTGATGGTCATCTTGCCCTCGCCGACCTCATCGTTGCCAATCCACGAATACGATGATCCGACGCCCGACGGCGGGCCGGAATGCGTTGTTTTCATCGCCGGATCGAGCTTTGCCCAAGGCGACCAGGCATCCCATTTATGAAAGTCGTTGACCTGTTCAAACACCTGCGCTTGCGACGCATTCATCGTCGCCGATCTCGTGATCTTCATATCCTCGGACTGCATCGAAATAACGACGCCGAGAACAGCCACGACAACCAGAATCAATGCGAGAATTCCCAGAATGACTTTCTTTACCATATAGTTTCTCCTATTTGAGAAACTTTAACCGATTTTTAAGAAAAGAAAAAGTGCGGCCTTTTTTGTAAGGCCGCACTTGGTAGGTCTAATTGGTAGGTATAATTGAAGGGTATTATGAATTCGTTCAGTTCCGGTCGAACGCTACCGATTGGGATAGTAGTAAGTCCCCAATGTCTTGAAGCTATTTATATCAAACATCTTGTGTGCTCCACAATCAATACACACGCGATATGAACCGTTTTGGTTCGTAAATGGCCGACTCAGATTACCGTGCCGGCATCCAAATATTCTGCTCAAAATGCCAATTCGCGTTTTGGCAGAATTATCTGTTCTATCAATTGAACGCTTGACTGTCAACTTTTGTTCCAAAAATCTTTGTAACATACTTTTTCCTTTCGTAATGCCCTAAATGAAAGAGAAAAAGGATTGACGAAGATTTGATGTGTCCGGCGATAAAATGGTTCGCCGTAACTCATATAAAATTTACGTCCGCTTTCTCTTATTCTGCCAATTCGGTTAAACTCTCAAAAACGGTTTAGGAGTAATTAATATGCGTAATGCAATTGTTTATGCAGTTTTTGTTTTAGTTTTTCTTTCCTCTGCCATACATTCCTATGGCTGGGATGAAACGGGGCACAAGATCACGGCCTACATCGCTTGGCAGCGTATGACGCCTGATGTGCGTGAAAAAGTAATAAAAATATTGCGAAGCGCACCGGAAGATTCGCAGCTTGCCACTTTTTATTTGTCTTACGGGTCGCGAACTCGCGAAGCGCGCGCTAGAGAGTTTTTTATGATCGCGGCCACTTGGCCCGACATTATCAAAGATAACGATTTCCAAACGAGATTCAACAAATACGCTAAAAATAACAGCGATTGGCACTACGTCAATAATTTTTGGACTTTTAAAGACGGAAAAGCAGTCCCGGTCGAAGATATGCAGCCTGTCGGCCGGATATTGAAAAAACTAGGCGATTTTAACCAACTTATCCGCAGCAATGCCTCTGATTCTGAAAAGGCGATAGCCATCGCGTGGCTCGAACATCTAATCGGCGACGTCCATCAGCCGCTCCACGCATCAGCCAGAGTTAACGAATATGATCCGAAAGGCGACCGTGGCGGAAATGCCTTCTTGCTGACGCCAAAAGGTACGAAAAGAAACGAACAGGACAATCTGCACTCGTTTTGGGATGGAGTGGTCGTCCGATATATGCCGAACAGGGACAAATGCGAGTTTGAATACATTGAGCCGATCGCGAATGACATCTTCAAGCATTACCCTTACGAAAAAATGAAGGACAGGCTTAACCCAGACAAATTTGACGTTTGGGCTGATGAAAGTCTTGCGATAGCGATGAACGTGGCTTATAAAGACCTAAAGTTTGGCGAAAAGCCGTCGGACAAATATACGAAAAAAGCCTTTGAGATCGCACAGGAGCGGCTTGCATTGGGTGGTTATCGTTTGGGCGATCTTTTCAACGAAGTTTTTGGCGCGCCGGCGGCAATCAAGGTGCCGCCAATTCCGGCCAACCAGTAAATTAGATGAACGCGCTCGAAATCCTAGAATATTTTCAAGCACGCGAAGAAGCCATTTTGGATTCGATAAAGGAGATCGTCAATATCGAATCGCCCTCGCACAACTATGAACAAAGTTGTCTTGTGGCTGATTGGGTCGAAAAGCAGGCTCGTGCAACGGGTGTTGATATTTCTATCGAACGCATCGCGGTCGAGGACGGCGAGCATGTGTTGATTAGAGCGTTTCCCGGCGAGGGCAAACACACTTTTCTGCTCGGCCACACTGACACGGTTCATCCTATCGGCACCAATGCGCAAAATCCGACACGAATCGAAGGTGACAAATTCTACGGATGCGGCATTTTTGATATGAAATCGGGCATCGTGCTGATGCTTGAAGCGTTGCGGTTCTTTGCAGTAAATAACATTACGACGCCGCGCCCGATCACGATCTTATTGTCATGTGACGAAGAGGTCGGAAGTTTTACCGGACGACCGTTGGTCGAACGCGAAGCGGTCAATGCCGAAAGGTGTCTGGTATTTGAGCCATCTGCGAATGGAAAAGTAAAAACGGGTAGAAAGGGAACGGGAATGTTCACGCTTCATGCTCACGGCATTCCTGCACACGCCGGACTCGAACCTGAAAAGGGTGCCAACGCGATTCTCGAATTATCGCGGCAGATAGAGCGGATACATGAAATTGCCCGGCCTGATGAAGGAACGACCGTTAATGTCACCACTATCAAAGGCGGCACAACAACAAACGTCATCCCCGAACACGCCGAAGGCCAGACAGACGTGCGATTCAGCAAAATGGCCGAGGCCGGGCGTGTGGACGAGGCTTTTAAATCATTGACGGCTTTTGATAATCGAGTCACCCTCGAATTATCCGGCGGCATCAACCGCCCACCGATGGAGCGAACACCTGCGGTTGTCGAACTTTATAAAAAGGCGCAGGAATTAGCCGCCGGTTTCGATTACGATCTCGGCGAAACACAAGTCGGCGGCGCGTCGGATGGCAATTTCGTCGGTGCAATGAATGTTCCGGTTTTGGACGGACTGGGCATTACCGGTGACGGAGCTCATACCTTAAATGAGTATGTTTTGGTTAGCGATGTTGCTAAACGAGCGACTTTGATCACATCGCTATTACTTTCTTAAGTGAAAGGTCCTATGGGTCTCATAAGTCCTATAAGTCCTATGAATTTCTCGGAGGCGCAACTTGTCCGGTGATGGGCGCGGTCTTCAAAACCGTCTGCAGGATTGCGAGAGTAAGCCTGGGTGGGTTCGACTCCCACACGCCTCCGCCAAAATAGTGAATAGTTAACAGTGAATAGTTAATGATCGATTGGATAGCATTGAATATGACGCCGGCGGTTGGGCCTCTGGCCGCTTCTAAATTATTGGCGCGCTTTGGCTCAGCAAGTGCGGTATTCCATGCAACGCGAGTTGAACTTGAGTCTATGAGGCTTAAACCAACCTCAATTGACAGCATTTTGAGTAAGGAATTTCATGACCGTGCGGCGAATGAGCTTGAGCGTGTGAAAGAGCTTGGCGGTGATGTTTTGATTCTCGATGATGGCAGTTATCCGTCATTGTTGCGCGAGATAGACGATCCGCCGCCGGTGTTGTATGTGAAAGGCGACTGGCAAGCGTGTTTTGAACAGCCGGGAGTTGGCGTGATCGGTTCGCGGATGTGCTCGACCTATGGTGAGAATGCGTCTGAGATGCTCGCCCGAGATCTTGCATCACGCGGGATCACGATAGTTTCCGGCCTTGCACGAGGCATAGACAGCGCGGCACATCGCGGAGCAATTCGTGGGCAAGGCAAAACGGTAGCCGTCATGGGCACGGGCATTGACAGCGTTTATCCGAAAGAAAATAACGGGCTTGTCCGTGAGATACTTGCGTCCGGCGGATGCCTCGTTTCGCAGTTCCCGCTTGGCACGCCGCCGCTAGCGGAAAACTTTCCTTATCGCAACCGCATCATAAGCGGGCTGAGTTTAGGTGTTTTGATCGTCGAGGCTTCGGAAAGAAGCGGCTCTTTGATAACGGCGCGTCTTGCGATGGAACAGAACCGCGAAGTGATGGCGGTGCCGGGCAATATCACGTCGGGCAACTCGTTCGGAACGAATTACCTTATAAAGAGCGGTGCAAAACTCGTCCAGCAATGGCAGGATGTCGTCGCCGAACTGCCGAGCGAAATTTCCGCCGCGATCTTGCCACCAAAGATAGAAAAACCGGAAACTGCCGAGCGCCAACCCGAACTGATACCGGCCGATATGTCGGAAAACGAGCAAAAGATCTGGAACATTCTGACGCCCGACGAACCGACACATATTGATATATTGCTCGAATCGAGCGGCCTCTCATTCGGCGATCTGAACAACGCCCTCGTCAGCCTTGATATACGCGATCTGATACGCGTTTTGCCCGGCAAGCACTATGCACGGCGGACATAATGCACAAGCCCGCGCGTGAGCAAGGGCGATAGCGAGACGTTGAGTATATCGCCCTTGCTGACACGCGGGCTTGTGCAATTGAAGTTGACAGACTTGCAAACGAGGTGTTACTAGTCTTAAACGTCAGCACGAATTAAGTTGCTGACGTATTTTTTTACGATATGTCAAAGAACCTGTTAATAGTTGAAAGCCCTGCAAAAGCAAAGACCATTGAAAAGATCCTCGGAAGTGATTTTCAGGTGAATAGCTGCTATGGCCATATCCGTGACCTCGAAAAGGCAGCGATGGGCATTGACATCGAAAACAATTTCGAACCAAGTTATATCGTTCCTGATGAAAAGAAAAAGGTAGTTAATGAGCTGAAGTCTCTCGCAAAAAAGTCGGATGAAGTATGGCTGGCAACTGACGAAGACCGTGAGGGAGAAGCTATAAGCTGGCATCTGTGCGAGGTGCTGGGCCTCGACCCGACTACGACCAAGCGGATCGTGTTTCATGAGATCACCAAACCCGCGATAGAAGCTGCTGTCCGGAATCCACGCACCGTTAATATGAATCTCGTAATGGCGCAGCAGGCGCGCCGCGTGCTGGATCGCATCGTCGGCTTTGAATTAAGCCCAGTGCTATGGCGCAAGATCAGTACGAGCGGTAAAAACCTAAGCGCCGGCCGTGTGCAGAGCGTCGCAGTCCGCCTTATCGCCGACCGTGAACGCGAGATCAACGCCTTTCAACCGGTAAGTCATTTCAAGATCGAAGGATTATTTTTTGCCGATGACATAACGGGAAAGCAGGTAACTTTCAAAGCCGAAGGAAAAAAACAGAACAGCGCCGAAGATGCGGAAACTTTTTTGAAGGGGTGTATCGCCGCCAATTATAAAGTAACCGATGTCCAGGTGAAGCCCGGTAAACGGACTCCGCCATCGCCCTTTACCACCTCAACTTTGCAGCAGGAAGCATCAAGAAAATTGGGTTACGGCGTGGCGAGAACAATGCAGATCGCGCAGAAGCTGTATGAAAACGGGCATATAACCTATATGCGAACCGACAGCGTGAGCCTGAGCGAGACAGCGCAGAGCGACATTAAGCAAGCGGTTAGCGCTCTCTTTGGTGGTCGATATCATCAGGCTCGCAAATTCAAAAATAAAAACGAATCGGCACAGGAAGCCCACGAAGCCATTCGCCCAACCTACGCAAACGCCGCAACCATTAAGGATGAGGAATGGCAAAAGTTGTATGAACTGATCTGGAAGCGAACGATGGCGTCGCAAATGGCCGATGCTGAGTTAGAAAAAACTACAGTCAAAATAGAAATCTCCACGAACCGAGAAGAATTAACAGCTTCGGGCGAGGTGTTAAAATTCGATGGATTTCTGAAAGTGTATCGAGAAGATAAAGATGAAGACGAACCGGAAGAATCATCCGAAGGCCTTCTGCCGCCGATGACGGTCGGACAGTCATTGCCGCTGTCTGAACTGAGGGCAACGGAACGTTTCAGCCGCGCTCAGCCGAGATACACCGAAGCATCATTGGTCAAAAAATTAGAAGAACTCGGTATTGGCCGCCCGTCAACCTATGCTCCCACGATCTCTACGATCCAGAAAAGAGAATACGTAGAAAAAAGAGATAAAGAAGGT
>JAYVFJ010000357.1:0-6263 GCA_043773225.1 Chloracidobacterium sp.
CGGAAGTTTATCCGCGACGAGACGGTTGATCTTTGTTATATTGATCCGCCGTTCAATTCCAAACGCAACTACAACCAGATATACAACAACATCGGCACCGAAGACCGTGCGCAGGCACCGCTCGTTACCGACACATGGACGTGGGACGACCACGCCATGCAATGTTACGACGACATTTTGACGAATAAGAACGCCGTGCAGTCGCAGCAATCAATCGCGCTTATCAACAGTTTGGAGAAAGTTCTCGGCAAGACTCGCTATTCGCCTAAGTGTCGTTGATCGAGGTTTGGTGTATTATCAATCGCGTTGGAGTTAAGCAATACTTCGACGGCTATCTTTGATTACAAACGTAGAAATGCACTAACCGTTTAACTCAAGTATTTTTAATTCAAAACAGGAGAATATAAATGTCAGACGAAAATGAAGTTGTTCCGCAAGATGTCCCTGGAGTCGAAAACTTTTCTCTTTTCCCGCCGCGTAGAGTGTATGTAATGAACACTCCGCTTCCGGTGGAAGAAGTTGATAAATCAGCCCGAAAGGTGATAGTTGAAAACACTCCGCTTTTGGTAGAAGAAGTTAATACTAATGCTCGCAAAGTCGTGATTGAAAATGCTCCACTTTCTGTAAAAGTTGAATCAGGAAGTGTAAGTCTTACTGGAACGCCTACTATTCAGGCAACAATGGCTCGTCAGAAGTGGGAATACACTTATTTTCAGAATAACGGTGGCGACCCAGTTGGTTTTGTAAATCAAATGAATGCAATGGGGAAAGATGGATGGGAAGTAATGTTAATTGAGCGTGGGGCATTTGTATTTTTAAAGCGTCCTGTATAAGCGTTTTTATATTTTATTTGTCAAAACGGCAAAGTATTTCAGTTAAACCGCCGTCGAACAATTCAATGGACGTGAGGGCGAAACGGCGACTTTGTTTGGTTAGTTGACCGTTAAACTCAAACGGGCTTGGCGGCGGTTTCGCCCCACGTCATCTCAAGCGTTAGCCGCTTCGTGTGGCAACACGATGTAAATCAACCGTATGCCCAAAAATTGCTAAATGAAAAGGAGAAAATTATGGAAGAAACACCTAAAGGTACATTCGACAAAGATTTGAGGGAGTATTACCAATCAGATGCCGATTTTAAAAAATCGGTGCAGTTGTGGAACACATTTCCCCAAGAAGAAGTTTTGATGTCTGACGTTGATTTGGCAGAAGCCCAAAAACTGTTGCCCAAAGTTGATGTCGAAACACTCAAGACAATCAAAACCAAGTGCAGCAAATCTTGTTCTTGCGACCGCGTTCAAAATGCTCTTGACCTGATTAAATTTAGTTTGAATGAGTCTGTACACGGTGAAATATTTTTGACTAACATTTTTAACGAGAAGCGACCGGACAAGAAAATTTCAATTATGGATTCCGTTCATAAAGCAGATTGGTTGCCGGCTAGTGTGGCTTATCTTGACGACACAAAAGATATACCTTGCTCTAAGTGCGGCGAGGGCGTTCATATGTACGTTCTACACGATTCACTGGCGCATTATTGGCATGCGTAGCACGTTCCCAAAAAGAAAATGCCTCGTCGTAACCGACGCCGCCGCTAACAATTTAATGGACGTGAGGGCGAAACAACAAGGCAAGTTTAAGCCTGAAATGTTCCAGCCTTTCGACCGTTTGCAGATCGTGACGGTTCAGGAAATCCTCGACGGAGCAAGAATGAACCTACCGCTGGTCGAAGAAGTCACCAAAAAAGCCCAAAAAGCCAAAAAAGCCGACCAGCCAACGCTTTTATCAGAATAGTTCTTATAGGCTCGTTTACGAGGCTTTTCTTGTATAGCCACGCCCTTGAGGGCGTGGTTCGGTTGCGATGGTTTTGAGAGGGCGCTTTAACGTCCTTTTTCTTTTGGCTTAAGCCGCAATCCGAGGTAAGCCCGTTGAAACGGGCTAAGATTCATTAATCGGATCCCTACCACGCCGTAAACGACGTGGCTATTTGCCGCTTCGCGGTCGGAAAACCACGTCATATTCGGAAAGTTGCGTCATATTCGGAAAACCACGTCAAATTGAGAAAGTCAGGCTTTTTCGAGAAAACCACGTCAAATCGAGAAAGTTGCGTCGTATTGAGAAAGTTACGTCATATCGGGAAAATTGGTATTTCAATTTATTTGCACCTGCGCTAGCGTGAGAAACGAACGGCAAAATGCCGTGCGTTTCTTATGCAATATTCCGAAGAGTTTTCACAGAAAATACAAGACTGCCGCGAGCTGTATTTGAAACACGGCGGGCAGAATCATGAACTGATCGAGAAGGAAATGCGCGCGATGGGTTATCGCGACTTTCACCGGCGCAATTTATACAGGCGTTTTGAACGCGGCACATGCAGACCGGGCTGGGTCGAGACTTATGGTTGGAATTCGCTGCTTCCAAAGGTTAAACCAGTGAAACCAGAACCCCTTGCGGAAGCGACGGAGGATATTTACATCGATCCTGCATCCGATTCGGTTGCGGCCACGCATAAATCCATACCGTTTGACCAGTTGCCAAATTTTGACGACTTCAAGGACTGGCTAATACGCAATTGGCCCGGTATGAAATGGGAATTCAAGCATCAGGTTTACATTTACAAACACCTCAAGCGAATAACCGACGGCGACTGCAAGCGGCTGATGATATTTATGCCGCCACGTCACGGAAAATCGGAGCTTGTTACCGTGCGTTTTCCCGCGTATATGCTAAAGCAAAAGCCTGACACGAAGATCATCATCGGAAGTTACGGCCAGACACTAGCAAACCGGTTCTCGCGCATGGTGCGTTCCGCGCTCGCAGAAGATGCTTTCCGTGAAAATGAATCGAGCGGCGATCCTGGGACGCAGAAAAAGGTCGTAGATTTCGGTGTGATCGAGGGTGACAGCCAGTTTCGAATGCGTGACGAGCCGGAGTTTAAGAATTGTGGCTTAGGCTCCCGCAACAGATCGCAAGACGGCAGCTTTGAAGTTAGTTTTCATCGTAAAAACTCCGAGGCCGAGTGGGAAACCCCGGAAGGCGGCGGCGTTCGTGCCGTCGGCGTCGGAGCGGGCGTGACAGGTTACGGAGCAAACCTCATCATCATCGACGACCCTGTCAAAAGCCGTGCCGAAGCCGAAAGCGAGACGATGCGCGAAAAGGTTTGGAACTGGTTCAACGACGACATCTATACACGACTCCAACCCGACGGCAAGATCATCCTTATCCAAACCCGCTGGCACGAAGACGACCTCGCCGGCAGACTATTACGCGAAGCCGCCGAAGAAGGCGGCGAACAATGGGACGTGATCTCGCTCCCGGCACTGTCAGAACCACCTGCGGTAGCGGGTGGTTTAACGCAATCAACTACAACTGCTGAGTCTCAGGAATCGTCGTTAGGAAATACCGTTAGTAGTGGTGAGTTTTCAAATGACCAACTCCAACCACCCGCTACCGCAGGTGGTTCTGACCCCTTGGGACGCGCACCCGGCGAGGCGCTCTGCCCCGCGTGGTTTGACGAAAACTCACTCGACCGCGTCAAACGCAAACTCGGCGGTTATTCGTTCGCCGCTCTTTATCAGCAACGACCCGCTCCGGCTGAGGGCGGACTCTTCAAACGTGCATGGTTCCGAACAGTTAATGCCGCTCCGCCAAATTTACGATGGAAACGCGGCTACGATCTCGGCATCTCAAAAAATGCGACCGCCGATTACACCGCTTCGTTGAAAGTTGCTTACGACGGTGCAGGCAATCTCTATATCGACGGCGGCTTCCGTCGCCGAATCGGTTATCCCGAACAACGCCGCTACATCCTGGGACGCATCGCGACCGAAAACAACACCGAACACGGCATCGAACTTTCGGCAAACGGCAACGCAGTTGTTCAGGACTTAAGAAACGAAACCAGCACTCGGGGACGCGCCCTTCGAGGCGTCAAAGTAAAAGGCGACAAAGTAACAAACGCCCTCCCATGGATCGCACTCGCCGAAGAAGGAAAAGTATTCCTCGTCCGAGGCCCTTGGAACACAGATTTCATCGACGAAGCCGCAAGTTTTCCGTCAGGGACGCACGACGACCAAATCGACGCCGTCTCAATAGCCGTCCGAATGCACCGCGAACGCAGCGGCAGGCTTTATACGTTTTGATTTAGTGGATATTTGACAATCAGAAGACGAAGTCCCCAAATTCAGGTTTAAGGCGCCGAAACGGTCGCGGACATCAACCCACGGCCTTTTTAATAATAAAAGCTCGCCTGTGGAAATATTAAGCTGCTTCTTCGCTGCGTGGAATGACCTCAAAGACTGGGGCTTTGCGTTCGATCATTTCTTTGGTGACGACTATCTCTTTGACTCGTTTCTCCGTCGGGAGGTGATACATTGACTCTAATAGAATCTCTTCGAGGATCATCATCAGGCCGCGGGCCCCTACCTTTCGTTTGTGGGCTTCATGAGCGACGGCGGCGAGGGCGGCTTCGGTAAATTTCAGAGAGATGTTGTCGAACTCGAATTTTTTCTGATACTGCTTAATAAGCGCGTTTTTCGGCTCGGTCAATATAGTGACCAGAGCAGACTCGTCTAATTCGCGGAGGATGCCGATGACCGGCAGGCGGCCGACAAATTCGGGGATCAGGCCGTAATGTATCAAATCCTCGGGCTCGAGTTTGTCGATCGAATCTGCCTGCCTCTGTCTGTTCGTCTTAACTTCGGCCTGAAAGCCGAGTGATTTGTTGCGAAAACGTTTTTCGACAACCTTTTCGAGGCCGATAAAAGCGCCGCCGCAGATGAATAAGATATTCGTCGTATCAAGCTGCTGAAAATCCTGTTGCGGATGCTTGCGGCCGCCGCCGGTTGGAATGTTGGCAACCGTCCCTTCGAGTATCTTTAGCAGAGCCTGTTGGACGCCCTCACCCGACACGTCACGCGTGATAGACGGGTTGTCGTCCTTGCGGCAGATCTTGTCTATCTCGTCAATATAGATGATGCCCGTCTGGGCCTTCTCAATATCACCTCCGGCAGCCTGCAGCAGACGGAACAAAATATTCTCGACATCTTCGCCGACGTATCCGGCTTCGGTCAGGCTCGTCGCATCAACAATGCAGAAAGGCACGCTCAATTGACGCGCCAGCGTTTGAGCAAGAAGTGTTTTACCCGTTCCTGTTGGCCCTATGAGTAGGATGTTCGATTTCTGCAGTTCAATTTCGTTGTGGCGTTTAGAAAGCTCGAGCCGTTTGTAATGCTGGTAAACCGCGACCGACAGACGTTTTTTCGATTCTTCCTGGCCGATCACGTATTCGTCGAGATAACCTTTGATCTCATGCGGCTTTGGCAGATTTGTCCGCGCAGGCGCCGCCATCTGTTCGTCGTCGTTGATGATCTCGTTGCATATGTCTATGCACTCGTTGCAGACATACACGCCTGGTCCGGCGATCAATTTGCGAACATCATTCTGCGATTTACCGCAAAATGAGCAGGCTAGAAGTTCTTCTGGGCGATGAAATTGGGGCATAAATCTTAGATGTCAGATATTGGATGTCGGATGTTAGACGCCGAGACTGGCATCTAACATCTAGCATCAAACCTCTACTTTTCCCTGTGCTCGATCACCTCGTCGATCAACCCGTATTCTTTGGCCTGTATTGGGGTTAAGATGCGGTCGCGTTCGACGTCGAGTTCAACCTGCTCGAACGACTGACCGCTGTGGCTTGCGATGATCTTCGATGTCAAAGTACGCATACGGATAATCTCCTCGGCCATGAGGCGAACGTCAGTCGCTTGTCCGGACGCTCCACCGGAAGGTTGATGGATCAGGACACGTGCATTCGGCAGTGAAAACCGTTTTTTCGGCGCTCCGGCACAGAGCAGCAAAGCGCCCATTGAGGCGCATTGCCCGACACATATCGTCGTCACATCATTTTTGATAAACTGCATCGTGTCATAGATCGCCATACCGGCCGTGATTGAACCGCCGGGACTGTTGATGTAAAGATTGATGTCGCGTTCCGGATCTTCGGCTTCGAGGAATAAAAGTTGGGCAACAATAAGATTTGCGATCTGATCGTCTATCGGCGTGCCGATAAAAATAATGCTGTCCTTGAGCAGACGCGAGTAAATGTCAAAGGCACGTTCGCCCCGCGACGTTTGCTCGACAACCATTGGTACTAATGCCATAAAATTTCTCTCAAAAAATTACTTTAGATACTACTTGAATTGTTCAAAGATAAGTTGTTGAAAATGTTGCGATTGCCACATCGGAAATTGATTTTACAACTT
>JAYVFJ010000358.1:0-9816 GCA_043773225.1 Chloracidobacterium sp.
GATCTCGGCGGTGCGATCGAGCCGGCGATGCGGCATGAATATGGCCACGCTCAGTTAAAGGTATTGAGCGGCAAGACTGCTTTGTTCAATGAACTCCCGTTCGAGCTAGACGTTTGGATGAGCCACGGCGACCATGTGACCCGGCTGCCGGACGGCTTTCAAACAACCGCGACCACCGGCGATGTCGTCACCGCTATCGAAAACCCGACACGCGATATTTACTGCGTGCAGTTTCATCCCGAGGTTACGCACACTCCGCTGGGCAAAGAGGTTTTAAGAAATTTCCTATTTGAAATTTGTCATTGCAAAGGCGATTGGACGCCGGCTCAATTTATTGCGGAAGAAATCGAAAAGCTACGCGAGATCGTCGGCCCAACAGGCAACGTTGTCTGCGGCCTGTCTGGCGGCGTAGATTCGACTGTGGCGGCGGTGCTCGTCCATCAGGCTATCGGCGAAAGGCAGACGTGCATATTCGTGAATAATGGCCTGCTTCGCGCAGACGAATTTGAAGGCACTGTAAAAGTTTATGAGAACAATCTTCATCTAAATGTCCGTGGCGTCGATGTGTCCACCGAGTTTTATTCGGCACTTAAAGGTGTTACTGATCCTGAAAAAAAGCGCAAGATTATCGGCGGTAAGTTCATCGACGTTTTTGATGCCGAAGCTAAAAAGATCGGTGACGTAAAATGGCTTGTCCAGGGCACGCTTTACCCGGACGTGATCGAATCGGTCTCGGTCCACGGCACCTCCGCCACGATCAAAACCCATCACAACGTCGGCGGCCTGCCCGAAAAAATGCACCTCAAACTCATCGAACCGCTGCGTGAATTGTTCAAGGACGAAGTGCGGCTCATCGGCAAAGACCTCGGCATTCCCGACGAAATACTCGGCCGTCATCCGTTTCCCGGCCCGGGCCTCGCCGTTCGCATCCTCGGCGACATAACACCGGAAAAAGTCGAGTTGCTTCAAAAAGCCGACCTCATTCTGCGCGAAGAGTTAAAGAACTTTGGAATTTACAACGATGTTTGGCAAGCTTTCGCCGTTCTGCTACCGATACAGTCGGTCGGCGTGATGGGTGATTTTCGCACATACGAAAAAACCGTCGCCCTGCGCGCCGTCACGTCAACCGATGGCATGACTGCCGACTGGGCGCGTTTGCCGCACGATTTTCTCGCTCGTGTTTCATCACGGATCACGTCAGAAGTGAGGGGTGTCAACCGCGTCGTTTACGATATATCGTCAAAGCCCCCAAGCACGATCGAGTGGGAATAGGCCCTCAATATGCCAGATACAGACAAGATCGTTGAATTTCGCGGCGTCGGTTATACGATCGGCGATGCCAAAATACTCGACGATCTCAATTTCGCGATCTCGAAGGGCGAGGTCCTCGTTCTGCTTGGCGAATCGGGCTGCGGCAAAACCACGACGCTCAAACTCATCAACCGGTTGATCGAACCGACACGCGGCGAGATTTTAGTTGACGGCAGATCAACCATGGATTGGGACGCGATCGCGCTTCGGCGGCATATTGGGTATGTGCTTCAAGACGGCGGCTTGTTTCCGCATTTCACGGTTGCTGAGAATATCGCTCTTGTTTTGCGGCTCGAAAATTGGGATGCAGTTCGCAAGCAAAAGCGCACCGACGAAATGCTAAATCTAGTCGGCCTCGATCCCGCAAAATTTGCCGCGAGATTCCCGCACGAACTTTCCGGCGGCCAACGTCAACGCGTCGGCGTAGCACGTGCTTTAGCCTCCGATCCCGAACTCCTTTTGCTCGACGAACCTTTCGGCGCTCTCGACGCAATAACAAGAACAAATTTGCAAAAAGAATTTGCCGGACTTGTTCGTGAGATTGGCAAAACCGCCGTGTTTGTAACGCACGATCTGCACGAAGCAATGCTTCTCGGAACGCGCATTGCTCTAATGGACAAAGGAACGATATTGCTTAACGATTCGCCTGAGAACTTTAAAAGATCTGATCTGCCGCTTGCGCGGGCATATCTTGAGACTGTAATGCTGTGAGTTTTTTTGATTTCTTAAAACAAAACTGGCCCGAGCTGCTCACATTGACACGCGAGCATATATTTCTTGTCTTTCTTTCGACCGGTGCGGCTATCGTGATAGGTGTTCCGCTTGGGATTTTATTGACACGCATCAAATCGCTTCAAACACCCATACTCGGGTTTGCCAACATCATGCAAACAGTGCCGAGCCTTGCGCTTTTTGGTTTGCTTATCCCGATACCTTTTATCGGCGGCATCGGAGCACGGACGGCGATAATTGCCCTTGCCCTGTATGCACTGCTTCCTGTGATCCGCAACACGGTTTCGGGAATTCTCGGGATCGATCCAAAAATACGCGAAGCGGCGGTCGCGATGGGAATGACCGATTGGCAGCGTTTAAAGATGGTCGAACTTCCGCTCGCAATGCCTGTGATGCTGACCGGAATTCGTATCGCGGTCGTGATTTCGGTCGGCGTGGCAACAGTGGCGGCGGCAGTTGGAGCCGGTGGATTGGGAACTTACATCTTTCGAGGCCTGCGGCAAAATGATAATAATCTGCTGCTTGCGGGTGCGCTGGCATCGGCGTCCCTCGCTTTGCTGTGCGATTTTGCGTTGGGACAATTTGAAAAATCGTATGAGATTGGCGTTAGACAGTCTTCTCAGAGGAAATTCTTGATGTTGTGCGTTTCTTCTCTTTTGGTTATAATTATCGCCGCCGGATCAATTTCAAATTTCAAATCTGAGATTTTAAATTCCGAAATCGTAACGGAAAGCAGAAGAATCGTCGTCGGCTCAAAAGATTTTACTGAATCAATAGTTTTGGCCGAAATACTTGCTCAAATGCTTGAGGAAAAGGGCGTTGCTGTTACTCGGCAATTCGAGCTTGGAGGAAATCTCGCTCACGAGAGTCTGCTGTCTAAACAAATCGACGTTTATCCCGAATACACGGGCACGGCTTACACCGCCATCCTAAAACATCAGCCGATCACCGATCCGCAAGCCGTTTACGACCAGACAAAGAACGAATACGCCGAAAAATTCAAACTAACTGTAAGCCCGCCGCTCGGCTTTTCAAATGATTTTGCGATCCTCGTTCGAGGTGATATTGCCCGAAAAAATACTCTCAAAACGATCTCAGACGCCGCGCCGATGGCAAGGGATTGGCAAGCCGGTTTTGGTCAGGATTTTATGTCACGGGCCGATGGATACGCAGGATTTACGAAAACCTACGGATTTAATTTCACCAAACAACCGCGTGAAATGGACCTCTCACTCACCTATCGTGCCCTGCAATCCGGCGAACTCGACATCATCGCCGGCAACTCGACCGACGGGCTCATCGCGGCTCTCGATCTTTGTCAATTGGCGGACGATAAGCACTATTTTCCGCCTTATCAGGCTGTTTTCATTGCTCGGCAGGACGTAGCAGAAACTTTGAACGACACCTTTGAAAAGCTGAAAAACGCTATCTCGACCGACGAAATGCGGCGGCTTAATTACGAGGTTGACGGCAATAAACGGACGCCCAAAGATGTAGCGGCGGAATGGCTTCGTAAAATAAAGCTTGCTAATTAATTAGAAACGTGTAGTATAAGAGTTTGATAATTCCGTATCTCATTCATCGACGGTAAACTCGCCTATATGTTTAGGTGTAATAGATAGTTCGAGAAACGGTTCGTTAATAACTGTTAGAAGCGGTTCCTTAGAAATAGGGTAACCTCTCGAACGTAGGTTCCTTCCTTGCTACCGTTACACTGAAGATCACTCCGCGTTAGTACTTCTTATTACATCCCGAAGAAATATTCGGCCGCTCGTATTGTGCGCACTCATGCGTCAACAATGACGGCTTTAGGTGAACTATATGTTTGCCTGGGATAACGCCGCATTCGGTCTTCGGTAGATAGAGAATTTAATTACAAAATGACTTTTAAAGATTTAGGCTTGCTGCCGTTTTTTACGGACAAGTGCGCTTCATTGGGTTACACAACGCCTACACCCATTCAAAAACAGGCAATTCCGGTCCTTCTTCAGGGCGGAGACATCATCGCTTGTGCCGAGACTGGCACAGGCAAAACGGCTGCTTTTTTGCTGCCAATACTGCAAATGCTCGGTGAAAATAAAGGCAAACCGGGAACAAGGGTTCTCGTGCTCTCGCCAACGCGTGAGCTTGCCAATCAAACCGAGGCTTTCTGCCGTCAATTCGCCCCAAAAGGCATTACATGCACGGCGATCATCGGCGGTGCGGCGTATAAACGCCAAATGGACAGCCTAAAACGCGGTGCAAATATCATAATCGCGACGCCCGGACGCCTGATTGATTTTATGGATCAGGGGCTTATCAATTTCAACGGCCTGACGCATCTCGTTTTGGATGAGGCCGATAGAATGCTCGATATGGGCTTTTTGCCGTCTATCAAGCGTATCGCCAAGGTCATCCCGGCAAAACGCCAGACGCTCTTTTTCTCAGCGACAATGTCGCCCGAGATTGAGCATATCGCTTATTCAATGCTAAAAGACCCCAAATTTATTGAGGTCAGCAAGCGCGGCAGCGCGGCTATTCTTGTCGAACAGACGGCTTATCCGGTTGCCCAGCAATCGAAAATGCCATTACTTCTCGACCTGTTAGATAAGGAAGATTTTGACCGCGTGCTTGTATTTACACGCACAAAACGCGGCGCCGACCGTATTGCCCACATTCTGGAAAAACGTGAGCACAAATCGAACCGCATCCACGGCGACCGTTCGCAGTCGCAGCGCGAGGCCGCTCTGAGAAGCTTCAAATCGGGACATACCAATGTTTTGGTCGCAACCGACGTCGCTGCACGCGGGATTGATATAGATTCGGTGTCACATGTGATAAACTATGACATACCGGAGGCACCCGAGGATTATGTTCACCGTATTGGCCGCACGGGCCGCGCCGGGAACAAGGGACGGGCGATCACTCTGTTTACGATCGCCGAGGAACATTCGATGCGTGCCATTGAAAAATTAACGGGCCAAAGGGTCGAGCGTGTTGTCCTGCCTGATTTCGGCGGCCACACAATGGCGGTTTCGGCCCCGGCAAGGAAACAATCCGTGCCGGCCAGAAAGACATTTCGTTCTTTTGGCGGACGGCGAGGCAGATAGTATCAGTAGCCCGCACGTTGCAGAAGGGCATTCATAGATGGGTAGTGGCTCAAACGCTCAGAAAAGCGTTCAGGAGAAAATATTATGGCAGTGAAAGCTAAAGCTGAAGTTTTTACAGTAGATCAATCGGTCGAGATGATGTGCTCGGCATGCGATCTTGAGCAGATGCACAAGATCAAAAGCGTAACCAAACAGGGTAAGATTTCGAGCGCAATGTGCGAGACCTGTGAAACGGTCAGTAATTTTACTCGCGGCGTAAAATCCTCGATCTCGATGGGAAAAGGAAAAAACTCTTCGCCCTACGACCGGATGCGAAAATATCGCAAAGGCCAGGCTATGAACCACAGCGTTTTCGGCCTCGGCGAAGTAACAGCCGTCATCGAACCCCAAAAGATAGACGTCCTCTTCGGCGACCAAACCCGCCGCCTGATCCACGATCAGGTCTAACGAACCGTCAGAACCGGGAGCGATAGCGACTGGGTTTCCATCAACATAAATAAGGCTGTCCGAAGCTGTAGCTTTCGGAAAGCCTTTTTTGGTTTGAAATCTAAAAACAAGCTCGTTTAAGGTAGTCAATCACGTAATCGTTGATGTTTATTGTCGAACAATGTAAAAAGGGGCCGCCACTTCTGACAACCCCATTACCAGATCACCAAAGAACCCAGTCGCTATCGCTCCCGGTTCTGACTGATCGTATTATTTTCTGCCGCCGCGAAACAGCAAACCTAGCACAAGCCCGATAGCTGCCGAGATAAGGATGGTTTGCCCCGGTTTTTGCCGCGCAAATTCCTTTGCGTCCTCGATCAATTCCTTTGGGTCTTTGCCCTGAATTTCTTTAAACTTGTCGCCCGCCGCTACAAACTTTTCGTTTGCAAAATCTTTGGCCTTGGCGGCCGCGTCCTGTATTTTCTGTCCGTATTCCTGTGCCTGCATTTTCAGATCTCCTAAAAATTCGTCGTCCATTATCTTTTCCGTTTCGTTAATGACGGGAACAAGCCCCTGCTCCAGTTCCTTTTCCGCCTTTTTTACTTCCGCTTCAAATTCCGACATGTTTGATCACCCTCCAAATAAAATTACAAAATAATGCTGCCTATTTCCGATGATATTGGCACTCTGTTTAGTTGTAACGAATTTTGCAAATAAATTGTTCGATATTTCACGCTTCTTTTGGCATACGGATTAATTCTTTTTTGCGGTGCTTATGACGAGTTTTCGACGTGCCTGGACGTTGAGACCGGAGCGTTTTGAGGTGACTTCGATTTTTCGCTCGGCGATGCCTCGGGTTTCGACAACGGGAATTTTTGGCGCATAGGTCACTACATACGTCGAATCGATCATGCGGGCGACGAGTGCCGATTTTTCGACCATTTCATCAACACTTTCGGGCAGGATAAACTCGCCGTTCGTGTTTTCCGCGAGCTTTTCGAGTTGCTGTTGACTGGTTTCAAGGTCGGCTTTGCGGGCCTTCATTCGGCGGATCAGCGTGCGGTCGAGATTGATGGTTTTGAATTTTGGAGCCGTCGCAACGTCGCGGGCACCGTTTGGCAGTTGGGCAGCCACCTCGTCGGGCAGAGCTTTTGGCGGCGGTGAATTTGATATGCCCTTGGTCCGAGGCTCGATGTCGGCGGCCTCCATCGACGTGTAGCTGAGCACGTGGACACTGATGTCGGTCGCCAGCAGCCGCTGCATCGCTTCGAATTTAGCCGACGAACGCCCACCGCTGTCGGTGCCGTCTGTGATTAGGACGATGTGCTTGTTTTCGAGCGGATTTTGTAAGAGAAAATCGGTCGCCAGCTTTAGTGCAGCGACAAACACCGACTTTCGGCCAAAGTTAACGCGCTTTATCGCGGCCAGCATTTGGTTTTTGTCGCTCGTCCACTCGGCGACGATCTCGGCCTTGTCGCTGTATTGCAAAAACGCGACCGAATCGCCGCTCGTCAGGGCTTCGACAACGGCGCGTGCAACATTTTTTGTCTTATCGAGTGATTTGACCGAACGCAGCTCGCCGCCGGTGTCCATGACGATGAGGACATTCGCCGGCAAACGCCTGACGCTCGCGGGCTGATGCAGGATGTTGTTCTCGGTGATGACGAGGTCGTTTGCCGTCACGTCGCGAAAAAATTCGCCTTTTTCGTCAAAGGCAAGCACGTTGAGTTTGATCTCTTCGGTAGTAATGCGAACAGTGTCGTCAGGCGTCGGCGTCTGCTGGACGCGGCCACTTTGGGCAACCGAACCAACGGCAAAACTTAAGATCGCAGCGATGGCGAAAGCGGTCAATCTGAGAAACGGCAAGAGCATTTTCATTATGATTATGATGCCTGAAAACGCGATAAGTCTGCTTTTCCGCTTTGTGCTAAAGTGTCGGGTTCTCTTCGACAAAATCGAGCAGATTTCCGACATACGTTTCAAATCGCGGGCAGGCAATGCTATGCGGAGCGAGCAACTCATTGGCGACTGTTGTGTCATAGGTTTGCGAGATGAAAAAATACGGAACGCCGTGATGAGGCAGGCCTGTGATGACAGGCGAGATACGCGTGTTGAGAAACCACTCGGAGAGACGCGTTGGCGGGCCGAATTCGGACTTGCGGCCGGTCATGTCTTTTGCGATGCAGTCAAAAAGCTCGGCGGTGGTCAGCGGCTGCGGATCGGCAAGGGCTATTGTCTTGCCATTAGCCCGCTTATCATGCGCGAGTGTAACGATCGCCTCGACGACAAAATCAACCGGCACGAGATTGAGCCGCACCTGATTGTTGCCGACATTCAAAACGCGAAGCACCGACGGAGCTTTTCGCAAATAATTGATCAGGTAATAAATGCCGTCGTATTTAGTCGTCTCGCCCGTCTCGGAATCGCCGACCACGACCGCCGGACGAAATATCGTCACGGGCAGCGAGCCTTTAAGTTTTTCGACCTCGATCTCGGCAAGAAACTTGGTCTCTTCGTAAAAGTTGCGAAAACCGGCCTTGTGTTCGAGATCGGTTTCGAGGATGCTGCCCTCTCGACAACCTGCGACATAGCAGGTCGAAACGTAATTGTAGCGGCGAAGGTTTTTGAGCGAGCAGACGAGATCGTTGACGTTCTTCGTGCCTTGCAGATTGATGCTAAACGCCGCATCTTTTGACACGGCCAGATCATAGGCCGCAGCCAGGTGAAAGACATCGGTCGTTTCGTATTGGATGGTCTCAAGGTCGGCGTCCGCAATGCCGAGTTTTGGCAGCGTGACATCGCCCTCGACGATCACAAAGTTATCGAGCGGCGTCTGAGTAAACTCGGCGATCTCCTCGACCTCCTGCATTGCCGCTTCGATCAAATGCGGCTGAACGAGCAGATAAAATTGGGTCTGGCTTCGGGCCAGACGCTCGACGAGACGCCCGGCTATAAAACCCGGAAAGCCGGTAATGAAGATCGTTTCTCTGAAAAGCATAGTGCTTTAACATTTTAGCAAGTTCGCAAAATGAATGTGGAAGCCGAACGGAAAATCATTTACACGGGCTTTAGCGATATGCTAGATTTGCGCAGGATATGGAAGTTGAGAGCATAACGGCGACGATAAAAAGCGAGTTGGACGAAAAGCGTTGGTCAGTCGTCTCGTTTGATCGGCGTGAAGCGGGCAGCTTAACTTATGCTCAAGCAGTGAAGTTAATGTCCGAACTTGATCAAATTGGAGTCGCGGGACTCTGCATCGTCACCGACCAAGCGGCGGAGCGCATTGTCAATTGTAAATTGGATGATTGTCAATTGGCAGAAAATATCTCTTCCAATTAACAATTGCCCAATTCACAATTCACAATTGACTATAACAATGCTTTTACTTTGCATCAATATTGTTAGCTTTCAATGTGTTTCCGGTCGCTCGTTGTAATTCCGCAATGGCTTTGTTCAATTCAGTTCGGGCGCGAAACTCGTTGCTTCGAGCAGTTGTCAAAGCAGTTTGCCGCTCAAGGACTTTGTAAATGTCGGACTGTCCGGCGTCGAGTTTTCGCTGTTCGGACTCGTATTGTTTAGCAGTATTCTCGCGCGCGACGGCAGCCGAGCGAAGACGTGCCTCGCCGGTTCTGATCGCTTGCAGAGCGTTGCGAACTTCAACCTGTATGCCTTGCTCGATTTGTTCACGCTGAACACCGAGCCGCTCGCCTTCGACCAGCGATTTGCCGTATTGCGCAGCGGCAGTCTTGTCGCCAAACAGCGGCAGGTTGAAATTGATGCCGACACGGAACACGGGATATTTGTTTGCAAATATGTCGCCGACGGAGGAAGCCGAACTGCCAATCGAAGATAACAGAGTTTGCAGCTGCGCCTGCTGCTGCTGTTGCCGGATAATGCAGGCAGTGTCATCAGGGGCACATGCGACGAAAAAAGGGCTGCTAAAATTTGGACTTAGGCTGCCGCCAATCCCTGATGACGAATAGCCGGCGACCAGATCAATCTGCGGTTTTTTCTGATCACGATAAAGACGCTGGTCTATTTTGTTGATCTTTTTTTGAGTGTCGTTGATCTCCAGCTCAGGCCGATTGTCTATGGCAAGATCAATCGCATCCGTCAGTGTCGGATCGGGAACTGCGATCTCGACAGGCTCGACCGGCATCAGCGCGGCATTCCAAATCTCCCTGGTTCGGTTTGGCGAGATGAGATTTTTTAGAATGTTCTCTGACAGGTTTACGGCATTTAGCGCTTCGTAAACAGC
>JAYVFJ010000359.1:0-2116 GCA_043773225.1 Chloracidobacterium sp.
CTCAATGTTGTATTGCCAACTACAAACAGAGCGGTTGGGGGCGTATTGACGGTTATCGCAACCGGACTGGATGTCGTCACTGCGTTGTTATCATCGGTCGCCTTTGCGGTCAGACTGTAGCTGCCGGCAGCAACATTTGTCCATGAGAAGTTATACGGCGGCGATAAGATCGTGCTCAAGAGTGTTGTGCCTCTATAAAACTCCACCTTGCTAACCGAGCCGTCACTGTCTGCCGCATTTGCCGAGAGTGAAATACTTGCCGGTGCGGTAAAGGTCGCGCCGTTTGCCGGTGCCGTGATCGAAACCGTTGGCGGAGTATTTGTGACAATCAGGTTGATTGGGCTTGAAACAGTGACTAAACCTGTATCATCGGTAGCCTTTGCCGATATCGAATATGTGCCTGGGTTGCCGCCAGACCAAGTTAGACTGAAGACATTGTCCTGGGTCAATGTTGCCAGTCCAAACGAACCGGTACCATTGACAAGGAACTCGACCGAACTGACGTATCCGTCAGAATCGGTTGCGGTCGCGGTGAATGTTACGGCGGTATATTTTGGAACCGTAGCCCCAGTCGATGGTGCTGTGATGTTGACCGTGGGTGCGAGACTGATAAAAACGGTGGCGGATTCCGACCATGATTTTACTCCGTTACCGTCCGTTGCGATGGCTCTGAGAGTATGCGGGCCAATCACTGCGTTATTCCAGTTAAAACTAAATTGATTGGTTCCGGACAAAGTCCCGAGACCTATAGATTGTCCATCGGCGAAAAATTCTACCTGCGAGATGGTTCCGCTTTGATTTACTCCGGTCGCAGTAAGCGCAATAGTCGTTGGAAATGGAAGCAGAGTTCCATCATTAGGTGAATCAAGCGAAATCTTTACAGGCCCGTTGACAAAAAATCGGGTAGTTTCTGAAACTGCTTTTCTACCACCATTATCTGTAGAGACCGCAGTTAATTTATGTTCTCCGTATACAACATTCGTGAGATTTACCTGAAATTTATCAGTGTCTACAGACGTTCCTGTGCCGATACTCACTCCGTCAAGAAATAATTCAGTTTGAGCAATGGTCCCGTCTGTGTCTTTGGCGTCAATAATTACCTCGAAACTGGCCGGTCCTGCAAAAATGGCTTCTTTAGCCGGACTCTGAATCTTTGCTGTCGGCGGAGCATTTGGATTTGGCAATGCGTTTGTGCTGATCGTAACTTCATTGTTGGTTTCGTCAGGATCGCTTTCGTTGCCCGTGACAAATACGGAATGAAAAATCGACTTTCCTTCGGCTGGAAATCTGATTTGCCCTTCGTCAGGCTTGACGGTAATTGTTGCCGTTAGAGTTGCGCTGGAAGCAATGCTGTCAAGATCGCAGACCACCGTTCCGTTAATTTCAGTGCATGTCCTTATTCCGGCATCCGCTGAAATAAACTGAACATCAGGCGACAACCCACTGCTCAAGGCAACTCCCGTAGCCATGTCAGGTCCGTTATTCGTAACATTGATCGTATAAACAAGATTGTTTCCGGCAGTTACCGGATCGGCAGATTCTGTTACAGAAACGGCGAGATTGGCTGCATTTGTATTCGGTGCTGGCGGATTTACAAGCCTTGCAACGACAAACGGCCCGACCTCGTTTACCTTTGCGCTTATATTTCTATTTGCAAAATCAGGTGAAGGAGCGGCGGGCAAGAGAATCGTCCTGTCAACCCATCTGGCTTGAGTCGGGTTAAAGCGGTCAGGCTCGGAATGGAGAATTCTCAAGCTGTGAAATGTCGTCTGATCTGTAACCGACGGAAGATTGAACGTGATAGTATGCGGACCGGAAGCGGAGGCCTCGGTGCGAACGTCATAGCTAATGTTGTTATATTGTGCGTAGCCATTTGGCAGCGGAGCGATGCTTGCTGGATCGCGCTCGGTGTAGGTAGTTGCTCCATCCAAAAAGAGATGGCCGAACAGTATTGACGTGGGGCTGTCACCACCGGTCAGTGAAGCTGTTTTACCGTTATCCGCTGCAGTATTTCTTCGAAGCAGATTGTTACTTGAAATTGGCCTCTGAACATTCGGTTCGTCCGTAATGAAGAAACCGTAATGACCAAAATAACGGTCGCTTGTCATCTGTGTAG
>JAYVFJ010000360.1:0-7096 GCA_043773225.1 Chloracidobacterium sp.
AGCCTCTTTAGTTACCTCTGCGATGCCGACGACTTCTTTTCCAACGACGGAATGATAAAAATAAACCTTGTCGCCCTTTTTCATTTCCTTAAGAAAAAGCCGCGCCTTAAAATTACGCACGCCGGTCCAATCGGTCTTGCCGTCTTTCACAAAATCATCCCACGAATATGCCGTGGGTTCCTGTTTTACCATCCAAAATCTCATAAAATTATTTTTAGCCACAAAAGGCACAAAAAACGCAAAAAAGAAAAGATAGTTAATTTGTGCTTTCTGTGCCTTTTGTGGCTATCCCTCTTATTTCTGCGCTTCCGCAGCCTTTTTGTTCAGCCATTTTGCCCAGCGTTCTAGATATGGACGGAAGGGCTTGAATAGTTTTGCACGCCAACTTCCCTCAGCCTGCTTTTCGCTCCAGGCTTTTAGGTTCTTTTCGGCGTATTGTCTGATCTGCGGTTCGAGACCGCCTTTTTTTACCGAATGCCGCAGCGTCAAATAATAGTGCTGGCCGACAAGCGAGAATATCAGCCCGGCGAGATTGCCCTTAAACGAGCTTTTCGCCATGAATTTCTTTACAAAACCCTCTGTTGGCATCAGCAACGCACCCATGGACATCTCCATCCAAGGGGCCTGATTTCCCTGCCGCGGATGATAGAGACCCGGCAGATCGCCCTTCATGGGAATGTCCATATTCTTAAGACGTGGGTCGTTAATAAAATCGACGAGCTTGATCTTCTCTATTCCGCGTATCTGCTCAACCGGCAGATAATCGAGTACCTTGTTGATGCTGCCTTCGGCATCCTTTGGAAGCGCAAGTGTGGTCGCATTCTCGATGCGTATCTTTGTAACTTTCGCGGCCTTTTGGCCGGCGGTTTCTATTGCCATACTAGTCGTTAATTGTAAATCGTGAATCGTGAATAGTAAATCGGCTACAACAAAGTGGCAAAAACGCAACGAAATAAGAATATTGCCACAGATCGAACGGTCAAACCACACATAAGTTGACTATTTAATGAACTCAACCTAATGGCACGGATATTGTAATAGAATTATCAGATACAAGTGTCTCGATGAACCAAACCACCCTCGCAAAACCGATAAAGACCAGCGGCGTTGGACTGCATACCGGCGTTGAGGTCAATATGACCCTCAAACCTGCGCCGGAGAATACGGGCTATATCTTTGTCCGCACCGATCTTGATAATTTTGAGATACCGGCATCGGTCGAATACATCTCGCATTGTGCGTATGCGACGACGCTGATGCGGCGCGGAGTCGTGCTTTCGACCTGCGAACATCTGCTTTCGGCGCTTCGCGGAGCGGGCGTGGACAATTGCTTTATCGAACTCGACAACATCGAGATACCGATAATGGACGGTTCGAGCGAAGATTTTTTCGATTTGATCGCAAAGGCCGGCGTCGTCGAACAACACGCGCCGAGACACACATTACGCATCCTCGAACGCGTCGAAGTAGAACTTGGCAATCGCAAGATGTCTATCGAACCGGCGGAAAATTACGAGATCGACTGCGTCATCGACTTCCCCCACCCTTTCATCGAGCGACAGCATCTGAATTTTGTTTTTGAGAACGGCTCGTTTGGCAAAGAGATCGCCTCGGCCCGGACGTTCGGCTTTACGCATGAGATCGAAAGCTTAAGAAAAGCAAACCTCGCGCTCGGCGGCTCGCTTGACAACGCAATTGTTCTCACGCCCGATGGAATGCTAAACGAAACCCCCTTGCGCTTCGACGACGAATTTGTCCGCCACAAGATCCTAGACATCATAGGCGATTTCGCCCTGCTCGGAATGCCGATCCAAGGCAAAATAACCGCCGAACGCTCCGGCCACAGCGTCCACGCCTCGCTAATGAGCAAACTCCTCAAAACCGAACATGCTTGGGAAATCGTCGAACAGTTTAATTAACCGCGAAATACGCGAAACATACGAAAGAGAGAAATTCCTATTTTCGTATGTTTCGAGTATTTCGCGGTTAAATTATTTCTCCCAATCCGGCGTGTGGAATGTCCCTTCCTTATCAATGCGCTGGTATGTGTGAGCGCCGAAAAAGTCACGTTGAGCCTGTATTAGGTTGGCAGGCAAACGCTCGGTGCGGAATGCGTCAAAATAAGCGAGCGCGGACGAGAAACACGCGGCAGGAATTCCATTTTCGTTGAATGCCACAACTGTTTTGCGAAGTGACCCGGCACGTGAGTTCAACATATCTGCAATTGGCTTATCGAGCAATAAGCTTTCGAGATTCGTGTCGTTCGCATAGGCTTTTCGGATCATCTCGAGAAATTTGGAACGGATGATACAGCCGCCGCGCCATATTCGCGCGATCTCGGCGAGATCGAGGCCGTAGTTACTTTCGATCGACGCTTTTTGCAGCAAAGACATGCCCTGAGCGTAGGTCAGGATAAATGCGCAGAAAAGGGCATCTTCGAGCTCGCCGACCGAAGTTCGCGAATGGCTTTGGTCCGCCGACGTGCTCATGCCGGAATATTTGGCAGCGACAGCGGCTCGCACAGTTTTTTGCGATGAGATCTGACGCATCGAAACTGCCGAATCTATTGTGGGCACAGGAACACCAAGATCCATCGCCGCCTGCGATGTCCATTTGCCCGTTCCCTTTTGCCCGGCGGTATCGAGGATCATTGAGACAAGCGGATTGCCGGTTTCGGGATCGGTCTTACGCAAAACCTCGGATGTGATCTCAACGAGAAACGAGTTTAGTTCGCCGCCGTTCCAATCCGTAAAAGTCCGGTGCATCTCGGTGTTCGCCATACGCAAGACACGCTGCATGAAATCGTAAGTCTCAGCGAGCAACTGCATCATGCCGTATTCGATGCCGTTGTGGATCATCTTGACAAAATGGCCCGCTGAACCTGTGCCCATATAGGCGACACACGGTTCGCCGTTCACTTTTGCGGATACTGCCTGAAGGGTTTTCTCGATGCGGTCGTAAAAATCGCGCCGTCCTCCGGGCATAATGCTCGCCCCGTGACGCGCGCCTTCCTCGCCGCCGCTCACTCCGATGCCCATAAAACCGACGCCTCTTGCGTCAAGTTCGGCAATCCGCCGGTCGGTGTCGGTGAAATGCGAATTGCCTCCGTCAATGATTAGATCGTCTTTTTCAAGATGCGGCAGCAGATCCGCGATCACCGAATCTACGATCGGACCGGCAGGAACAAGCATCATAATATTGCGCGGCGACTCGAGCTTGGCGATGAAATCAGCCATGTCATTACCGACATCGACCGGCATTCCGACGCCTTCTTTTAGCAGCAGTTCACGTTTGCCGGCGTCAAGGTCGTAACCAACGCCGCTAATCCCGTGCTCCGCGATGTTCAACAGAAAATTGCGCCCCATCGTCCCGAGGCCGATCATTCCAAAATGTGCTTTTTCCATCTTCAGTGCCCCATGTGCTTCAAAAATGCTTGCTTTAAATTTTTCTCGATCTCGCCATGCAAAGCCGTCTGACCGCCAAACGGAATCTTTGCAGATTCGCGCAATATATATCTCGCGCATTTGCCGCATAGCAAATAGGCGATCAACACTCCGTGCTCGCGATAGATGAACGCATTGAGCGACAACGCGTTCTTCCCTTTAAACTTCATTGCCTTAATTTCACGTCCGCAACCCGGACAGCCGTCGCCGTCGTGCAGCCAGCGTGACTTAACAGCGCTGCCAAACTGCATTTGCGCCTGGCTGAAAATCAGATCCAACATGTCGGTAATTTCTTTATTGGACATAGAAAGATTTTTACCACAAAGACACAAAGGGCACAAAGGAAGAACAAATCCGAATTTAAAAACTTCGTGTTCTTAGTGTCTTTGTGGTGAATTTCTTACGTCTTTGCGTTAATCTTCTGTAATGAAAAGTTTGCTTGATGCAATTCGACCTACGACGTTTATCGAATCGGCAAAACTGCGCGACCATCTCGGCCTCGACATCACTATCGCCACCGAGACGTTTCAACATACCGGCAGTTTTAAATTCCGCGCGGCTTACAATCTTGCGTTGAATGTCGAACAGGACGAGATATTGACCGCATCATCCGGCAATTTCGGCCAGGCCTTGGCTTACGCGTGTAAACTGCTCGGCAAAAAATGCACGGTCGTGATGCCTGTGACTTCCGCACGGGTCAAAATCGATGCAGTTCGCGGCTTCGGAGCGACCGTCGATCTCGTAGATACGACAAAGGTCGGAAGAAATGAGCGCGTCGCTCAACTTGCGAAGGAAATGCCGGACGCCTATTTTGCTAGCGCCTATGACGACAAATTTGTAATTGAAGGCAATTCAACCCTAGGAGACGAACTTGCCGCGAGAAATTTTGATGTCGTGATCGCGCCTGTTGGCGGAGGAGGATTGATCTCAGGCATTATCTTAGGTTTATCCTGTAACTCTAAGCCAACACAGATATTTGGGGCAGAGCCGTTATTCGGCAATGATGCGTCGCGTTCCTTAAAAGCGGGCCGCATAATAGTCAACGAGACTGAACCTATGACCATCGCCGACGGAGCTCGAACGATCTCGCTCGGCAACCTGAATTGGGAAATTATCAAAAACAACGTAGCCGATATTATTGAAGTCCCGGACGAGACCATCGCCGAAGCTGTCCGTTTGTATTTCGATTTAGCAAATCTAAAATGCGAACCCACCGCCGCCTTGAGCCTCGGAGCGGTCTTATTAAATAAAGATACATTTCTGAGTCAGAAAATTTGTGTCGTTGTAAGCGGTGGAAATGTCGATCCCGCCGTTTATGGAAATATCATTGCATAAGCCCGCACGTAAGTAAGGGCGGTCCGCACAGTTGGATGTATCGCCCTTACTTACGTGCGGGCTTGTGCAAAACGAGCGCGGTTCCAACTACGCCTTAATCTCCTCGACAAACGTTACGCGATTTATCTCATGCAGCGTCGTCATTCCGGCAAAAACTTTCTTCACCGCTGATTCGCGCAGGGATGAAAGGCCTTCTTTTTCGGCCTGGCGTCGAATTTCCGAACCGGGACGGCGTTCGATGATCATTTCGCGGATGGTGTCGGACATATCGAGCAGTTCGTGAATGGCAGTTCGTCCGCGATAGCCGGTGTGGTTACACGCGTCGCAGCCGACGCTGCGGAAAAATATCTGTTCGTCATTCACTTCTTCCCTGCGAATGCCTGATTCAGTCAGATCGTCTTCGTTGGGCGTATAAGGCCGTTTGCATGTCGGGCAGAGCAGTCGAACCAGCCGTTGTGCCAAAACACAGTTAAGCGCGGACACAAAATTATACGGCTCGACACCCATGTTGATAAAACGTCCAATAACGTCAATCACGTTATTCGCGTGAACGGTTGTAAAAACAAGGTGTCCCGTTAGTGCCGACTGGATAGCGATCTGTGCGGTTTCTTCGTCACGAATCTCGCCGACCATGACCTTGTCCGGGTCGTGGCGCAAAATCGAACGCAGGCCGCGTGCAAACGTCAGTCCCTTCTTCTCATTTACAGGAATCTGAACAATTCCGTGAAGTTGATATTCGACTGGGTCCTCAATTGTGATGATCTTGTCTTCCTCATTGCGAATCTCGTTGAGCGCAGCGTAGAGCGTTGTCGTTTTACCGGAACCGGTCGGCCCGGTGACGAGAACCATGCCGTATGGCTCTTTAATATAAAGCCGAAAGCGGGTGATGTCCTCGTAATCAAAGCCGACAACGTCGAGATTGAGGTTCTTAAAACTCTCGTTGATCTGTTCTTTGTCGAGGATACGAATAACCGCGTCCTCACCAAAGATCGTCGGCATTATCGAAACGCGAAAATCAACGGTGCGGCCCTTATAGCGAACCCGAAAACGCCCGTCCTGAGGTATTCGTCGCTCGGCGATGTCGAGTTCGGACATGACCTTGATACGCGAGATCAACGTCTGGTGAAACGCGATGTCGATCGGATCGACCTTGGCATAAAGCGCTCCATCTATGCGAAATTTGACTTGCACTTCACGTTCGCGTGTTTCGATGTGAATATCCGACGAACGCGATTCCATCGCATTGTAGAGAATTGTATCGACGAGTTTGATGATCGGCGACATCTCAGTATCCGACGCGAGCTTGTCGAGATCGAGCACCTCTTCTCCCTGATCGGTTTCCTTTACAAGCGATATTTTGAATGATGACGCAGCTTCGGCAAGCACACGTTGGGTCGAATCGCCTTTTCGCAGGACAACGTCAATAGCACCTGCCGTTGCGACATACGGCACGATGCGCACGTTCAGCACGTTCTCAAGCTCATCGAGCAGCTGCAAATTCGTCGGGTCGGCCATGGCGGCGTGCAAATTGTTGCCATCACGCCGCAGCGGAACGAATAGGTTATGAAGCATGAGATCGATCGGAATTTTTGCTAATTCTTCATGATCGACGGGCGACGTCTGTTCGGGCGGCAGCAGATCGATAAATGGCAGACGGTATCGCCGCGCAAGTTGCTTTGCCTCGGCGACTTCGGGCGGTTCCTTGTCTAAAAATTCCGCAACTCCAACACTCGTCCGCGCACCATTTGTTGTTTCAGTTTGTATTTGTTCGCTCATGTCTTGTAAATCCCAAAATTATTTCTTTCCGCCTCCGGGCCCGGACGAGATCATCTGTATGATCGGGAGATAGATCGCCAAAAGAATGGTCACGACAACGCCCGCCATAAACAGCAATATGAGCGGCTCGAGAAGAGTCGTAAACTGTTCGAGCCGAACCTCCGCTTCTGCATCGTAAAAAGTAGCGACTTCGTCGAGCATTTCGCGCAAACTGCCTGACTTTTCTCCGATGCCGATCATATCCAGGGCCAGTTCGGGCACCCAATTTGCTTTTTCCAGAGCCTCGGTGAAGCCGCGGCCTTCGCGGATCATGTGCAGAACGCCCTGGCTTCGACGCCGGAGTTCGAGATTGTTTATCGCTTGCGACGTAATGTCCCACGAATCGGGTACTGTTATTCCACCCGAAAGCAAGGTTGATAGCGACCGCGCGAGTTGGGCCGTCGCCATGTTGCGAATCAACTGCCCGCCAATTGGTATTCGCAGTAATAGTTTGTGTAGGATCAGTTTGCCGTTGGCTGTCCTGAGCCACATAAACAGAGCTC
>JAYVFJ010000361.1:0-3028 GCA_043773225.1 Chloracidobacterium sp.
GGACGACGCCTTCGTTTTCGTTGGCGAGAATGATCTCGATCTCGGCATTGTCGGGGACGACGATCGGGCGGTTTGTGAGCGTGAACGGACAGATCGGCGTCAGGACGACAGCGTTCATTGAGGGGTAAATGATCGGGCCGCCGGCCGAGAGGTTGTATGCGGTCGAGCCTGTCGGCGTTGACACGATCAAACCGTCGGCGCGAAATGTATTAACAAAAAGGTCGTTCAGGCTGACTTCAATGTCAATTATTCTCGCCAGAGCCGATTTTGTAATAACTACGTCGTTCAGCACGCGGCCTGTTGAAAGTTTTTCCTGTTTACGCCAATGTTCGATGTCGAGCATTACGCGGCGGTCGATCTCGTATCGGCCCGCGATGATCGCCTCAAGCGCAGGGAACATTTCCTCGATCCTAAAATCTGTCAAATAACCTAGACCGCCATAATTTATACCCAGCACGAGCACGTCAGCGTCGCCTATCAGACGCGACGTTGAGATCATCGTGCCGTCGCCGCCGAGAACGACAATCAGGTCGGCGTCGCACGACACGACTTTATCAACCCGTATCTCGCCCGCCGAGATTGGGCTGCCGGTTTGGGCAATCTCGCGCGACTTTAGCCAAGCAGAAAGTTCGGCGGCGGTCGCCATTGCCTCGGCATGGTTAGGTTTTACGACGATTCCTACCTTTTTTATTTGCTTGCTCACCATTGCAATATCTCGTTAATCATCAACGAAATAGCACGAAACTGCAAGTGTTTTATTGCGCTGCCGGTATTATTGCTTTGGACTTCGCCGTTGTTTTTGCTAAAATTACGGTTTGCCCTAATTTGAATATAGCAGGTAACAACAGATGTTAAGATTTTTCACCCGTCTCGAAAAGACACGCAATTTCGTCCTTTTTCTCTTCGCCATTCTGATGGTCGGCAGTCTTGTGTTTTTCTACACGCCTCAGAGCAATACGAGCTTGGCAAATCTTGCTCAAAGCGATGAGACGGCCGCCTCAGTTTCCGGCAACAAGATCAGCGTCGGCGAGATCGTCCGGCAAAAAGAGAATCAATTCAGCCGCGGACAAACTACAAAAATGATCCTCGACGGAATGATCAGCGGACGCATAACTCGTGTCGAAGCCGAACGACTCGGCCTGACCGCGTCTGACAAAGAGGTTGCCGACGAGATTCGCCGCCAGGCCAAAGGCGAAGGCGAGGATCCAAAGCCGTTTGACCAAAAGATCTACGAGCAAAACGTGATCGAGAGCTACGGCAACATCGAAAGTTACGAACAGCGTGTTCGCGACAATCTGAGTTCACAAAAAGTTCTTGCTTTTCTCACCTCGGGCGTGACTGTTTCCGAACAGGAAGTTCTCGACGATTTTCAGCGAAAAAATACAAAATTCGATCTCGCATATGTTCCGGTGGGCAGCGCCGATCTTGCCAAAACAATTACTCCAACCGATCAGGAGCTAAAAGATTATTTTGAGCAGAACAAGCAAACCTATGCCATTACCGTGCCGCAAAAAAAGATTCGCTACGTTTTTGTAAACACGTCAAAAATGGGCGAGAAACTCAAGATCGAAGATTCCGAGCTACAGACCGAATACGATAATCTGCCGCCCGAAAGAAAGGTCGCCGGCGTTCTCGGCCAGGAGATCGTGCTTCGCATCGCAAAGCCCGAATTTGACGAGCAGATTAAAGGAAAGGCCGACGAGCTCGTCGCGCGTCTCAAAGAGGAAGGCGCGGCCGTTTCAGAAGAAGCGTTTGCGACAATGGCAAAGGGGCATTCGGAAAATCCCGCGACCGCGTCGCTTGGCGGCAAACTGCCCGGGCCTGTCAAGGAAAATACGGCAAAAAAAGACGACCCGTATCAGCGGCTGCTAAAAATGAAGCCGGGCGACATCACGGAACCTTTCAGCTATCAGGGCAGATACTTTATTTTGCGACGCGGCGAGGACGTGCCAAAATCGTTCGCTGACGCACGGAAAGAGATCGAGGTCAGTTTGCGAAACCGCAAGGCATACTCGCTGGCCGCCGAATTGGCGCAAAAGGTTTCGGACAAGTTAAAGGAAAACAAAGATCCGCAGAAAACCGCACAGGAATTTGCCGCACAGGCAAATATGAGCGCGGCCGACATGGTCCGCGAAACCGGCTATGTAAAACCGGGCGATAATGTTGAGAACATCGGCACGTCGCCGCAGTTCGAATCAGGCATCGCGTCGCTCGAAAATCCAAACGACGTCGGCGACAAAACGCCGGTCAAGGACGGTTTTGCCGTCCCGATGCTGGTTGACAAAAAAGAACCGCGCGATGCCGAATTTGAAGAGGTCAAGGCCCAGATCCTCGATGTCGTAAAGCTCGACAAAGCCCGCACACAGGTCGAGGAGATCGCCAAAGCCATCGCCGGTGCGTCAAACGCCGATGCACTATCAGCCGCCGCAACTGCCAAAGGCGTGAAGGCAAAAGATCAAAAGAATTTCGTTCTCGGCTCGCCGCTTGGCGAAGGCCCGACGGCCGGAACGAACGAAGAGCTTGAGGACGCAATTTACGCGATGAAAGTCGGAGACGTTACGCCAAAACCGATCAAGATCGGTGACAATTGGGTTGTCGTCGGCGTCACTAAGCGTGAAAACGCCGACACGGACGAATTTGCCAAACAGCGCAGCGACCTGCTCCAGCAGATGCTCTCAAAAAAACGCTCCGCCGTTTTTGGCGACTATCTGGCTGCCGCAAAACAAAAATATGAAAAGGGCGGCTATATAAAAATCTACAAAGACGCGGTTGAGAAGATCGACGCCCCCGAACCCGGCGCCCCGGCAAGCAACACGGCGAAAAGCTGATTCAGGGTCTTAGATTTTCGATTTTAAATCTGAAATCTGAAATCTGGAATCTGGAATCTGGAATCTGGAATCTGGAATCTGGAATCTGGAAAGGAGATTATATTCATGCGGAAATTATATTTTGTATTTATCACGGCTTTAATTTTGGCAGGCTCGACCGCGGCATTCGGCCAGCGTTCGGCGGTTATGAAACCGATCAA
>JAYVFJ010000362.1:0-2063 GCA_043773225.1 Chloracidobacterium sp.
CTTGTCGATAAGATTGTGGTGTCGCACCCGCGCACATTGGCGTGGATCGCCCGCGACCCTTTGAAAACGGACAAGCGCGATGCGGCGAAGCTGGCCGAGCTGCTGCGGCTTGGCCGGGTACACGAGGTTTATCAGGAGACCGACAATAAGCGTCAGACGTTCAAGCATCTCGTCGTGCATTACGAAATGATGTCGCGCGAGCAGGCGCGGCAGAAATCAAAGATCAAGGCGAGGCTTCGAACGCTCGGCATTATCCGTAAGGACGCCCGCGTGTTTGGCGAGAATGGTCAAAGCGAGCTTTTCGAGGCGATCAAAGAGCCGTCGATAAAGACGATGATCGGGCAGATGTTTGCGGTGTTGAACCAGATGATCGATATGCAGGCCGAGGCTAAAGCGGCGATGCTCGCATTTGCAAAACAGTTCCCGGAGGTCGCCCTTTTGCAGGCTGTTCCGGGTGTCGGCCCGATCACGGCCTGCCGCTTTGTTGGCTATGTTCAAACGCCAAAGCGGTTCTCTAACAAGCGTAAGTTCTGGCGATACTGTCGTCTCGGCATCACCCGCCGCGAATCAAACGGCAAGCGACTCTCGCACCCGCGCCTCGATAATGCCGGAAACGGCTCGTTAAAAGATGTATCGCGTAAGGTATTCGAAGCGGCGAGAAGGACAAAAAAAGACAACTCGTTCAAACGAGCTTACGAATCGAGCCTGGCAAATACGAGAAGCGAGGTCCACGCCCGGCTTCTCGACCCAACGGAAGATCCTGGCGACAATGCGTGCAATGTGGATGTCGATGAAACCATATCGCGGCAATATCGATGAGTCGAGGATGCCGAGCGGCGAGGAATTAAAGAATGCCTCCGGCGGCGCCTACGCGGCGGGCGGTGGAAGATAGGGGGAAGACAAGAGTTTTATATCGGCGTCCGTTTTGAACGTTCGATCCTTGCCTGTCACGTGAACCGGAATAAAAACCGCACCAAAAAAGATGTATGCGCGAGCGGGTGCCGGCGAGTCTCTAAACTAATTCATGAACCAAACAACCTCTAAGATTGTTAAGTTCCGTCCATTGGTTATGACCGCCGGCATCCCAAAACCCGATACGACCATAGGCTGCTTTAATAAAAGCAAAGTCTCCAAAGGCTGACTGGAACAGTAGATAACGAGTTCAAACACGCGAATAAGGTTACTGAAGAACAAGCATCATCACGCGAGTCTTATCCGAAGTCTTTGCAAGTAAAGGTCGCGCCGCCATCCGGCGATCACTAACATTAACCCTGCCGCAGTAAGCAAAACCTTACCGCGGCGGATAGGTCAACTATGTGCTTGACTGCTACTTTCAAGGCTGAATTGTTGGGCGGCTGTTGACCGAAGAGGTGCGTAGCTTCCGTCTCTCCAATTTTTAGTCTATACGCTCGGTAATTTTAACGCTTTTCACACGGGGCATATGCCTTTTAAATGGCGCGTAGGCAGAGGCTCGAAGGGGTTCGCCGGCTTCAGCCCTATCGCCGTTGTCGAAAAGAAGGGTTGCCGCATCAATTTTTACTCCATTAGCGTCATACCAACTAACTGTCCAAGCTCTTGGAACATTCCTTACCTTTTTCTTCGCTATAACGATAAATGCTGGAACACCGTTTCCAGTGAAGTCATATTCATACTCCACTATGTCCCAATACACTTCCATCTCCGAAAAATCCGGCTTCGGATATTTGGCGTTCAAAGCTTTCTGCCCGAAAGCGGATGATGATGCGCCGAGCATGATAACGGTTGCGATTGTAACCAGCAGTAACGACTGCCAGCGTTTGTTAATTTGTTTGTTAATTTTTTTTCTCCTGTGTTGTTCAGACTGTTTGTTTTCAGTTTCCCGAAATTATACAACACTTTCTAATGCGATAAAGTTCGGGAAAACGGCTCAAAATTTTTGGAAAATCCTCGCTTTGTCCCATTCGACTCGCGCGACGCAGCAGCCGAACTTATGATTGAGCGGAACCGACCATTCTGCTCAATACGAGATTTTGGTGTATTATGCGGAAAGATTTCTGCATAATAATCTTATATGCGGTCGGAAT
>JAYVFJ010000363.1:0-3518 GCA_043773225.1 Chloracidobacterium sp.
TAAACCGCCGCGGATAAACCCGCGAATAAGCTTTATGCAGTAACGAACCTGGCTGTTACATTGCATCAAGGACATTCCGGGCGTTATCAGCCTGCAGTAGATCGAATGCAGGATTTGTTTTTAGTGCCAAATCCAAAAAACGCCTAGCCTCGCCCTTGTTCCCCAAAGCATTTTCGATCATTCCGGCGTGATAGAAAAGCATGGCGTCTTTTGTGCCGAGCCTGAGCGCGTCTTTCATGGCAATTTTCGCCTCCTCTAACCTGCCCGCTTTAAAACACGTCCAAGCCAATAGGTCGGCACCGTAAATGTCTTTTCTTATTTCGTAATCTTTAGCTGCGGCCTCGCAGGCCTGACTCGTGTTTTTATCATGATTGGCATAAAACATCGCCGTAATGCGTCCGTGCAGACTGCCTTTTGCAGTATCGGCCCGTGCGATCTCGTCAAAAACGGCATATTGACGGTCGGCGTCTTCGCTTCGACCAGCTAGCATATAAAGATCGCCCAACATCGCAGCCGCCGCCGGATCGGGCTCGGGAACGGCAACCGATTTTTCGTATATAGCGATAGCCCCGTTCAGGTCGCCGCGGGCTGCCGTCAAATGGCCGAAAGCTTCGGTTGCTGCAAAATAACCGGGAAGCGTTTTTAGAGACGAATTGAAATTCTGCTCAGCTGCGTTGAGGTCGCCCCGGGCCATTGCCATTTCGCCCAACTGCCATTTGCACCAGGCAATCGTCTCGGCCGATCCGGCGTGCGAGGCTTCGGCCTCACGAAGAGCATTTCTCATGTGTGACTCAGCTTTCTTTATGTCGCCATGCAAAACGGCGAGTTTTGACAGCCGCTGCTCGATGCCTACGCGAGACAAACTTTGACCGGACGCAAGCTCGTCCATTTTTTTAAACGCCGCTTTTGCTTCTTCGTAAGCACCCAATTCAAGATGTGCATCGCCGAGAAGCTGGTAAACATAGGTTTTTTGAGGATCTATCTCGAGCAGCCGCATCGCGTGGTCGCGGGCATTGACAAATTGGTGCGACGAAAATTCAGCTCGTGCAAGCGCGGCAAGCCCGCCTTTATTTTGCTCCGCAGGCAAAATCGCGAGCGACTTTTTGGCCGCCTTCATTGCAAGATCGAGATAACCGACGTCACCCGTTTCGCGCATCTGCTGCATATATTCGGCAGCCAGCTTGTTGAAGGCGATAAAATCATCAGGATCGCGTTTAACCCTGTCCTCCAAAAAACGGATAGTTTCATTAACGGCGAGATTGTCCGTCGGAACGGTCGCGGCATTTGAAGGCGGCACGTTCACCGTTGCCGATGTTTCAGCCTTGCTGCATGCGCTCAAAAACGCACACGCGACAATAATTATCACGAAGCAAATGTATTTCAAGTTTTTCATCGCAGTCCCGCGTGATCCCAAGGCTTGATTTCCGCCTAAAAACTTTTTAATCAAGCATAGGCGGAAATCAAATCTCAGTAATCACTAGTTGCGTGTTCGATCATCAAGCGTTCCGCTGGGGAACGGTTGATTTGGAAGCGCAAGATACGGGAACGAACTCGAGAGCGGCACCTCGTTACTGTTTACATTATCGCCCATTAGCAATGCCTGGTTGGTGATAAAATAAAGCAATACGTCAATGGTGTCGTCACCCGGCCTTCGCCCGTTTGGAAACCCGACATAGCCCGGCGTAGTAGCCCGCTCGCCAAACCCTAGACTCGGATTCGGAGTGGCGGTATTTAGCCGAAGGATATCTCCGTTGGCAACCGCTACACTCGCAAGGATGCCGATGTTTGCAGCATTTGTGCCAAGCGCGGTCAATGTGCCAACGATGCTGTCGGCAAAAAGGCCATTGGCGTCGTCAACCGGTGTGGCGGCATTGAATTCGTTCTTGCGCGGAAACGGGATAAGCGCCGTATTGACTGCCGGCGTCGCTGCCCGATCAACCTGAACAAAATCGCCTGAGCGAATAGCAGCGCCGGTATTTTGGCGATGAGTATTCCGGTTGCGCAGCGTAACGGCATTGAGGCCGATGATATTTCCCGCTGAGCCTTGAAGCGCCGACACTGGCAGTTCGAGGGCAATCGTGTGACAATTGTAGCCCGCAAAGGCGTCACGCGATCGGTTTAACAGTGTCGGATCAGGCGTTCCCCCGAGAACCGACGTGACAAAGCGGCCAAAAGCCGGAATGTCGAAATAAAACGGATCATCGGTCATTCCCGCATAAAACTGAACTCCGTTATTTGTGGTGACAACGAACGGGTTGGCCGTTGCCGCAAGTCTCGGCAGCGTGGTCGGAGCGGTAAAATCCGGTTGACGCGCGCCGCGTTTGCCCCTCAGGTAAATCGAGGCAGTTTGAGGAACTGTCCGCGAAGTCTGCTCGGAAAATTGGACGTCTATAAACCTGTCGGCTACAGCATCTCCGGTATTTTCTATCTCAAAACGGTAAAGGATCCCGCTTGGGAAAAAACCCAGATTCACCTGCTCGGCAGGGACAATAAATCCGGCGACTGTCATGATTAATACGACTCGGGTATTATCGTTCGGATTGAGAAATACAAATGAGTCGCCCAGATCTGCACCCGGGTCATCGGCCACCGAGGTTGATTCCGCATGATCCGCAGCCATTATTGGCGCCGTTGGTAGAAGGAAATTCATGCCGACAAGCGCGAACATTAGAACGGCCGCTATTACTTTTTTTATTTGAAACTTTTTCATAACTTTCTCTCCTGATCGAAATTAGATGATCTATCGAAATAATGGGCATTTTAAGACAACAAACTTAAAAAGCTCAGTTTTTTGGTCGGTTTTAAAACCGATTTTACCAATTCCGCACTCCAACTCTACTTTTTCTCATGCCGGGCAACGAAATGAGAAAAAATTCTCCAATTTTGAAAGTACAAAGATTATATAGACTATTAGATACTAAAGCAACCCATTTTTTTTTAGCCGCATAAAGTCAAAAAGCGCCGTTGCTCTCACCCATTGTGTTTATGCTAACTTTGGAGTGTGATCCTAATTTAGCCTTAATTATATTTTCAATTCGCCAAAACGAGCGATCCGGATTTAAAAAAATCACTGATCCTGAAAATTTCGGTTTCTAAACCGTTAATTCCTGAATTTAATTAGAAAAACAAAAACCGCCTGCTTTGCTCTTATACCTCGCCAAAGATATTATCGTTAGGCGCGTTTGTCTGTATTATAGAAGACTTTATGAATTCCAATCTTATACGAAATTTTTCGATCATTGCCCATATTGACCACGGCAAATCAACGCTTGCCGACCGTATTTTGCAGATAACGGGCGCGGTTGCCGAGCGCGATATGGAAGCACAGTTGCTCGACGACATGGACCTCGAACGCGAGCGCGGCATCACCATCAAAGCCCACGCCGTTCGCCTCGATTACAAGGCAAAAGATGGCAAGCAGTATGTTTTGAATCTGATAGACACGCCGGGACACGTCGATTTTTCGTATGAGGTTTCGCGTTCGCTGTCGGCGTGCGAGGGAGCGTTGTTAGTCGTTG
>JAYVFJ010000364.1:0-2287 GCA_043773225.1 Chloracidobacterium sp.
AAAATTGTTACAATCTCAGGTAAGGCAGGAAACGACGCACGTCATTTTCAGATCAAAGAAGTCAGGGAAGCCCTTGCCGAGGTAAGACGTAATGAAAAAAGAGGCTGATCTCTACAAGAAAGTTGTTTATTGGAGTAACGAGGATAATTGTTTTATCGGGCAGTGTCCGGAATTGATGTACGGAGGTGTACACGGAGATGACGCTCTAAACGTTTTTCTCGAATTAAATCAGGCGGTCGACGAGGTTATCCAGATAATGAAAGATTCTGGCAAACCGCTTCCAATGCCGAAAGAACTTGCCTTTGAGACCATATAAGTAATCAATGCAGACACAACGAACATTAGACGAATTTCGCAACGAACCTTTTACTGATTTCTCAAAGCCAGAGAACGCGGCGGCGATGGAAGGTGCGATCGAGAAGGTGCGTGGCGAGTTGGGAAAAGAATACCCGATCATTATTGGCGGCAAACGTAAATCGCTTGACGCGAAGTTTAACAGTTACAATCCATCTAAGAAGGATGAGATCATCGGCGTGTTTTCGGAAGGCGATACAGCAACCGAATGGGTCGAAACCGCTATCAATACGGCTACGGAAGCTTTCAAAACATGGAAGAACGTTCCTGCTGCTGAACGTGCGGAATATCTTTTTAAGATCGCGGACCTGATGCGGCAGCGGAAGCATGAGCTTTCGGCTTGGATGGTGTTCGAGGTTTCGAAAACCTGGGCTGAGGCCGATGGAGACACCGCTGAGGCAATCGATTTCTGTGAATTTTACGGCCGCGAGATGCTTCGCTGGTCGCAGGAACAGCCGATCACGCATTATCCGGGTGAGAAGAATACGTTCGAATACATTCCTCTCGGCGTCGCCGCTGTGATACCGCCGTGGAATTTTCCGCTCGCGATCATGGCTGGAATGACTTTGGCGGCAGTTGTGACGGGAAATACGGTTGTTTTAAAACCGTCGTCCGATTCGCCGACGATCGCGGCGAAATTTATGGAGCTGGTTGAAGAGGTTGGCTTGCCGAATGGCGTCGTCAACTTCATTAGCGGCAGTGCAAAGACCGGCGAGGCGATGGTCACGCATCCGAAAACGCGGTTTATCTCCTTCACCGGGTCCAAAGGCGTCGGGCTGCACATCAACGAAGAAGCCGCTAAAGCTCGCCCTGGACAGATATGGATCAAGCGCGTCGTCGCCGAAATGGGCGGTAAGGACGCGATTGTCGTCGCTGATGACGGTGACATAGACGCGGCTGCGATCGGTATCGTTCAGGCGGCGTTTGGTTTTCAGGGGCAAAAATGTTCGGCGTGTTCGCGTTTGATCGTGGATGAGAAAGTTCACGGCGAATTGATGCAGATGATAGTCGAGAAAACCCGCCGTCTGGTCGTCGGACAGCCGGATGAAGGTGGAACCAATGTTGCGGCGGTTATCAACAAACGATCGTTCGACAATACGCTTGGTTATATTAAGAAAGGTATCGAAGAAGGAGGCGAACTTCTAACAGGCGGCAGCGGTGACGACTCAGACGGCTACTTTATCGAGCCGACGATCATTGACAACGTTGCTCCGGGAGCAACTATTGAGCAAGAAGAGATCTTTGCTCCCGTTCTGGCGGTGATCAAGGCACGCGATTTTGATCATGCTCTTGAGATCGCAAATGATACGGAATTTGGGTTAACCGGAGCACTCTATTCGGCATCTCAGGAAAGGCTCGATAGGGCACGACAAGATTTTCATGTCGGCAACCTTTATCTTAACCGCAAATGCACCGGAGCACTCGTCGGCGTTCATCCGTTTGGCGGATTTAATATGAGCGGAACTGACTCGAAGGCGGGCGGTCGCGAATATCTGCTCCAATTTATGCAGGGCAAATCGACTGCGCAAAAGATCTGATATATCCTTGAAAATATGAAAAACAGCCTCTTTTCACGCATGGCAGCAGCATCGGTCGCGACGTTTTTTTTCGCATCGTTGATTCCTGCTCAAAAGACTACAAAGCCGGTCGTTCAGGCGGCGAAGCCGATAATTTTTGCGGTCATTGATGACGGCCAAAGAATTGAGCCAATTGCCTACCTAAATAAAGGAAAGCTCGAGAAACCAGCCGACGGCGGCGATGCGCCCAACATTATTTCGGCGTTCAATAAGAGCTATTACAAGGCCGGCACGGCGTATCGATTGATATTTGGCGGAGCAAATAGCGGGACCGTAACAGTTAAGTCATCGAATGCAACCTCAGACTGCGGCAAAAACATTGGCACCGTGACGACGAAGGCTGCGAAGACACCGCT
>JAYVFJ010000365.1:0-2745 GCA_043773225.1 Chloracidobacterium sp.
TAATCGCCCCAGATCATTATCCTCTCGTTATTTTCAATCGCCGTCTGGATGCGTCGGGCGGCCTCGCGCATGCCTTTTAGTAGAAAAGGCTCATGAAGATGTTCGGGCGAAGGGTTTAGAAAATCAAAGGCTTTGGCTGAGGTATCGTGACCACGTGAAATTAGCAGCGCCGCGACGAGCGGTTTTACATTTATCTCGCTCGCCAGCCTATTAACCGCGTCGGCGTCATGTTTGCGGATTGTCCAGCGTTTTTGCATTGTGTCGCGGTTATCGTTGCGAGTCCGTTCTCAGACATTATCTTAGTTGACCACCGGGCTTATCACGCCCTGCCACAGCAGAACGAGTATCACGGTTCCCAGAATAATGCGATAAATAATAAAGATCGCGGTCGAATTGCGGCGGAGGTATGAGATCAGGAACCATATTGAGAGATAGCCGACGATGGCGGCGGCGACGGTTCCGACAATTAGCGGGGTAAAGCTTTCCGGCGGCAGTATGTTCAGAGCTTTGCGAAGTTCCAGCAATCCGCTCGCCGTTATCGCCGGTATCGACAGCAGAAATGAAAACCTCGCCGCCGTCTCTCGCTTTTCACCCGCGAGCAAACCGCCCATGATTGTCGAGCCCGAACGGCTCGCACCCGGCATGAGCGCCAACACCTGTGCAAACCCAACCACAATCGCATCAAACATTCCGAGATGCTTTATATCCTTGCGCTGTTTGCCGATAAACTCGGCAAATGCCAGTAATAACGCTATGGCAATCAGCATCGTAGCAATTATCCAAAGGTTTTTAGTCCCGCTGCCCTCGATAAAGTCCTTAAACAGAAAACCAACGACCCCGATTGGTATCGACCCGATAATGATGAGCCAGCCGAGCCATGCCTCCTCCGAGAGCCACATAGGACGGACGCCGTGCGTGCCGGAAAAACGCATGCCCCGCCTTCCGGTCAAAAGCGCAAAATGATCGCGGATAAATGCCATCGAGATCGCCAGAATATCCCCCGCAAAATAAACAAACACCGCCGCCAGCGTCCCCAGCTGAATAACCGCCATCGTCGCGGTGATTTGCTCGGCATTACCGTCGTAAAGGTTAGTAAACCGGCTCGCAAACACAAGATGAGCAGTCGAGCTGATCGGGATAAACTCAGTCAGCCCCTGAACAATGCCGAGGATTATGGCTTGGAGAAGATTCATATTATGGCGAAGGAGTAAAAACGAATTTAGCACAGTGGTGCCATATGCAGAAGCCCGCGCGTAAGCGAGGGCGTAACATCCAACTTGCGTGTTACGCCTTTGCTCAGGCGCGGGCTTCTGCCTTATGTGGACTATTCGCGGAAACGTGCGCGGCCCGCCGTGCGGTCGTAGAGCCATGCCGGCATTATCTTAGCAAGCCGCACAACCATCGCCAGCGGCCACGGGAAAGCGGCGAATTTCTTTTTCTTCTCAATGGCCTCGATAAAATGCGGGATTGCGTCATCGAGCTCCATCAGAAACGGCATCGTGTTTGCGCGACCCGCAGTTAAAGGCGTGCGGATAAATCCCGGATGAATGATCGTCACATCGATGCCGTGTTTTGCGTTATCTAAACGAACGCTCTCAAAAAAAGCAGTCATCCCGGCCTTGCTGGCCGAATAAGCCGCCGACTTAGGCAGCCCGCGATATCCGGCAAGACTCGAAATTGCCACAAGCTGCCCCGATCCACGCTCAATCATCTGCGGCAGAACGGCATGAATGGCCTTAACCGCGCCTAAGAGATTTACGTCAATAAGTTTTTTAACAGAGGCAGGCTCATACGCCCGCGTCGCCGAATCATTCCCACCGATACCGGCATTCGCGATCATAATGTCGATATGGCCAAATTCCGCACGAAACTTCTCCGCCGCCGCGTGAACAGCTTCCGAATCAACAACATCACACACAAATATCCGCGCTTTCCCACCCGCGTCTTCACACTTCGCGGCAAGATCGGCAAGCAGTTCTTCCCGCCGCGCAAGCAACCCAAGCGTCGCACCCTTTTTTGACAATGCTATTGCCAAGGCTTCCCCGATACCGCTCGACGCGCCGGTCAAGAAAACGACTTTATCTTTCCACATATAATCTGTCGGTACTTTTTCGATTATATACTAATCAAATATTAAAACGCAGGATTCGGACCATAGGTGAAGGTGTTAGCGGATTGGTATCCCCCAAAGATCGTGGTTTTCCTTTTTCAGTTAAGTCGTTCTATTATGAATGAAACCTGAATGTTTCGTCCCGAACAACAAATTGGAAATTATTTTCTAGTCCGACTTCTTGGACGTGGTGGTTTTGGTGAAGTGTGGCTTGGAGAACGACGCACGAAGATTCTCACAACAAAAGTCGCCATTAAGCTGCCTCTTGACGATCAAATCGACCACAAAGCGATCAAACAAGAAGCCGAGATTTGGGGGCGTGCAACAGGACATCCGAATGTTTTGTCGATCATCGAAGCAGATGAGCACGACGGGCAGATTGTCATCGTCAGCGAATTTGCTCCCGATGGGTCGCTTGAAGGTATGTTAATGAAAAACGGCGGCTCGCTTTCTATAAAGCAATCCGTGGAAATGAGCATAGGCATTCTTTCCGGTCTGGAATTTCTCCACTCACGGACCATTATTCATAGGGATCTCAAGCCTGCAAATGTCTTGCTGCAAGGCAACACCCCGCGTCTCGCTGATTTCGGAATTTCGCGCATAATGAAAGCGAATTCAGCAAGTCTGAACGCAGC
>JAYVFJ010000366.1:0-5895 GCA_043773225.1 Chloracidobacterium sp.
CCGATTCGAGCAGAAAGGCATTTAGCAGGCTCGGATAGGTTTCGGTCAGACGGCTGAGTATATACCAAACTTCGGCGACGCCCAAAATAAAATAACCGGCCTCGAGCAGGCAGATCGGCAAAAAGCGTTTTGGATAATGGCGGTAAAAGCCGTAGATCAGGTCTTCGAACCGGCGGACTTGTTGCCGTCCGTTCTCAAGCATCGAGCGCAGAAAGCCTTTTTTATAAAGCCAGTTACAGGTCGCGCTGGCAAAGTGCCATTGGCGGATCACCATCGAAATTCCCAGAACGACCAATACGCCGACCGCAACCATCAGAAAATTTATCGTCACTATCAGGCTCTCGTCAATGGTGAAACCGCGCACCAGCGTGATACCGCCCGCGATCAAAAAAATACTTGTCACGAGGCTGTAAAAGAGATTTTCGGTCGCAACGGACGATAGTCCGGCAACAAGCGGAATTCGGTTTTTGACCGCGATCGCCTTTGACGTGCCGCTGATCAAAATGCCGAGCGGAATGGTGCTGCTCATCGCTTCGCCGACCATTACGGCCGGTATCGTGTCCCGCATTCGCAGCGAGTATGGCTCGTGAACCGAGAGTTTCCACGCGAATGCACGGACGCATATCCTGACAAAAAAGATGCTCAAGATCACCGCAAATCCGGCATAGCCAAACCCTGCCACGCCGTCATATATATTGTCCATGCCGACCGCATAGACAAAATACGCAAAAAGGCAGACGCCGCCTATCGTTAATAAAACGCTGGCGACTATCAGCCTATTGATGTGTTTTTTTGAATTTTGCTGTGTTTCGATAGCCGGATACACCCTTTGCCTTTTGAAATGGTAAATAGTAAATAGTAAATAGTAAATAGTGAATCGTGAATAGTGAGGCTTTTACCATTTACCATTTACTATTTACTATTTACGATTTACTATTTACTAACTTATGGGTTTGACCGTTTTATCAGAAGAAGAAGACCTTTTCCGTGCATCCGTGCGCGAGTTTGCCGAGGGTGAAGTCCGTCCAAAGGTCGAGGCAATGGAACACGCCGGGAAACTCGACGCCGATCTTATCAAACAATGTTTTGAGCTGGGCCTGATGGCTATAGAGTCGCCGGAGGAATACGGCGGCGCGGGCTCGACGATCTTTAACGCGATATTGGCGATCGAGGAACTTGCGCGTGTGGATGCTTCGGTTTCGGTGTTTGTTGACGTGCACAATACGCTTGTCACAAATGCTTTTATGCGTTGGGCAAATGACGAGCAGAAGAAAAAATTCATGCCGCAGCTTGCGTCGGGCAAGGTCGGAGCCTATGCATTATCCGAGGCAGCTTCGGGTTCGGACGCATTTGCCCTTAAAACACGCGCCACCGAAAAGGGCGATCATTATGAGTTAAACGGGCAAAAACTCTGGATCACAAACGGCAACGAGGCCGAGATATTTGTGCTGTTTGCAACGGTTGATCCGGAAGCCGGTTACAAAGGCATCACCGCGTTTATTGTTGAGAAAGGTTTTGAAGGTTTCTCGGTCGGCAAGAAAGAGGACAAGCTCGGCATACGAGCTTCGTCAACCACCGAGCTTATTCTGGATAACTGCAAAGTGCCTAAAGAAAATGTCTTAGGTGATGTCGGCAAAGGCTACAAAGTCTCAATCGAAACTCTCAACGAAGGCCGCATCGGCATCGGCGCACAGATGCTCGGTATCGCGCAGGGCGCCTATGAGGCCGCGCTCGGATATACGAAAGAACGCGAGCAGTTTGGCCAGCCGATCAATAATTTTCAGGCCGTTCAGTTCCAGCTTGCCGAAATGGCCGTCGAGATCGAAGGAACACGGCTGCTCGTTTACAACGCCGCCCGGCTCAAAGACGCCGGTAAAACTTTTCTGAAAGAAGCCGCCATTGCCAAACTCTACTCATCGCGCTGTGCCGAACGAGTCTCGTCCAAAGCAATCGAACTCTACGGCGGATACGGCTATGTTAAAGATTATCCGGTTGAAAAATTCTGGCGTGACTCAAAGATCGGTGCCATCTACGAAGGCACGTCAAATATGCAATTGCAAACAATTGCAAAGCTGATAATGAGCGGAAAATAATGAATTAACTTGTCTAACTTATGCTAAAATTTTTATATGCAGACTTTTGAAGTGACAATATTAGAATCAAAAGCTGAAGCGATGCTCGATGAGATGGAGAACGAAAAACTGATCAAAGTGTCGAAACCTGCAAAAAACGGCGACGAAAAAAAGCCTTTGCAGCGTGGAAGCATGAAAGGTCTGGTCGTTTACATGGCGGATGATTTTAACGAGCCGCTAGAAGATTTTGCGGAGTATATGTAATGCGTATTTTAGTAGATACGCAAATGCTCCTGTGGCATCTGGAGAACGATAAGCGACTCTCCGTTTCGCGCGGCGAATACATTGAAGATCCTGCCAATCAAATCCTCGTGAGTATTGCCAGCCTTTGGGAAATCGGCATCAAAATGAGCATCAAAAAACTCTCGCTCGTAAAGCCTCTTGATTCGATCTTTGATCACATCGAACGCTCGACAAGTTCTATTTTGCCTATTCAGCCTGCACATATTATTGGGGTTTCAAAACTGCCCCTTCACCATCGCGACCCATTCGACCGCTTAATCATTTCACAGGCACTGGTCGAAAATGTCCCAGTGTTAAGTTCTGACGGCGTATTCCATAAATATGGCGTAGAACTGTTGTGATTTGTTAAGGTTGATCTATGACCGCGGAGCAAATAAAACAATATCTGACCGAGCTAAACGACGAACTTCTCCATATGAATATCAAGGGCGAAGTTTCGCTTTTTGGCGGGGCAGTTATGTGTTTGGTTTATGACGCACGTCCGGCCACGAAAGACGTTGACGCTATTTTTAAGCCGGTCACCGAAATTCGCGAAGCAATAAAGATGATCGGAGTTCGCCATGGTTTGGAAGAAAATTGGTTTAACGATTCCGTCAAGGGATATTGGGCCGAGCACAAAGAAAATGTGCTATTCGCTCTATCCAATTTGACGGTTTTTGTCCCCGAACCTGATTATCTTCTTGCAATGAAATCGATTGCAGCAAGAGATACAACTTACGATCGTGAAGATGTCAAACTGCTTATTGAACACCTTGAAATCACAAGGCCCGAAGAAGTATTCTCTATAATAGAAAAATATTATTCTCGTAATCAGATCAAACCGGCCACTCAGTATTTTATAGAGGAAATTTTTCAGAAATGATAACTGCTGTCGAGACGAAACAAGAAATGGAAAGAGACCAAAAGTGGTGGAAAATCCCTCTTTTGAATTTTGTAGACGACTTTCGATACCACAAAAATCCCGCTGCAATCGCAGAGCCTTTTGATCTGAACGATGAGCGCAAGGATGCTGTGTTGGCGAGCGTTATAGAGACGCTCTGCGACGAACTTGGCATTCCGATTCCAAATTGGCTTAAAAACGTTCCTGCTTGTCGGGAGCCTTACTTTATGTCTGGGATGGAAAACCTAAAGGCAATCGCCCTTGTTGAAACTCCTGTTCGATTTCGCCTTAGAAAGATTTTTGTTTTGGAAAATGCCCTGCATCGTGTATGAGCGTAGTCAAAAAATGGACGCCAGAATGATCCGCGAGGAAATAGAAAAACACTTCAAGTCTTTTAATGATATGGACACCGATGGCGAAAACTGACATTTTTATTCGTCAGGCTAATACCGCTGATGCCAAGTTGCTGACCGATCTGTCCTACACGACATTTTGGGATGCGTTTGCGCATCATCCTAAAAATGCGCCGGACGACCTTGCTCATTATATGAGGCAGGCATTTAGCATCGAACAGATAACCGTGGAGTTGGCCGATCCGAAATCGATTTTTCTCATTGCGTCGATAGATGAAAGTGCGGCTGGTTATGCCAAGCTGGTCGTTGACCACATTGAGCCGGGCATCACGGCGACGAGGCCCATTGAACTTAACAGACTTTATTCACACCAAGAATACCTAGGCAAAGGTGTCGGGCAAAATCTGATGGACGCTTGTTTTGAACGCGCCCGAAACGATGGCCGCGACGTTATGTGGCTCGGCGTTTGGGAATATAATCCGCGTGCGCAACGGTTTTATGAAAAGAACGGCTTTCGTGTTGTCGGCACGCACACGTTTCACCTTGGCTCAGATCCGCAGACCGATCTGCTGATGCAAATGGAGTTATAAGTTTGAAAACGATTTAGCCACGAATGCACGAATAAGAATTTTATTCTTGCATTCGTGGCTAAAAGAAATTAAGTCTCCTACACAAACGCAAAATCGAACTGCGCGGGATGAACTGATTTGTCCGAGGCAATGTCTATGTTGCCGAGCAGAGCCTCTATTTCATCGAGCACATCTCGTTCGGAACTGCGAAAGGCACGCGAAACTTCGGGATGAACACGCAGCGTAGTGTGCCGCACGTCATCTACGGTTCTGGACAGCCGACGCGCCTCGGCCAAGATTTCATAGCATACGGTTGTCGGCGATTTGACCCATCCTGCGCCTTCGCAATGATCGCACGGTGCACACATCGTGCGTTCAAGCGATTGTTTGACGCGCTTGCGTGTCATTATAATCAAGCCGAAATCGTTGAACGACAAAACCTTAGTTGGGCTGCGGTCGGTTGAAAGCGCTTCCTGCAAAGCCTGCGAAACCTTGTGCCGATTGCGGCGGTCTTCCATGTCGATCAAGTCGAGCACGATGATGCCGCCGAGATCGCGTAAACGGATCTGCCGCGCGATCTCGTTGACCGCTTCCATGTTGGTTCGCGTGATAGTGTCTTCGAGCCGTTGGTTGCCTTTGCCGACAAACTTGCCCGTATTTACATCTATCGAAACGAGCGCTTCGGTTTGATTGATAACGAGATAGCCGCCGCTCTTTAGCCATACTCGCGGCTTGAGAGCTTTGTCTATTTCCTCTTGCACGTTGTAGTATTCGAGGATCGGCTCGTCGCGGGTGTAGAGCTTGATGCGGTTGACCATTCGCGGCTGGATTAGGTTGATGAATTCGACGGTTCGCTGATATTCCTCATCGTTGTCGATGCGGATCGCGGTGAAATCACCCGCAAGCTGGTCGCGCAAAATACGCTGGACGAGATCGAGGTCCTGATGAACCATCGCCGGTGATTTTTTCTTCTCGGAGCCTTTCTTTGACTCGGCCCACATGCGGGCGAGGTATTTGGCGTCGTTTCTGAGATCTTCTTCGGCTACGCCGATGCCGGCAGTGCGGACGATAAAGCCGCCCGACGGTATTTCGCGATCTTGACGAATGCGCTGTATGAGTGTTCTGAGGCGGCCGCGCTCGCTTGACGATTCGATCTTGCGCGAAACGCCAAGATGCTCGATCGTCGGCATATAAACGAGATAGCGTCCGGGCAGAGCGATGTGCGACGTGATGCGCGCGCCTTTTTTGGCGATAGGTTCTTTGGCGATCTGAACGAGAATTTCCTGGCCTTCTTTCAACAGATCGGAGATCGTCGGTGCGGGCGGACGATTGCCGCGGTCGTTGCGGTCAAAACGTTTGCGGTCACCTGAAGGACGATCGCCTGACTGGCGGTCACGACTGGGACGGTCATCAGACGGACGCTCTCCGCTCGGTCGGTCACGGTTGGGACGGTCATCAGACGGACGTTCTCCGCTCGGTCGGTCACGGCTGGGACGGTCATCTGACGGACGCTCTCCGCTCGGTCGATCGTTTCGGCCCCTTCCCCCGCGCCTTCCACGAGTGTCGCGGCCGCGCGGACGTTCGTCAGTTTGTTCGCGCTCTTGAGCTGCTTCAGCCTGAGGTCCGTCAGGCGTCTCTTCACGGACTTCTTCGATGATCTCCGGTTGGGGTTCAGGCGGGGCGAGTTCTAAAATATCCTGATCATCTACTAATTCCTC
>JAYVFJ010000367.1:0-2488 GCA_043773225.1 Chloracidobacterium sp.
TTTCCGGGCATTGCAGGTTCGCCGACTGGATTAAACCTGGCGATCTGGGCTGTGGGCTTGCGCAATCCTTTTACGTTTGCCATTCAGCAGGGCACGGGCCGGATGTATATCAATGACGTCGGCCAGAACACAACTGAAGAGATTGATAACGGGCTTGCCGGATTGAACTTTGGCTGGCCGTCGTGCGAGGGCACATTTACGGCGGGCAGCCAGGTTACGCCCTGCGGAAATGCCAACTATTCAGACCCGGTCTATCAATATTCCTCCTCAGGCGCGGTTTCAGAATGCACGGTAATCGGCGGCGATTTTTACAACCCGACAAATACCATGTTTCCGTCATACTATGTCGGCAAATACTTCTTTGCCGATTATTGCGCAGGCTGGATAAAATATGTTGATCCGGCAATTCCGTCAAGCTTTGGAGCGGCGCCTAGTTTTGCGACCGGCCTCGGTTTTGGAACCGTGGACATTCACGTTCACAATGAAGGCACGCTCTATTATTTGTCGCGCGGAACAAACTCGCTTGTTCGAGTTCAATACCCGGCCGGATTCACGCCGACCAACACGCCGACGCCGACTAATACTCCGACAATTACCGCAACCAATACTCCGACAGCAACAAATACGGCGACTTTTACGCCGACATTTACACCGACGAACACGCCAACGCCGGTTGACTGCATGACGACGATGTATGGTTCCGACACGAGCGGAGTTTTGTTTACGGTCAATCTTAACACCGGCGTCGGATCGTTGGTCGGGAATTTGCCGACCGGAGCTACGACCGAGATCGAATATGACCAGTTGACGCAGCGTGCGTTTTCGCAAGCGGCGGGAACTTCATTTTTCGGCAGCGAGTTTAATATTTTAAACGGTGCGGCGATCGGCGGAACAATCGTCAACGACCATACCTTTACCGGTCTCGAATGGGTCGGCTCGACTCTTTACGGAGCATCGTTTGATGCAACCAATGGACCTTCGTCGCTGAGGGTTCTCGATCCATGGACAGGTTCATCTACACTTATCGGCCTAACGGGAGTCGGCCCGATCTCTGGCCTCGCATATGACGCCAACAGCGGGATCATGTATGGCGTTCAGGCCGGAACCGGTCCATACAATCTATTGACAATTGATCTCGGCACCGGAGTTGCAACTGCGGTCGGGCTGACAGGAATTGTTCCCGGCAGTCTCGAATTTGGCCCGGACGGAATCCTGTATGCAGGCGGCGGGCAAGCCAATGCCGGGCAATTACACGCGATCAACATCGCAACCGGCTCTGCCACGCTTGTCGGAGCAACAGGATTTGGCAACGTAAGCGGTTTGATGAATGTCTGTGCCATAACACCGTCGCCCACGCCTACAACTACGCCGACAGACACGCCGACGCCAACCGCGACCTCGACGCCAACGGACGGCAACATTTCGGGAACCGTTCTTTATGTCAACGCCACAACGCCGCCGAGACCTGTCTCAAATGTGTTGATAAGCGGCGCAGGCTCGCCAAATGTTTCGACAACGACTGCGGCTCCGGGGCCGCTCGTCGGAACCTATTCGCTCAACGGTTTCGGGGCAGGCCCATACACCGTCACGCCGACCAAGACAGGCGGAGCAAACGGCATCAGCTCATTTGACGCCGCCAGGATCGCACAGCACGTGGCGGGCATTCCGCCGCTTTTGAATGCCAACCAGTTGATCGCGGCTGATTCGAGTGGGAATACCACTGTCTCGTCTTTCGACGCCGCGCTGATCGCGCAATACGTCGTTTCGACCGTTGGCGGGCAAACAGGAACGTGGAGATTCCAGCCTGTGAACAGAGCTTACGCATCCGTGCCTGCACCGATCGCCGGCGAAGATTATAACGCCGTTTTGGTCGGCGAGGTTTCCGGTAATTGGAACAACACCGGAGCTAGGCCGGTTGGCAGTGGGCAGTTGGCAGAGGCAGAAGGCAGTGGCGGGCAGGAGGGAAGTATTGTCGTTAAAGCGGCAACTTTCGAGTCATATGCAAATGCAGAAATTACAATCCCCGTTGACGTGCAGGGAATCGCAGACAAGGGGATAATCTCTTGCGAGTTTGACCTTAGATACGATCCGGCAGTGATACAGCCGCTTTCCAATCCGGTCGAGCTCGCCGGCACCGCCGGTCGCGGGCTTTCCTTTGCAGTCAATGCCGAAGAGCCCGGCCTACTGCGTGTCGTCCTATACGGCGCGATGCCAATAGTTGAAAACGGCATTCTGCTGAACCTCAAATTTACAGCCATTGGCTCGCCCGGTTCACTTTCGCCGATAACATGGGAACGACTAATATTCAACGAAGGCGACACGCTGACGACGGCGGTTGACGGTCAGATCGATATCCGCGAAAAGCGCTAACTTTGGTGTAAGTTAACAAGCATGAGCGAGAGGATCGGGCGGCGGGCCGCCGAGCGGACAGCCAGTGGGGACGCTGGCGTTACTCATCTCAGAACGTTCGACATTTGCGAGTGGATCA
>JAYVFJ010000368.1:0-2271 GCA_043773225.1 Chloracidobacterium sp.
CAAGCAGCCGTTTTTGGGATTTGAGAGGTAAGAGACGATGAAAGACCTTAGGTTATGGGCAGTAAGTGTCGGCATTGCGGTCGTATTTGCAGTTTCGGCAAGTGCACAAACGAGCAAAAGGGGTATGCGGTCATACTTGATATTGGCTCCCTTGCCCAGACGAATTCGATCCTTGTGTTGGAGCCGTCAGCCGATGTCAGCACCGAGTTCACCGCCTTTTACAACGCGCGTCCCGCTGTGACCGTGCTTGCCGTCCCGAAATAGGTCGAGATACGGTCAGACTCTGCAGCCAAGCGGTCGCACAGCGTCGAGCGTCTCAAAATTGACAATACCGGCTCGATAACATAACATTGTCCTCTCTTTTGACTATTTAATTATAAGGGACAGGCAACAATTTAAGAGTAATTAGTTTCAAAGTATAGTCTGCTATATTAGCATCACTTGTTGAGCAAGTTTAAGGAGTTGTAGATAAAATGAAAAGATTTAATTTAACTGCCGTAAGCTTTATTTTCGCGGCAGTTTTTTCGATTTCGGCGTTCGGCCAAGCCCCGGTCGCCACGACCGGGGCTGGTAAGATTGGTCTGGTAAACATCAGCGCTTTTGCCGATGACAAGGCAGGTATTGCCAAATTCAGGACCGCTCTGACGACGCTCGATGCGGAGTTCAAGGTCTTGAACGACGAGATTAACACGATGCGAGCAAAGTATCAGACGTTGGCGGCGGCGATTCAGAAAGCCCAACAGGCACCGCCGGCTGGTGTTCCCGCACAGACTGCACCGGCAGCCCTGGCGGCACAAGTTGAAGAAGCTCAGAACCTGGAGCTTAAGATCAAACGCAATCAGGAAGATGGCAAGGCGAGATACGAGCGCCGTTATCCGGCGGTTGTCGGCCCGGTATTCAACGACATTATTAAGGCGTTGAATGATTACGCGAAGCAGAAAGGCTTTGCGATTATCCTCGACGGTGCAAAGCTTGAACAGGCTGAAATCCTTCTTGGCTTTGACGATAAATACGACGTGACAAAAGATTTCATCGTATTTTACAACGCCCGGCCGGCGGGAACAGCGACAACGGCGACGCCTAAGTAATTACCCGGCAGTTTTTTTGAACAGTCAGTAGTCGGTCGAAGTTTTTCTTCTGCTGGCTTCTGGCTTTTTACATTTTATGTCGACCCTCAAGCCCATCTACGATTCCGTGGCGATACAGCAAATATTGCCGCACCGCTACCCTTTTTTGCTTGTCGATAAGATTGTCGAGCTTGAACCGCGCGTCCGCATCGTGGGCATTAAACAGGTAACAATCAACGAGCATTTTTTCGTCGGGCATTTCCCTGAAGCCCCGGTGATGCCGGGCGTTTTGCAGATCGAGGCTCTGGCCCAAGTCGGCGCGATCCTCGCACTTCGTGAGTTTGAGAACCGGGGCGAAAAGATCCCTTTTTTTAGCGGCATTGATAAGGCCCGCTTCCGGCGTCCGGTCGTTCCCGGAGATACGCTGATGTTGGAAGTGACGGCGTTAAGGATCGGCAGCAAAGTTCAGAAAATGTGGGGCGTCGCGACGGTTGACGGAAACGTAACCGCTGAAGCTGAAATAATGTGTGTACTGGCTAATCGGCCCGTAAAGGAGTGAAAAAATGGAACCGGTGAAGATAAGCTATCAGGAAGCTATGATCTACGGCGCGTTGATCGGTGCCAGCGTGGGTTTGATTGTCGGCTTACTTCCGCTCGCGATAGCGATAGTTAAGGGAAGGACAAAACTCGGACTCGTTGCTTTGGTTTCAAGCATTGCCGTCGGCGCGATATGGGTCCCGTTGACATTAATAACCCTTGTCGTGTTTGTCTGGCTGATCTACAAGAAGTCCGGGTCCGGCGGGACCGTTGCCGCAAACGCTAGTTCCGCCGAAACCGATGTCGCCGACCCTAAAGGCGTCTGATCGCCCATATGCCAACTTTCATTCACGACACAGCTATTGTCAGCCCAAAGGCAAAGTTAGGCGCCGACTGCCACATCGGTGCGTTTTCCATTGTTGGCGATTATGTGACTTTAGGCGAACGCGTCCGTGTCGAATCGCACGTGGTCATTGACGGTAAGACATCAATCGGCGGTGAGACGCACATATTCCCTTTTGTCTCGATCGGCCTTGCACCGCAGGACCTCAAATACGCTGGTGAACCCACCGCAACCGAGATCGGAAAACGCAATCACATACGTGAATTTGTGACTATCCACCGCGGCACTTCTGGCGGCGGTGGATTAACAAAGATCGGAGACGGC
>JAYVFJ010000369.1:0-16642 GCA_043773225.1 Chloracidobacterium sp.
TTGATAGATTTGCCAATGCCTAAAAAAACGCAAACTTTGAAAACTAAATCAACCAAAAGGAGCGAGAGGATCGTGTCCTGAAACACTTGACCACCTCACCTTCCTTACGCGCTTTGGCGTGTTTTGAGAGTTACTGCTACCACAAAGCTAATCTGTCCGTTGACTTTACAGTAGCAAATGTGGCATCAGCGATCGGAGAGCGTCGGACAGGCTAAATCGCAATAACACCGGAAACTTAAGCAAGATAGCCGATGAAAAAATCTAAACATTGTTATAGGCTGATGCTATCATCGACATAGGAATTAACAAACTGTTCATGCTTGATTTTTTATCTAAATTTAAGAGAGGTCGTGTTTGGAGTCTTGCGGTTTATACCGAACCTGACGGTTTTTCATTCGAAAACAAACCACAATGCATTAGATTTGTTTTAGACTCCAAAAAGATAAGAGTAAAAGGGAAACGGCATGTCCATACTTATGCCGACCCATTTCTGTTTTCATTCGATGATGAACTCTATCTTTTTTACGAGTCGCAGGCGGTTGGCGAAGACGGTAAGATCGATGCGTACAAGACCCGTGATCTGAGTGAATTCGAATATGTTGGAGAGGTCTTAAGAGAGCCTTTTCATTTATCGTATCCTTTCGTATTTTCTGAGGGTTCTTCAGTTTTTTCAATTCCTGAGACATTAGCCAGAAATGAAGTTTCGCTCTATAAGTTTGAAGAATTTCCAAAAACATTGATCAAATCGCGAGTGTTACTGACCGGCTCTTACAGAGATTCTTTTTTGTTCAAACACGATGGTATTTGGTATTTGTTTACAACTTCTGATGCCGGTCTTGAGATTTTTTACACTGACGATTTTGAGAAAGGAAACTTTGTTACTCACCCTAACAACCCAATTACTAACGATCCGAGATATGAACGGTGCGGCGGAAGCATAATCACAATTAACGATGAGTTGTATCGAATCGCGCAGGATTGCTCATCCGAATACGGAAAGAACATAAGCATTTTGAGAGTTAAGAATTTGTCCAAAACAAATTATGATGAAGTAGTATTCGCGGAGAATTATTTTGATTTAGATCAATCGTGGAATTCGCAGGGCGGACACCACTTAAGTCTTGTGAAGTTTAATGGTAAAACAGTTATTGCTGTTGACGGGAAACAAAACGATTTTTATATAAACAAATTTCTCGCGCTCTTGCATAGATTTTGATTGATGGATTATTCGATCATCCAGGTTGGCCTAAACGATAAGGAACTGCTTCGCGGAGTGAACCGTCTCTTGGGCGAAACTTTTGGCCGCGATATGCCTGACGACAAACTCGAAAAGTGCACTTGGACCAATAGTTCGAGTAACAGTTTGTATCTGACGGCAATTCAGGACGATGAGATAATTGGTTTTAATGCTTTTATTTCCCACGATCTTTTTTTGAACGGTTTGCCGATCAACTGCTACCAAAGCTGCTGGACAGCCACGAGTAACGCACACAGGGGCAAAAAGATATTTCAAAACCTGATAAATGAAGCGAAAGAAATTCTCTTGTCGCGCGGAGCGGCGTTTATCTTTGGATTCGCTAATGAGAATTCGCACCCTATTTTTATAAACAAACTTGGATTTAAAGAAACCCCGTCGCTAAAGTGGCAAGTGGCGAATCTAAAGATGATTCGTGATCTCTATTTGCACACGTCTGACTCGGAGTATCGAGCGGATCAAAAGGAACAGATATTTCAGAACGACAAGCAATTAATCGAATTGAAAACAAAAAAATATCAAGATGATCTGTTAGTTATCGAGCATGACGAAAGTCTGATATGGGGCGTGCCGAGAATAAACCGAAAGTTTGGAATCGATTTGAAGTATTTTGAGATCGGCGGCTTTTATATCGGCGACTCGAAAGACATAAAACCATTATTCGAAAAATTATGGAGAACAAAAAACAAAGTTCGTTACTTTCAGCTGACTACCACGTTAAATAATTCATTGAACAAGTATTTAAAAAATCTCAAGCCGGCACAGACAAACGATCTGATCGTGTTCGACTTGAATCTGGATACTGGACGCGATATAACATTCAATTTTTTTGGCGGAGTTAAGGATGTTTTCTAAAGAATGAACTTTGTAATAAGATCGCATATGGATTCCTGTACGTTGCAACGGCGGACGTTGGCTGAACTGTTTGACGTTAATTTGTTACCCTCCTGAGTATGCACGTCTGTCATTTTTGCGATACTACTTTTGAAAGTGATTATTTCAGAAATATCGCCGTCGGGCTGACGCGGCATGGAGTGCGGATTTCGCTTGTCGAACTGGGACGTGGAACGCCGCCGACATGGCTAAACGAAGCGCCGGGTACCTCTTATTTTTGCCTAAACGCCGGTTCTAAATTGCAATATCCGATGGTGGTCGTTCGGCTGGCGAAATATCTAAAAGATGAGAGCGTCGATATTCTTCACACGCACCTATTTTTTGCGGGACTGATTGGAGTTTTGACAAAACGTTTGCGGCAAAAAACGATCGTCGCGCTGATGCGGCATCACACAAGCGTGGTGCGGATGCTCGGCTCGCGGATTCACATCGCAGCCGACAAATGGATGGCCGAAAATGCCGATCATGTCACTACGGTTTCCGAGGCAGCCCGAAATTATATACAAAAAGTTGACGGGATAAGACGGGCTGAGATCGAAGTTGTTTACACCGGATTTGATTTTCAGAAGTTGGCTCCGAATGTGGACGACAGGCGGCGGGTCAGACGTGAATTCAGTTTTGAGGCAGACAATCTGGTGATCGGCTATGCTGCCAATTTTATCAACGGTAAAGGGCATCTTCAACTGATCGAGGCATATAAAAAGATCGCCGCCGCGATGCCAAATGTAAAACTTTTTCTTGTCGGCAGCGGGATGCTCTCCGAGGTGAAAAAAGCGGCCGAGAATTTCGCGCCCGGCCAAATAGTTTTTGCCGGCTGGCGAAATGATGTGCCGGAGTGTCTGAATGCAATGGATATTTTTATCCAGCCATCTCTCTCCGAAGCTTTCAGCCAGGTTTTGGTCGAGGCTATGGGCACGGGGCTGCCGGTAATAGCTACTCGCGTCGGCGGAGCCGATGAGGTGATAATAAACGGTGAGAATGGAATTTTGATCGAACCCAATGACACGGATGCTATCTATCAGGCAACGCTGCACTTGTATAACGATGTTCGGCTGCGAAACGAGATCGCGCAAAAAGGCATGTTGTCTGTCAAAGAGCGGTTCACAGTCCCGATCATGATTGACCGTTTGATGGCTTTATATAAGAGTTGGTTAAATCAGAACTAATACGTATCACATGAAAAAAGGGTTGGTCAGCGTTGTAATCCCAAACTACAATTACGCGCGTTTTTTGCGCGAGGCCATAGACAGCGTTTTGGCGCAGACTTACGCCGAGATCGAGATAATTGTTGTTGACGACGGCTCGACGGACGATTCAAAAGATATACTGAAAAGTTACGGTCAGCAGATCAAGGCTGTTTTTCAACAGAATCAGGGCGTGTCGGCAGCGAGAAATAATGGAGTGAACGAGAGTCGAGGCGAATTCATTTCTTTTTTAGATGCGGACGATTTATGGCTGCCGGCAAAGATCGAAAAGCAGGTAGTGCGTTTTCAAGAAGACGAAAAACTTGGGCTTGTTCACGTAGGCGTCGTTGAGGTAGATGCAAACGGCGATTTCCTGCTCGAAAGATTGGAAGGGCTTGAAGGCGATGTTTCCGGCGAGCTTTTGCTGATAAAACAAACCATCCTCGGCGGAGGCAGCGGGCTGATGGTTCGTCGTGATGTTTTTGATGAGGTTGGCGGGTTTGATAACAGGCTCTCGACGTCGGCGGACTGGGACTTGTTTTATCAGATCAGCAGCCGTTATCCCATCGGATTTGTGCCCGAAATCCTGCTCAAATATCGCGTTCATAATTCAAATATGCATAGCAATGTTAGCGCGATGGAACACGATATGATGATCGCCTTTGAAAAGGCATTTATTGAAATGACGCCGGAGTTAAAAAAGATCAGACGCCGTGCGTATGGCAGTCTTCATCAGAATCTTGCGGGATCATATTTTGCTGCGGGGAATTATACGGCGTTTGTCTCTCATTCGTTTAAGAGTTTGACGCTCGATCCCGGTAATATTAAGCACTTTCTCAGATTTCGCCGCACTCGCCCTGTCAATAAAGGGAGTAAAGATTGAGCAATCAACCGAGCTTTAAAACCAGAACGCTTGATTCGATCAGGCGGATATTTACCGCTGAGCCATTTGAGAGCGCTCTCTTATTTTTTTTGCGCGGCGTTAAGTATTCCGGATTTTGGTCGCGGCTAATTCCAAACCCACATTTATATCCGCACGGCACAATGCGCTCGGCCGTGCGCGACGGTATAAGATACGAGCTTGATATCAGCTGCATGATGCAGTGGTATGTCTTTTGGGGGTTTAAAGAAAAACAGAGAGATCGTCTTTATTCTTTAGTAAACGAGCGTGACGTGGTCTTAGACGTCGGCACCAACATCGGCGAAACGCTATTTCATTTTGCACAGTTGGCCGGAGCGAACGGATTTGTTTACGGCTTTGAACCGGACAACAGTAATTTTGCAAATGTTCAAAAGAACATCTCGCTAAATGATTTTCGGAACATAGAGGTTTTCAATATCGGTGTTTCGGACAAACGCGAGACGCTGAAACTCTACCGTGTTGATTCACATAATCTTGGAATGAACCGCATTTTGAATGAAGCGGAAGCGGCGAAATATGCAGATTTTACAACGATCGAGACTGATTCTCTTGATAGAATAGTTTTAGAAAACAAGATCGAAAAGGTAGATTTGATCAAGATAGATATTGAGGGTTACGAAATGCACGCATTACGCGGTGCGCGGCAATTGCTCGAAACATTTAAGCCGAGGCTGTTTATCGAAATTGGATATGCACGCCTGCTGAATCTCGGAACAAGCCCTGCTGAATTGATAAGTTATTTAATGAAATTTGGGTATAAAGTTTTTCATGCCGAAACCGAAGAAGAGATCACTGACGAGTATGATTTTTCGCCGCTTGGAGAAGGTGGAATTGATGTTTATGCCGTTGCAGAAAATAGATGATAGCGGAAAAAACCTCGCTGTCCCGGCCCTTGCCGAAGCCGCGTAAATGCCAAAAACTCTCTACATTTGTTACTTCGGCTTGCGCGAACCACTTGTGCAGACACAGGTGCTGCCGTATTTGCTGGAGATCATGAAGGACGGTGTAAGCGTGAGTTTGCTGACCTTCGAACCTGATTTAAAGACAACTTGGACGAGCGAAGAGATCGAATACGAACGGCAGAAATTGAATGGAATGGGAATTGACTGGCATCATCTGCCGTATCATAAACGCCCATCGGCACCCGCAACCTTTTACGATATTTTGAATGGCGCTCGAAAAGTCAGACGGCTTATCAAACTTGAAAACTTTGACATGCTGCACTGCCGCATTCACGTTCCGGCGTTAACGGCGGCGATCGCCAGAAAATTCAGCTCGAAGAAACCGAAGATCCTTTTCGATATTCGCGGATTTTTCCCCGAGGAATATACAGACGCCGGCATTTGGCCGGAAAACGGCTGGCTCTACCGTGCGGCAAAACGTGTAGAGAAATGGCTGATGAAGGAAGCGGACGGCTTTGTCGTGTTGACGGAAAAGGCCAGAGAAATATTGTTTCCCGAAATCTCGGTGGATAAAAACAATCCGATTGCTTCTGTATTTGATAAGCGCGGCAGGCCGGTCGAGGTCATTCCATGCTGTGTTGATTTAAAGAGATTTGAAATTACCAATGAGCATTCGCGGAAGGAAGCTCGCCGCAGGTTGACGATCAACGGCCGATTTGTGATCGCCTATGTTGGTTCTTTTGGCGGTTGGTATTTATCGGGTGAGACGTTCGATTTTTTTGCCGCCGCGCGTGACGTTGATCCTTCAGTCTTTATCATGATTTTGACACAGCGTCAGACAGAAGCAGCAGTCGAAAAGTTGAAAGCCAAAGGTTTTGCCGAGGGTGATTTTTTTGTCAGGAGCGTTTCTCCTGAGCAAATACCTTATTATCTCAATGCCGCCGACGCTGCAATTTCATTTATCAAACGATGTTATTCTAAACAAGCGTCTTCGCCAACGAAAAATGCGGAATATCTCGCCGCCGGTTTGCCAATGATCGTGAACCCCGGCATCGGGGATGTTGACAGTTTGATAAAGGAAGACGGTGTCGGTATTTTGGTCAAAGGATTCGACCATGATAATTACTTTGAGGCACTCAGCCAACTGAAGGCGCTAGGCGATGTCCGGGAAAGATGCCGTGAATCGGCCAAAGCCGGATTTGATCTGGAGAATGTCGGCGGCAAAAGGTATAGAAGACTTTACCAAGCGATGTTGGGATAAAATAAACCCTTTCTTTTTATGCGTGTTTTAGCTGTAGTTCCCTCAATTTACGACACCTCGCCCGGACAGCGTTTCAGGATAGAACAGTGGGAGCCGATCCTGCGCGAAAGCGGGGTTGAGATAACTTATGCGCCGTTCGAGACTGAGGAACTTCGTTCTGTTCTCTACAGCGGCGGAAAAATAATTGAGAAGATCGGTGGCGTCACTCGAGGCATGAAACGCCGAAGCGATATACTCATCTCGCTTTCGAGTTTTGATCTCGTTTATCTTTTTCGTGAAGCCGCACTACTCGGCCCGCCATGGTTTGAACGAAAGATCGCGCGTTCCGGCGTTCCTTTGATTTTTGATTTTGACGACGCCATTTTCTTTTCATACAAAAGCCCATCGAACGGTTATCTCAGCTATCTGAAGTTTCCGGGCAAAACAGCAGAAATTTGCCGGCTTTCATCGCATGTGATGGCAGGGAACGAATTTCTCGCTGATTATGCTAGGGCCAACAACAAGAACGTCACGATCATTCCGACCACGATCGACACCGAAAAATATAAGTTCTCAGAACGGACAAACGAGCTGGAAATTGTGACGATCGGCTGGAGCGGCAGTTTTAGCACGATTCAACATCTCGACACTATACGAGATGTTTTGCAGGAGTTAGCCAGGACTGAGAAATTTCGTCTTCGTGTAATAGGAACGCCGGCGTATCAGGTGCCCGGCGTTGATGTCGAGGCGATGCAATGGCGATCTGAAACCGAACTCGACGATCTGCGTCAGATCGACATAGGCTTGATGCCGTTGCCGGACGATAATTGGAGTCAGGGAAAATGCGGGCTCAAGGCTCTGCAATACATGGCGCTCGGCGTGCCGACCATTTGCTCGCCTGTCGGTGTAAATTCTACAATTATAAAAGACGGCGAAAACGGATTTTTGGCCGGAAGCAAAACGGAATGGATAGAGAAGATCAAACTTCTCATTCACTCACCCGAATTGAGACGAAAATTTGGCCGCGCCGGACGTGCAACTGTCGAACAGGAGTATTCGGCAAAAGTCATCGCTCCAAAAGTTTTGGACGTATTCCGCTCGGCAGCAAAAGCGTTCCAACAGATTTAGAATGGAAAAAATGAATATTTTAGTCACCGGCGGCGCGGGATTTATCGGGTCGCATCTTGTTGATGCACTTGTGGAACGCGGTCACCGCGTTCGGATATTCGACTCGCTTGTTGAGCAGGTGCACGGCTCTTCTGCACCGCCGCATCTTAATAAAGAAGCGGAATTTATTCATGCTGATGTTTGCGATTCTGGGGCTATTGCATCAGCACTCGATGGTATTGACGTTGTATATCATCAGGCTGCCGAGGTAGGAGTTGGGCAATCGATGTATGAGATCGTTCGCTATGTCAAAGCAAATGATCTCGGCACGGCCGTCCTGCTCGAAGAGATGATAAAGCGGCCGTCGCAGTTTAAAAAGCTGATCGTCGCATCGTCAATGTCTATCTATGGCGAAGGTGCTTACCGATGCAATGCTTGCGGAATAGATATCTATCCGCAACTCAGATCCGACGAACAGCTTGCCGCACACGATTGGGAATTCAAATGCGAGACGTGCGGCAGCCTTCTTGAAACTAAGGGAACGCCAGAGGAAAAACCGCTCTTTCCGACATCTGTTTACGCCGTGAGCAAGCAGGATCAGGAGCAATATTGCCTCGCGGTGGGACGGGCGTATAAAATTCCGACGGTGGCATTCCGCTATTTTAATGTTTACGGAACGCGGCAGGCGCTCTCCAATCCATACACCGGTGTTTGCGCCATATTTTCGTCGCGTCTGCTAAACGATCAGGCTCCGACAATATTTGAGGACGGCGAACAGTCGCGTGATTTTGTGCACGTCAGTGACATTGTGCAGGCAAATTTGCTGGCTATCGAAACCGATAAAGCTGATTATCACGCGATGAATATAGGCACCGGACGGGCAACTTCGGTCAAACAAATTGCGCAGCTTTTAGCAGCGGGTCTTGGTAAAAATATCGATCCTGTAATCGTCGGGAAATACCGCGAAGGCGACATCCGCCATTGTGTGGCCGATATTTCAACAGCAAGAGAACTGCTTGGCTACGAGCCAAAAGTCACGCTCGAAGCCGGACTTGCAGAACTGCTCGAATGGTTGGGAGAACAGGACGCCGAAGACCGTGTCGAAAGCGCAACCGCCGAGCTCGCCGAGCGGAGGCTTGTAAAATAGGTACTCTTTTGTCGATGTCTCGAAAACTCAGAATTGCCGGATCGATCGTTGTTGGCGTTTTGCCGATGCCGATAGCGCGCGTTTTTTATCGTTGGTTTTTTGGATACAAGATCGGCAAACGCGTTCGGATCGGCTTTTCGATCATTGACGTTGGCATTTGCGAGATTGGCGATGATGTCAAGATCGGACATTTTAACGTGTTTTCCGGCACTCGAGATTTGTCTATCGGTGAGCACACAAGGATAGGCGTTCTAAATATTTTTCGCGGCGGCAACACGATCAAAATCGGCAGATATTGTGATATTTTGCGGCAGAACGAGATAAACTCGATCCCCGAACCTGAGACGGTCAATGTTGCCGATCCGACATGTATTTTAGGCGACGGCTGCATGATTGGCGCCTCGCATAAAATAGATTTTACCGACCGCGTCGAGTTTGGAAAGAGCGTGATCCTCGGCGGCCGCAATTCGTCGGTCTGGACTCATAATCGGCAAATAACAATGCCCGTGAGTGTTGGCGACCATAGCTACCTCGGCTCCGAAATTCGCATTGCACCGGGCGGAGCCATTGCCGCCAACTGCATAGTGGGCATCGGCGCGGTGATCACCAAGCAACTAAAGAATGAGAATCAGTTGATCGCCGGCGTACCGGCACGCGAGGTCAAGGAACTTGGCGAGGAGGGGCGTTTTTTGGTGGAGCGAAAAACAAGAAATGACCTTCCCGATGATATATAGACCGGTTTCCTATACTGAAGCGTTTGCCCGATAATAGAAGTTAGTAATGCTGAATAAGTTTTTGCTTTTAGCCTGTATTCTAATAGTCGCGCTTGGGCTGTTCGCAGTGCCGTTTCCCGACGGCGTAGTTGCCCTCATGTCAGTTGTTATTTTGTCGGCAATTGCTCTTACGGTGTTTCGTCGTTATACCGAGGAAAAAGAGTTTGTGACCACGGCCTTCTTGCTTGCGCTCGTTTTAAGAATGGGATTTGGGTTACTGGTTAACATTTTCGACTGGCGCGATTTTTTTGGCGGTGACGCATTGGCATACGATATTAACGGAAGCAATCTCGTCGATATTTGGCTCGGCCATAGGCAGATCAATGACGTTATTGCCTTTCAGAACGATCCGACGACCGGCACCGGCTGGGGAATGAACTACCTGACCGGGTTCATTTATCTCATTCTCGGCAGAAATATTTTTGCGGCTCAGTCGTTTTGCGCGGTTATCGGAGCGGCGACAGCGCCGATGGTATTTTTCTGCTCAAAAAAAATATTTAACAATCTGCGTGTCGCAAAGTTCTCGGCTATAGCGATTGCCATTTTCCCGTCGTTTGTTATCTGGTCGGGTCAATTGCTAAAAGACGGCCTGATAATTTTTTTGCTTGTTCTGGCGATCACGATGGTGCTCCAGCTTCAGCAGAAATTCAGTTATGTGGCGGTGGCTCTGCTCGTCTTTTCCTTGTTTGGTATTTTGACTCTTCGCTTCTATATTTTTTACATTATTCTCGCGGCTGTGGCCGGCAGCTTTCTTGTTGGGATGTCTAGTTCTGAAAAGTCAATGTTTCGCCGCATCGCGGTTGTCATGCTGCTTGGCTTATCGCTCCTCTATTTGGGCGTTCAGCAAAATGCCAGCATTGAGTTGACGAAGTTTGCCAATCTCGAACGCATCCAAAGCAGCCGATCGAATCTCGCCCAGTCCAAATCGGGTTTTGGACTTGAAAACGACGTATCCACGACCGAAGGCGCTCTTTCCGCAATCCCTTTAGGCTTTGCTTATTTGATGCTTTCGCCATTTCCATGGCAAGCGTCGAACCTGAGACAGGCGATCACAATCCCGGAGGTGCTCGTTTGGTGGGCAATGATCCCGTTTTGGATCATCGGGATGATATATTCCGTTCGACACAAATTGCGCAATGCGTTTCCCATATTGATATTTAGCCTGTTGCTGACCGTTTCCTATTCCGTCTTTCAGGGAAATGTCGGCACTGCGTATCGTCAGCGGACGCAAATCCAGGTGTTCTTGTTTATTTTCATTGGCGTCGGTTGGACGGTTTTTCAGGAGAACCGCGAAAACAAGCGCTTGCTTCGCTCGGCGGCTCGGCAGAGAGTTGAAAACAGCATTCGCTCGCGGATGGCGATGGTCAAATAAATTCTAAATGTGTGGAATTGCAGGATTTGTAAACGCTGACGGCAGTGCTGTTGACCGTTCGATTCTCGAACAGATGAGTCGGGCCATTTTTCATCGCGGGCCTGACGACGACGGTTTTTACATCCGCGAAAATGTCGGTCTCGCAATGCGGCGGCTCTCGATCATTGACGTCGCCGGAGGCAAACAACCCATCCACAATGCTGATAAGACCAAATGGATCGTTTTTAACGGCGAGATCTATAACTATCAGGAGTTGCGGGAAAACCTTGAGAAACGCGGCCATCGGTTTTATACAAAATCTGACACTGAGGCAGTCGTTCACCTCTATGACGAATACGGTGTTGATTGCCTCAAACATTTGCGCGGAATGTTCGCTATTGCGATCTGGGATGATACAGATAAAACTCTCTTTTTGGCGCGGGACAGGGTTGGCAAAAAGCCGCTTCTTTATTCACATCAGAAAAATGGCGATCTCATTTTCGGCTCCGAATTTCAAGCCGTCTTAAAACATCCGGCAATTTCACGCGAGGTGGACATGGAAGCGATAGACAGTTATCTGTCGTATCTGTGTGTGCCCGCTCCGCAGACGGCATTTAAGCAAATTCGCAAACTCGAACCGGGTCATTGGCTGCTCTGGAAAGGCGGCAGCGTTGAGACTAAACGATATTGGCAACCTGATTTTTCCAAAAAAATAAAGATCACTGAAAACGAGGCGATCGAGGAAACCACGCGAATATTAAGAGAATCCACGCGGCTGCGTCTTATCTCCGAGGTGCCTTTGGGTGCATTTCTATCGGGCGGCGTTGATTCGTCAACTGTCGTAGCTTTGATGGCGCAGGAGAGTTCCCAGCCTGTCCAGACATTTTCCATCGGTTTTGACGAAGAAGATTTTAGCGAACTCAAATACGCAAAACGCGTCGCCAACCATGTCGGAGCCGAATATAACGAATTTATCGTCCGGCCAAACGCGCTCGAAGTAATTCCAACATTAGTCGAGCATTACGGCGAGCCTTATGCCGACTCGAGCGCGATACCGACCTACTACGTCTCAAAAGAAACGCGGAAACATGTGACAGTCGCTCTAAATGGCGATGGCGGCGACGAGAGTTTTGCCGGTTACGAACGCTACGCCGCTATGCGGATCGCCGAAGCCTACAATCGTGTGCCGAGTACCTTGAGGAAAATATTTGTCGAAGCTCCGGTAAATTTGTTGCCGACATCGGAGCTAAAACGCAGCCGCTTTCGTGATGCCAAGCGTTTTCTAAAAGCCGCAAATCTGCCGCGAACCGAGCGCTATTTTCACTGGATGTCCACCTTCAACCGCGACGCCAAAAACGAACTTTACACATCGGATTTTGCCGCATCGGTTTCCGGCCAAAATGCGTCGGCGCTTTTAGGCCGATGGTTTACCGCAGCAAACGGCACCGGCACGCTCGACGCGACACTTTTGACGGATCAAATGACATACTTGCCGAACGATCTTTTGGTCAAGGTTGATATCGCGTCAATGGCAAATTCGCTCGAAGCCCGTTCGCCGTTTCTCGACCATAAACTAATAGAGTTTGCCGCGAGCTTGCCAGAAAATCTCAAAATGAGCAGGTTCGAGACAAAATCGCTTTTGAAGAAGGTCGCCGCCCGACTCGTTCCCAAGGACGTTGTCTATCGCAGAAAAATGGGCTTCGGCGTTCCGATCGGCAAATGGTTTCGCGGCGAGATGAAGGATTTTGTCCGCGGCGTTCTGCTGTCGGAAAAATCATTGAAACGTGGCATCATAAAGCCTGATATTCTCGAGAGATATGTGAACGAACATATATCTGCAAAACGAGACCACGCATTTCAACTTTGGACGCTGTTGATGCTGGAACTTTGGTTTCAGCAATTTATCGACCGTTGAAATCACTGCGCAAAACGAGTGTCTTCGTGATAAAATTAAAACCGCTTTGGTAACCGGCAGCGATTTCCCCGCACTTTCGCATGACCTGCCGCCGCCCGCTGAAAAACGCGAGTCGCGGCCCGTCTTGCCGGTTGCCATTTTCGATTTCTAATCTATGCCAAATGCACCCGTCACAAATGCTCTGACAATCGATTTTGAAGATTGGTATCAGGGTCTTGAAATTCCTTATTCCGAATGGGATCGTTTTGAAAGCAGGATCGAAGCGGCGGGTGACAAACTGCTTCAGATTCTCGATGAGCAACAGGTAAAAGCGACTTTTTTCATCCTCGGTTATGTCGCCGAAAAGCATCCTGAAATTGTCCGACGCATCGAGGCCGAGGGGCACGAGATCGGAACGCACGGATTTTCGCACACGCTGATCTACACGCAGGCTCCGGAACTTTTTAAAGAAGAATTGACGCGGGCGATCAAATTTCTAGAAGACTTAACAGGCAAAAAAGTGCTTGGTCATCGCGCGCCGTTCTTTTCGATAACAAAGGACTCGCTTTGGGCTTTGGATATTTTGGGCGAGCTCGGAATCAAATACGATTCGAGTATTTTTCCGGTACTGAATTATCGTTACGGCATCGCGGACTCTCCGCGTTTTCCATACAAGATAAAACGTGAAAACCACGAGTTCGTTGAATTTCCGATCTCGACTCTAAAACTGCCGGGCTTTACGATGCCTATCTCGGGCGGGGCTTATTTTCGCATTTATCCGTATCAATTAACCAAGCAAGCGATAAAGTCGGTAAATCGTTCGGGCGAGCCGGTCACGTTTTATCTGCATCCATGGGAACTCGACCCCGATCATCCGCGAATTGACGTGCCGCGTCGGATCGCGTTGACGCATTATTTTAATCTCGGCGCGACCGAGCGACGGCTAAGAAAATTGCTGCGTGATTTCAAAATGGCTCCCATGAAAGAGGTTTTGAGCATTACTTAGTTTTATGACAGACAACGCAACTAACACGGTCGAAGAAAAAGTCCGCGATCATTTTCATGATGACGCAGAGCGGTTTGACGCGATCTATGGTGAAAAAAAGAGTATTGTTCACAAGTTTATTGACAATTACTGGCGAGGCGTGGTGCAAAAACGCCTGGAGATAAATGTCGAAAAACTCAAGCCATTTGCGGGTAAAAAAATCCTCGACGTCGGCTGCGGCAGCGGACGGTTTTGCATTGCGTTTGCGCAGAACGGAGCTGAGAAAGTTGTCGGCATTGATTTTGCCCGCGCGATGATCGAGATCGCAGACAAGCTCGCAACCGAGGCAGGTGTTGCCGACAAATGTGAGTTCGTGGTCGGCGGTTTCCCCGATGCGATTGACGACAGCGATGGGCCGTTCGACGCTTGCACGGGCAATGGCTTTTTTGATTATATCGAACATCCGGTGCCGATAATTACCCGGATGCGAGAATTAACACAAGGGAAACTGATACTGAGTTTTCCAAAAGCAGTGGAATGGCGCGTGCCGATTCGCCGCGTGCGTTTTTGGCTTAAGGGAACGCCGCTGTTTCTGTATCGTGAATCGGAGGTTCGTGACATTCTCGCAAAATCCGGCGTCACGAATTACGAATTCATATACCTCGACCGTGACTATTTGATAGTTGCTGATGTCTGATTAGCCCCCGCGCTTGCGGCCTCCATTGATGAACAAAAGACACAGTCAGCCGATCCGCGTGCTCCATATCATCACGCGGATGATCGTCGGTGGGGCGCAGGAAAACACTTTGCTCTCGGTCGTCGGCCTCGATGCGATGCCGGAATATGACGTGACGCTTTTGAGCGGCATTGACAAAGGCCGCGAGGGCGAATTGCTGTCGCAGGCGCGTGAGACTGCAAACCTGATCGTGCTTCCCGAAATGGGCCGCAGCATAGATCCGTTTTCCGATCTCATCGCGTTTTGGAAACTATATAAAATAATAAAGAAAGGCCGCTATCACATCGTTCACACGCATGCGTCGAAGGCGGGCGTTCTCGGCCGCATCGCCGCATGGCTCGCAGGAACGCCGATCATCGTTCACACCCTGCACAGCCTTGTCTTTCACGATTATCAGCCGTGGATCGTCAATCGCTCGTGGTGGATGGTGAAAAAAATATGCGCGCCCCTGACAGATTTTTTTATCAGCGTTTCGGACGTGATCTCGGAAAAAGCAATCGCCGCCGGCATCGCAAAACCGGAAAAATTTCGCACGATTTACAGCGGGATGGAACTCGATTGGTTTCTCAACGCAAAATTTGACGCCGACAAAGTGAAACAGGAATTTGGCATTCCGCTTGACTCGCCGGTCGTCGGCAAGATCGCAAGACTCTTTCCACTCAAGGGCCACGACCAACTGATGGACGCCGCGCCCGAGATCGCAGAACGTATTCCCAATGTGCGGTTTTTCCTTATCGGTGACGGCATGTTGCTCGAACATCTTCAGGAGCGGGCGCGAAAATACGGCATCCTAGATAATTTTGTTTTCGCCGGGCTTATTGACCGCGAACGAATTTCCTGAGATGATCTCGGCGATGGATGTTGTCGTCCACACGTCTCTGCGCGAGGGATTAGCCCGAGTTCTGCCGCAAGCGCTTGCGATGGGCAAGCCTTGTGTGTCGTTCGACATCGACGGCGCGCGAGAAGTGGTGATAAACGATTACACCGGTTATCTCGTCGAGCCATTCGACTCAAAAGGGCTTGCCGACGGCATTGCCCGTCTTATCGAAGATGAGGAATTGAGAAAGAAGTTTGGTGAGAATGGACGACGACATGTCGATCCAAACTTTCGCGCCGAAAAAATGGTCGCCGATATTTCCGGGGTCTATCAAATGCTGCTCAAACAGCACGGGGATCGTATAGCCGCTTTTGACCAAAAGACGCGGGCTGCATAAACAAAACGACTGATTTTCTGCCATAATGGGCTTGTAATTCGGCTCGTAATTTCTTAACTATATGCCCGGTTTGGTCTCAAACCCGATCTTTGTTGGAACAGTTGCAGCGATCCTCTCGGTTGCGTGCACACTTGCCGTGCGCTCGCTTGCCGTGCGATTTGATTTTGTTGCAAAGCCAAAGAGCGACCGCTGGCATAAGCGTCCGACGGCGATGCTCGGCGGCGTTGCGATATTTGTTGCAACGGCGGCAATATATTTTCTGCTTGTTCCGTTGACGGATAAATCGTTGGTCGTTTTTGGCGGCAGCGCATTTCTTTTTGCCGTCGGTCTTGTTGACGACATATTTAGCATCCGGCCTTATCAGAAACTGATCGGACAATTGATCGGCGCCGGAATTCTGGTTCTTTCAGGACTCAAACTGCCGCTTACCGGTTTTGAGATCATCGACATCTGGATAACCGTTTTTTGGGTCATCGGCATCACCAATGCCATAAATCTGCTCGACAACATGGACGGCCTGGCAGCGGGCATTTCGGCAATTGCCGCGTTTTCGCTCGCCCTTAATTTCGCCGCCAACGGGCTTTCGAGCGAGCTGCTTTTGACGAGCGTTTTGATCGGGGCGTTGGTCGGGTTTCTGATTTTTAATTTTAACCCGGCATCGATTTTTATGGGCGATTGCGGCTCGATGTTTGTCGGATTTTTGCTTTCGGGCACGGTCTTGCTCAATCAAGTCGGTGGGCGCTCGCGCGGCATTGCGGCGATCTTGGCCGTGCCGGTTTTGATACTTTTTGTTCCGATTTTTGACACGACATTTGTCACTGTTTTAAGAAAACTCTGGGGACGCAAAGCGTCGCAGGGCGGCCGTGACCACACATCGCACAGGCTCGTCGCGCTCGGTTTGTCGGAACGTTCAGCCGTTTTGATGCTCTACGGTTTTGCGGTTGTCGCCGGTGCTCTCGCGTTGCTTGTCGGACAGATCGGGCCGGTAAAAAGTTTTGCGCTTATCGGCCTTTTCATCGTCGTGCTGGTAATAATCGG
>JAYVFJ010000370.1:0-9027 GCA_043773225.1 Chloracidobacterium sp.
GTATCGCTTTTACAGCTATGGCGATTGCATGTTCATAGTCTAGGGAGTCTTGGAAGTCTAGACAGTCTGGGAAGTCTGGGAAGGCTTTTTGACTGTCACGACTTTCGAGACTTCCTCGACTTCCCAGACTTAAAAGATGGCTGTTTTGGAAACAATCAGAAATTTTTTTGTGCCGGCATTTTTTGCTGAGCCTGAAGTAATCGTTCCCGCGCCGTTTTGCGATTACGAGATCAGGCCGTTGACGCCGGATCATTTGCAGGAGGCTTTGCGGCTGAATATTCGCTGTTTTCGCAATGGCGATAATTACACAAAGCACACGTTTGAATATTTGCTCAACGAGCCTCGAACTTTGAGTTATCGAATGGTCACGCCGGCGGGCGAAATGGTCGGATTTGCGTTTGTGATGGTCAATGAGAACAACGCCGCACATCTGACCACTATTGGAGTAGCGCCGGAACATCGCCGCCGAAAAATTGCAGTGAAACTACTGGAACATCTTGAAGCCGCGCTTCGAAAACGCGAGATCGGTACATTGATGCTCGAAGTTCGCGTCAGTAATGCGACGGCGCAGGACCTTTACAAGCGATTGGGCTATACGATAGTTCAGCGCATTGGCAAGTATTACAATAATGGCGAAGATTGTTTTTTGATGATGAAAGCGCTTTTCTAATTGCGCAAGCCCGCGTGTAAGCAAGGGCGATACGCTTCCGTTGAATGTTACGCCCTTGCTAACGCGCGGGCTTGTGCACCCAGAACTTTGAACTTTGAACTACCCCCAATTTATCCGATCACAGATGCCCGCATTTCCGGCATCTCGCACGCTCAGCAGGTTGAGCGACTGATCGCGGGCGGCGCGAAACTTATACAACTGCGCGAAAAACATGTAAGTTCGCGCGAATTTTGCGAAGCTGCAGCCGAAGCGATCAAGGTCGCAAAGATGCACGGAGTTCGCATCATAATAAATGATCGCGTCGATATTGCTTTGGCTCTAAACGCGGACGGCGTTCACCTCGGGCAGGACGACATGCCGCCGGGATCGGCAAGGGCGATTCTCGGCGAAAACGCGATAATCGGTTTCTCTACACATTTGCTCGAACAGGCGCGAGCGGCGATGAAGCTTCCGGTTGATTACATTGCATTCGGGCCGATATTTCCTACCAAAACAAAAGAGGAACCCGACGATATTGTCGGTATTGAAAACCTGCATAAGGTGCGTGATTTGGTCGGCGATCTTCCGCTCGTGGCTATTGGCGGAATTACTGAGGACAATCTTTTATCCGTTTTCGATGCCGGTGCGGATTCGGCGGCAATGATAGGCGCAATCGTCGCCGACCCCTCAAAAATAGAGAGTCGAATGAGAGAGTTGATTCAATTATCTGCTGCTAAATGCTAAACTTTGTTTTGCAATGCTAAAAATAGCTTGCATTCCGCGACCGCAATGGTCAATAATAATTAGTGACGGCGTTTGCAAAAAACGCCACCGTCTCGGCTTACCCCAGACATTTCCTGCCTTTTGATACTAACTTCCGGGAGCAAATCCAAACCATGAGCTTGCTAGACGTAGCGCCCATTATCGAGCAGATGCTGCTCGTTTCCGAAAATGTCAGCGACCTGAATTTTTCCTGCGGGCAAAAACCGCAGGTCGAGATCAACGGTGTGCTTTATCCGTCGTCACCTATCGGTTTGGGCAAACTCTCTGCCTTTCAGACCGAAATGATCGCGATGTCGCTGATCCGCGACAATCCCGATGCGGCACTTCAATTGGCCAGAAATCAAACGGCCGATTTGAGCTATGCTTTGCCCGGGAAATGCCGTTTTCGTGTAAATATATTTCAGCAGCGCAACTCGTTTTCGATTGTAATGCGTGTGATACCGCACGAAATTCCGAGTTTCGATTCGCTTCGATTGCCGCCGCAGCTTGCGGATATTGCCGAGATACGTAACGGCGTTGTGCTGCTGACCGGGCCGACGGGTTCGGGAAAAAGTTCGACGTTGGCCGCGATCATTGACCGGATCAACGAGATCAAGGCATACCACATTGTCACGATCGAGGACCCGATCGAATTTCTGCACAATCATAAAAAGAGCACCATCAACCAACGCGAGGTTGGTGCCGATACAAAGGATTTTGCGTCTGCATTGCGGGCTGCTCTTCGCCAAGCTCCGAAAGTCATCCTCGTCGGCGAAATGCGCGACCTGGAAACCGCCGAGATCGCACTGGAAGCTGCCGAGACCGGCCACCTTGTGCTCTCGACGCTTCACACAATCGACGCATCGAAAACGATTGATCGTGTTATCGGCCTTTATCCCAAGAATGAAGAGCGGATCATCCGCACGCGTCTGGCGCAGACGTTCAGGTTTATTGTCTCGCAGCGATTGATACCGACGGCTGACGGCAAAGGCCGAATTGCTGCCTGCGAGATTTTGAAATCAAATCCGCGAACGCGCGAGTATATAGAAAAGGGTGAAACCGAGGGCAAGACATTGCTCGACGCGATCCGAGACGGCGAGATCGACGGAATGCAGGATTTTGATTCGGTTATTCGCGGCATGATCGAGAAAAAAATCATCACAATGGATGACGGACTCTCGTTCGCCACCAATCAGAACAATCTTCTGCTGCAGTTGAAAGGCCTGTCCTCGACAGAGGATTATGTAAATGCCAATAACAACCGGGCGATGCCTGCGCCGATAATCCCTCCGCCACCGATTGAAAATCCGGACTCAGTTCTAAATATGATGGAGTAAAACAGTGGTCAGTGGCCGGTGGTCGGACATCGGAATTTTTACTGACCACCGATCTCTGACAACTGACCACTATGATAATACGATGCGATAATTGCTCTGTTTCCTTACAGTTGGACGAATCAAAGATACCCAGCGGGAATTTTTCGGTTCGCTGTCCGCGGTGTCAAAATTTGCTTCGCGTTCAAAAGGATGCTTCGGGAAGAGGCTTGTCAACCGTCGAGCAACTGGCGGCAAGTAAGGCCGCCGCCGCCGCTAACGGCGAAGGCAATGAGGATTTTGCGGCAAAGGAATCTGAACAGCAGATCAACAGCGCTTTGCGAACGCTGATGCAGGCTCTGCAATCGGAGAAAACTGCGTTTGTATCCGACGACGAAGAAAATGAAAAGCCGCGCCGTATATTGTTATGTCTCGGTGAGTATGCTGACGAAACTGCCAAAATACTTGCCAAGGCCGGCTACAAGGTTTATGTTGCCCAGACGCCCGCGCAGGCGAATGAAAGGCTTCGCGACGGCAAGACTGAATTGTTGATCTTTTCGCCTGACTTCGCCCCCGAAATGGGCGGCGCGGCAGTGATCCAGCAAAAGGCAAATGCGATGTATTCGTCGGAACGACGGCGTCTCTTTCTGATCTCGCTCGAAGACGGCGGAACGACGATGAACGCTCACGACGCGTTTTTGCGCAATCTGAATCTGATCGTAAACGTCAACGATATTGCCCAACTGCCGTTAATACTTAACCGGAGTGTTGGAGATTATAACGATCTTTACAGCAACTATAACAAAGCGACCTGCGTCGCTCCGATCTAACGGAGCGGCCTCTACATAAGAGCGAGTTCGCACACAAGCATTTCGATTTGCATACGCGCACCTTGCGGGCCGCCGCCAAGTGAGGTCTTGATCGCAAGATCGGTTTCCGCAAGCCGCTCTATTGCGTGGGTCAGGCTTTTAATATCAGCACGGCGCGCCGCCGCGAGAAACGGTTCCTGATCCTTGAAGATTTTTGCGGCACTCGTGACCTCGCGACGATCTGCGCCGCGCGACATCATGTCCTTAGCCATCAGCAAACGGCGGTAGTTGTATGAAATGAGACCCATTAGGGCGAGAGGTTCGGCTCCGTCGTCAAGTATCTTTTTCAACACCGCGAGCGCCTGCGTTCGACGTCCGGCGACCAGATGATCTGTCAGCTCAAAATTGGTCAGCTCGCGTGAATTCGGAACAAGATCGCTTATCAGTTCCGACGTTATCTTTTTACCGGGCATCGCTGCCGCCGCCAGTTTGTTTATCTCGTTTGTCAATCGCCGCACGTCTTGCCCGACAAGCGCGATCAATTGCCTTAAAGAAGGCTCATCTATCACGGCGCCGAGGTCGTTTATTTTGCTTCGCGCCATGTCGGTCAATTGGCGGTCGTCGAGGCGTGTAAATTCGACGGCAGTGGTTTTGTCGCGCAGGAACTTACCCATTTTTCTGACGCCGTTCAACTCGTCTGCGATAAAGATCAATGTCGAATGCGCTGACGGCTTTGCCAGGTATGCCGACAAAACAGGTTCGTGATCTTCGGTGATCGTGTCTCGAAAACCGGTCGCCGAAATCCGCACGTCCGTGATGCGAATCACTCGCCGCGAAGCCATCATAGGCAACTGCTCGGCGGCAGAGAGAGCCTTTTTCAGACTATCTTCTGAATTGAGGCTAAAGCTGGTCTCATTAAAATCACGCAAGTCGCCCTCGGCAAATGCGAGATCGGTTATCGTCTTAGCGGCAATATCGCGAAGATGCGTCTCAGCCCCAAACAACAAATAAACCGGCGCGATCTCACGTCGTTTTAATTGATTCCGTAAATCTTCACGAGAAAAAACCATATGGATTTAGCCACAAAAGGCACAAAAAGCACAAAATTGTTTTTTTAATCCGTAGCTCTCAATACTAATTTCTTTATCTGAAACCTTTCCGCTCCGAAATTTATCAATAATCCGTGTTCGAATCGCGACGAACGTAAATAACCAAGCAACTGAACTATGTGTTCGTCAGCAATTCCCTTACACGCCTTTATTTCCACAATCAAACATCGCTCAACAAGCAGGTCGGCAAAGTAGTCGCCTAACACCGTTCCGTCCTCATCAAAGACGGTTATCGGGAATTGCATTTCGACACGAAAACCAAGTTTACGAAGTCGATGAGCTAGCGCGTTCTCATAAATTTTTTCCAGATGACCATGCCTGTGAAATTTGTGAATGGCAAAACTTGTCTGGCGAATCACATCAGCAATTTTATTAATTTGCTCGTCTGTCATGTCAAAACAATTTGTGCTTTTTGTGCCTTTTGTGGCTATTTCATTTCTTTTCTTCTTTCACTCCGATGCCGTTTATGAATGCAGATACTGCGGATTCGGCGAAGGAGCGGGCCATGCGTTCTACGGCCGGGTCTTCCTCGTTAAAGAACGAGCGCGGGTCTGATGAAAACTCGAACGAATCGCGAAAGATGAAATTCTGATTGTCGTAAAGTATCTTGTCTGCTTTCAGATCGCGGATCGTGACTGCCGTAACGATCGTTACTTCATAGACGCGGGCGCGGCCTTCGCTGTCGAGCAGAACTCCGGAAAAACTAAAATCGCGAATAGTGCCTTCCAAAACTGCGTCGGCACCTGTCCGGCTTCCCTGCACTTTAAGTCCGTTGCCGCGTCTAATTATCTCGCGTGTTACCGCATCGGTAAAACGTGATTCGACGCGGTAACGCAATCCCTTTGCTTCAAATTGGAATGCCGGAACAGCTACCGTTTTAATATTTTTCGGCAGGCCTGAATTAGTTACAGGCTTGTAGCAATCGGTAAAACCAGACAGAAGCAAGAATATAGCCACTATCGATGCTAGACGAAAATATTTCATTTTTAACGATCTCTTTACTCAAACCGATCGAGCATGGCGGCTGTTTTGATCGCGGCGACAGTTTCCTGAACATCGTGAACGCGAATGATCTTTGCACCGTTCCTCACTGCCACAACAGCCGCTGCTATGCTGCCGCCGAGTCTTTGCGGTGGCGGCACGTCGCCGAGCAGCTTGCCGATAAACGATTTTCGCGATGCTCCGACCAGCATTGGATATTTTTCAAATTCGCTTACAAGTTTACCAAGTTTTGCCAGCAATTCTAAATTCTGCTCTTGTGTCTTGCCAAAACCGATCCCGACGTCGAGTGCGATCTGCTCATTTCTGACGCCGTGAGAATTTGCAATGTTGATAGCCCGTTGAAAATCCGTCGTGACCTCAGCCAAAATATCCACGACAGACGGCTGCGTGTGCAGCGTTTCAAATGTGCCGCGTGAGTGCATCAGCACGAGTCCGGCTCCAGTCTTCGCCGCGACATCGGCGATGCCCAGATCCCATCGAAGCCCCGAAATGTCATTGATGATCTCTGCCCCGGCATCTACAGCTCTTGCGGCAACATCCGATTTGGTTGTGTCAATTGAGATCGGCGTGTCGAATCGTTTTGAGATCGCTGTGATCACTGGAATAACGCGCTTGATCTCATCACTGTCAGTGACAGGCTTGCTGCCCGGTCGTGTCGATTCGCCGCCAACGTCAATAATGTCGGCGCCTTCGGCGACCATTTTTTCGGTTTGTTTTAACGCCTCATCAACCGATAAATATTCACCGCCATCGGAGAAGCTGTCCGGCGTGACGTTAAGGATCGCCATCACAAGCGGACGGTCAAGCGAGATGGTGCGACGGGCTGTTTTCCAGTGCATAAAGTGAAATGTGAAAAAGGTCAAAAGTGAAAAAGGAGAAAAGCTTGTCGCTCATCCCCTTTTTCACTTTTGCACCTTTTTCACTTTTGAACCTTTTCTAGGCCGTTGCGGGTGTAGGCGGCAGGATCGGTTTGCTAAATGGGTTCGTCGATTTTTCCTCCGATTCGGGCGTTCCGTCATCGGACGGTGACGGCGAAGTGTCGCTATCAAGCGGCAAACCGGCTACGACACGGCGAATCATCACGGCGTCAAGCGTTTCAAATTCAAGCAATGCCTCTGCCAGCCGGATAAGCGTATCGCGATTCTCGTCGAGGATCGTTCTCGCCCGCTCATACTGACCGTTGATGATCTTTTGCACTTCTCTATCGATCTTGATCGCTGTGTCCTCGGAGTAATCGCGGTGCTGAGCGATCTCGCGGCCGAGGAATATCTGCTCTTCCTTTTTGCCGAAAGTCAGCGGGCCGAGATCCGACATTCCGTATTCACAAACCATTGCCCGTGCGATCTCGGTCGCTTTTTCGATGTCGTTTGCGGCACCGGTAGTGATGCTGCCGATAAACATATCCTCGGCGATGCGTCCGCCCATCGCCATAGCAATGTTACCAAGCAGAAATTCCTTGTTCGCGCTCAAGCGGTCTCTCTCAGGCAAATACATCGTCACGCCCAAAGCCATGCCGCGCGGGATGATCGTCACCTTATGCACCGGATCGGAATTTGGCACTTTCAGGCCAACTAATGTATGACCGGCCTCGTGATACGCAGTGATCTTTTTCTCGTCGTCCGAGATGACCATGCTCTTGCGCTCAGCGCCCATCATCACCTTGTCTTTGGCGACTTCGAAATCAGCCATGGTTACGACTTTCTGGTTGTAACGGGCCGCGTTTAGGGCCGCTTCGTTGACGATGTTGGCAAGATCGGCACCTGTAAATCCGGGTGTGCCGCGGGCAATGACGTTGATCTCGACGCCCTCATCAAGCGGTATTTTGCGCGTGTGAACTTTGAGAATGCCTTCTCTCCCTCGAACGTCCGGCCTGCCGACAACAACGCGACGGTCAAATCTTCCGGGGCGAAGAAGCGCGGGGTCAAGGACATCGGGGCGGTTTGTCGAGGCAACGAGAATAACGCCGTCGTTCGATTCAAAACCGTCCATCTCGACAAGCAGTTGATTGAGCGTTTGCTCACGTTCATCGTGCCCGCCGCCGAGGCCTGCGCCGCGATGACGCCCGACGGCATCGATCTCGTCAATAAAGATGATGCACGGAGCATTTTTCTTGCCCTGTTCAAAAAGGTCACGGACGCGCGACGCTCCGACTCCGACAAACATCTCGACAAAATCCGAACCGGAGATCGAGAAAAACGGAACGTTTGCTTCGCCTGCAACAGCCTTCGCCAATAAAGTCTTGCCCGTTCCCGGAGGGCCGACCATCAAAACGCCCTTTGGAATTTTGCCGCCGAGTTTTTGAAATTTTTGCGGGTCTTTGAGAAATTCGATGATCTCCTGTAGCTCTTCTTTGGCTTCGTCAACGCCGGAAACGTCCTTGAATGTAACTCGTTTTTGCTGGTTATTGAGCAGCTTTGCCTTCGATTTGCCAAAGCTAAGAGCCTTATTACCGCCGGCCTGCATTTGCCGCAGCGAGAAGATCAAAAAGCCCATCAGCAAAATAATCGGACCGAGTGAAAATAACATTTGCCAGCCAATGCTGCTTGACGCCGGCTCGAGCTTTACAATGGTGTCGGTGTCTTTTGCGGCTGCGAAGATCTGGTCTCGCGTAGAATCGCTCGCATCCAACTTTGCGCTGAATTTGACGTCGCTCTTGTTGACCATCTCAAGTGTGTCCTGCTTTACAGTGACTTCCTTGATGTCCTTGTTTTTGATCTGGGTCATCGCGGCGTCAAACGATAATTCCTTTGGCTGCGTCGTCTGGTTTTTTTGCAAATACCAGACAAACACGAGAGCACTCGAAATTATCATCAACCACAACAGAACTTGTTTTGCCTTAGAACTCAATTTAAATCCTCCAAACTAACTACCGCCTTTTTGATGAAACCAACGCCCAAAGCGTTGTTCTCTAAACATATAGAGCGTACGTCCACACGCGCTAACCTTTGATTTTAAAGTCTCCGGCGTCAATTTTCAACTTTATTTTCCTCATAAACGAGTTTCCCGCCTGATTTCACTATTTTGCCGCCCGGGATTTCAACCGTTCTGCCGCTCTTTTCACTAAATACCAAACGCTCAATCGCCTGTATATGTTTCAGTTGCAATCGCCGCGTGTTTCCACGCCTCTCTCGCAGCCACGAGCGAATGGCCACATATAATTCCGGTTTTGGCAGCGATTTCATCTCACCTAATATCAATTCGTCCGTCGGCGGCAATTGGTTTCCGTCTGCCGGCAGGTTCTGCATCAATGACGCAGTGTTGGCCAGTGTCTCGACAATATTGGGATTCATATCCTCAAGCATCGGCAGCAAAATCTTCCTGATCTGGACACGTTTGAACGCCGTGTCGTCATTCATTGTGTCGTAGCGGTATTCGATGCCAAG
>JAYVFJ010000371.1:0-2134 GCA_043773225.1 Chloracidobacterium sp.
TGGAAGATCGCACCCGCGATCGCCGCCGGCTGCACGGTCGTCGCCAAGCCGTCGGAGGTGACGCCGATGACGGCGTATCTGCTGTCAAAACTCTGTATCGAGGCCGATCTGCCGCCCGGCGTTCTAAACATCGTTCACGGCCTCGGCCCCAAAGTCGGTTCCGCAATCGTCGCACATAAAGATGTTAAAGCGATCTCGTTCACCGGCGGCACAAAGACCGGCGAAGAGATCGCACGTGTCGCGGCACCGATGTTCAAAAAACTCTCGCTCGAGCTCGGCGGCAAAAATCCGAACATCATCTTCGCTGACTGCAACTACGAAGAAATGCTGTCAACCACCGTCCGCTCATCGTTCTCAAACCAGGGCGAGATATGTCTGTGCGGCTCACGGATATTTGTCGAGCGCCCGTTGTATGAAAGATTCAAGGTAGATTTTGTCGCCCGCGTTGCGTCGTTAAAGGTTGGTGATCCGCTCGATGACGACACCGATGTCGGAGCGATTGTCTCAAAGCAGCATTTTGACAAGATAATGTCATATATCGAACTCGCAAAAAACGAAGGCGGAACAATCCTGACAGGAGAGACGCAGAGACGCAGAGATAATGAGACAGGAACAAAGCGGGAAAACGGCGTGACTTCGCACTCCGCACTCCGCACTCCGCACTTAAAAGGTTGGTTTATCGAGCCGACGGTGATCGAGGGCCTGCCGTACGATTGCCGGACAAATCAGGAAGAGATTTTCGGCCCGGTAGTTACGATCATGCCCTTCGATACCGAGGAAGAAGTTTTAGGCTACGCAAACAGCGTCCGCTACGGCCTCTCCGCAACCGTCTGGACCGAAAACCTCTCACGTGCCCACCGCGTTGCCGCTAAACTCGAATCCGGCATCATCTGGATAAACTGCTGGCTTTTGCGCGACCTGCGAACGCCTTTCGGCGGCATGAAAGACAGCGGCGTCGGAAGGGAAGGCGGTTTTGAAGCATTGAAATTTTTTACGGAAGAGAAGAATGTTTGTGTGAAAATCTAGGGTATAATTTGGATGAGGAATTTGAACTATGACCGTAGTGCTTGATCTTAAACCAGAAGTTGAAAGGGCCTTGCGAAGTAAAGCGGACGCTAGCGGTTTCCCAGTGAGTGATTACGTGAACGAGCTGATCCGTAAAGACGTAAGCGGCGAACCAACGCTCGATGAGCGTCTAGCTCCGGTGCGCGACCAGTTTGAAAAGAGCGGAATGACCGAAGAGGAACTCGATGATTTCTTCAACGATATTCGCAAGAAAGTATATCAGGAACGAAAGGCCAATATGAGGACGTAAGAATGCCGGTCCGCAAACTGCGTGTCATTTTTGATTGCAACATCTTCTGGCGGGCTTTCTTCTCAAGACGAGGAATAGGTGCGGAATGCAAGAGGTTGATCAAGGATGAAGTTATTCTGCATTTTATAAGTGACGAAATTATTGCCGAGCTTACGGATGTCTTAACCCGCCCACTGTCGCTCGAAAAAAATCCTGACCTGACCATCGAGGACGTTGAATACTTTTTGAAAGAAATAGTTTCAAACTCCCTGTTGATAAAGTCAGTTCCCCAAACATTTGAGATTCACCGGGACATTAAAGACGAACCATACGTAAATCTTGCGGCGGAAATTAAGGCGGATTTTATCGTCACGACGGACAACGATCTCCTCGATCTGATGACCGGCATTGATCTAGAAAGCAAGCAATTCCGGCAGCGGTTTCGTGGGCTGCAGATAGTTAATCCGAACGAATTCCTGAAGGTTATTGACGAAATAAATCTTGCTTTGCGGCCTTAGTTTGGCCGAAAGAAAAGGGCTTTGAGCTTTGTGATTTTTACGGAAGCGAAGAACGTTTGTTTAAGCTCAGCTAGCATTGCCACGAAAAAAAAAATTACTAACTAAGATTATGAAACGATATATTTCTTTTTTGTTTATTTTGGCTTTTTCGACATTTGTTCTTGGTCAAACCAAACCACCAACCGAAACCGCTATGTCGCGGTTTCTTCGCTATGTAAAGATCGACACGCAGTCGGCTGAGGACCAGCCTGCGCCGCCGAGTACGAAGAAGCAGCTCGACCTGGCTCGTTTGCTTGAAAAGGAGCTATATGCGTTCGGAGCT
>JAYVFJ010000372.1:0-3394 GCA_043773225.1 Chloracidobacterium sp.
TTTTCACCACAAAGACACAAAGAACACCAAGAAATTACTTCGTGTCCTTCGTGGCTTTGTGGTTAACTCTCTTCCGCCTTTGGTAATCTTACCGTAAACTTCGTTCCCATGCCCGCTTTTGACTCCACTGAGATCGTCCCGTTATGAATATCGACGATTTTATGCACGATGGCGAGGCCGAGGCCGGTGCCGGTTTCTTTTGTTGAAAAATAGGGCTCGAAGATCTTTGAGATATTTTCTGCCGAGATGCCGCAGGCCGTGTCGGACACTTCGAATTTCACAAAGTTATCGTTCTCGTCCGGCGAAATTTTAATGTTAAGTCGCCCGCCGGTGTTTTCCATCGCCTGCACCGCATTGATAAAAAGATTGCTGAAAACCGACCGTAAAAATTCGGGGTCGCCCATTATCTGCGGCACATTTTCATACTCGACGACGCCTATTTTGATGTTTTTCTCTGCCGCCTGAGCCTCGACTATGCGGAGCGAATCTTCGATAACCTTTCGGGCGTCAATGGGCCGCAGTTCCGCCCTTGGCGGCCGCGAGTAAACCAGAAAATCTGAAATTTGCTGGTCGATCCGGGCGACCTCGGCCTTGAGCTGCGATGTCATTTTTTCGAACGCCGCACGTTTTTCTTCGTCTGCTGGTGCAAACTTCGATCTCAGATGGTCGAGCGTCAAATTAATGTAATTGAGCGGGTTGCGTATCTCGTGAGCGATAGCCGAACCAAGCCGCCCAACAACAGCGCTCTTTTCTGCCTGCTGTAGTTTTGTTTCGAGATCACGTTTCTTTTCAAGCTCGGCGGTCATTTCGTTAAACCGCGATGCGAGCCGTCCCATTTCGTCGTTCCGGTCGGCGTCGGCGACGCGGACTTGCAGATCGCCTGCGGCAACCTTACGAGCGGCGTCGGCCAGATTTGCTATCGGACGTGCAAAACGCCAAACGAGAAGAAAAGTTATCAGCGACGAAACGAAAAGAACACCGAGCATATAAACAAGCGGTTGCGCCGCTCGCCGCCGAGCCTCGCTCTTTTCGTTTTTGAGCAAAACCATCACATACCATCGCCCCTCGCTGGTTTCAATCGGTATTGCGTGAGCTTCGTCGGGTAGATTCTTATTTTTGGCGGTCTTCGGATTTGGGAAATTTTTAATATCGTCGCCGAGCCGCGAGCCTTCCATCAGCGGCGGCAGGCCTTTTAGTTCGCTCAGTTTTTTGTATGTAGCAATCTCTTTCTCGTCATAGGTCGGGAAATAATCGGGGTTGAGGCTGTCGGTCACCTGCCAGGCGGCGTTTATAATAATAATGTCCTTGATCCGTTCTTTTGTGGCCTGGTCGAAATAGGTTTGATCGGTCTCGTCGATCAGATCCTGTACGCGGAGGTCGTTTGACGTAAGGCCGGTTACTCCCAGCGTGATGCCGGCGACGAGAGCCTGTGTCTGAGCCTCGCGAAGTTCGTCATTCTCGGTCTGTGTGAGGAGGTTGAGATAATACTGCACACTGAGCGTCGCAATCAGCAAGAGCGCCAGGATAAGCAGCAGCCTGCCTCGAAATGTGTTGAAGAATCTCATTGTCAGAAGTCAGAAACCAGAAATCAGAAATTAAGACCAAAGGCCAAAACAAAAAAACCACTTGCGTCGCCGACGATTGAATGTTATATTCATCGTTAGTTTTTTCGCAAACGCCCAATTGGGCTAAATGTCGATAGATCGAGATTCGATCTCCTCCATTAATCTCAAAATTAAATCCACCACCCGAGGTATAGCATGAAGTTAATGTGCCCCAAATACTCCGTCACCAGTGCTCTCCTCACGCTTTTTGTTTTTAGTCTAGTATTCACCGGCAGCATTTCGGCCTACTCGAAAAAAAATGCAAAGCCGCAGAAGGCCGTTGCTAAGAAGTCCGAAACACGCGCAAAGGATGCCAAGAAAGCCCGTGATAGCAAGAAATTAACCGCCAAAGACAAGAAAAAAGATAAACTCTCTGCCAAAGAGCGTGCGAAAATAGAGGCACAGGCCAAGAATGACGCAAAACAAGCCAGGAAAAATCCTAAGAAGATAAAGGAATCTAAAAGTGAATTGGCCGAGCGCCGGCGCAGGGAAGCGGAACGCCGTCAGGCCGTAATTGCCGAGCAGCGCCGACGTGAACAGGCAAGGCGTGAGGCCATTGCCCGACAGATCGCCTTTGAACGCGGCCTGCGAACCGAGACCGTTGCAAATATCCTGAATGACAAAACCGAAGGCGAAGACTTAAGAGTCAGAGCGGCTGCGATCAATGCGCTTGGCAACCACGCCGGTTCGGTCGTTGTTATGGAAGCGCAGACGGGCAAGGTTTTGACGATCGTAAATCAGGATTGGGCGGTTCGCAGCAGCATTCGTCCTTGCTCGACGATCAAGCTCGTGACCGCCGCCGCAGGCCTGAACGAGGGCGTTATTAGCAAAGAGGACGGTTCTGTGCGCAACACGCGGACACGACGCGACCTCGACGACGCGCTTGCTTTTTCGGACAATCCCTATTTCCAGCGTGCCGGTGCTCAGCTTGGCAATAATAAGCTGGTTGATTACGGCAGAAAGCTCGGCTTGGGCGAACAGACCGGCATCAATCTTGACGGCGAGGTTCCCGGCAGATTGCCGTATAGCAACAACAACGCCCGCATATATTCGCACGGAGACGACACCGAGGTCACGACATTACAGCTTGCCGTTATGGCTGCGGCGATCACGAATGGCGGCCACCGCGTTTTGCCGCGCATTCCGCGTAACAATGTTGAAAAGGGAGCTTTCCGAACATTTTACAAGGCTGAGGTCAATTTGCCGCAGTCAAATGTCCGCCGCGTGATCCCCGGAATGATGGGAGCCGCCGAATACGGCACCGCCCGCCGCGGGGTTGATCAATCGCTGGGCGTCGCGGGCAAGACAGGCTCATGCATTGACAAAGGCTCATGGGTCGGGCTGTTTGCTTCGGTCGCGCCGGTCGAAAAGCCAAAATACGCAGTCGCGGTCATCACACGCGGACGGCGTGAGCGGGGCAAATATGCCGCTGCCGTCGCCGGACAGGTCTATAGGGCTTTGAGCAGCCAGATCGTCAGAACCGACCGCAACCTCGCCCAGAACGAATTTCACATCAAGCCGAAATACGATGCCAGAACCGCAGCCCAGATCGCCGCTGCCGCTGACGAAGAAGAAGTAACATCCGAAGAAAACGGCGATCCTGCCGACAACGAGATGGATGGCCGTCCCGTAATAGTCGTGCCGAATGCCCAGCCCTCGACGAAGAAACTGGTCACTAAAACCGGCAATTCGAGACCGATGTTTCCGCCCGTTGTAATCACTTTCGATAAGGACGGCAACCAGCAATAATTTGAAACATGCGAAAGCCCGCGCGTTAGCAAGGGCGATAC
>JAYVFJ010000373.1:0-13415 GCA_043773225.1 Chloracidobacterium sp.
CGGCATGCTCTCATGGCTGACCTCGACCATGCTCAACGAAAAGATGATAAACCCCGAAGACCTCGGCCTCATCCACCTCACCGACTCGCCAAAAGACGCCGTCGATTTTATTGTCAAAACGTGTAACGCAGGAATAGACAACGGAAAATAGCATTCCGTCTTGAAGATCGTGGTAGAGAAATCTGAAAATGTCAAAATTCTAGATGGAATCCAGGCAAGAGTATCTGAGTTTTTGAAGCCGCTAGGGTTTCGGAAAAAAGGGCGTACTTTTAATCGTGAAACTGCTGAGGGAGGCATATTTCAAGTTGTCCACTTTCAGACCGGTCCGTATGAACTAGCTCCTGAGATACCTCCTTTCAGGATGAACCTCTATGGAAAATTCACAGTCAACCTTGGCGTCCTGATAAAGGAATTATACGATTTTGAAGACTGGCATAAGCCAACGAAGTTCTATCAGGAATTGTACTGTCAAGCGAGAACACGTCTTCCTGCATTGCTATACGGAAAGGATGTCTGGTGGAATCTAAACGAGGGGGTTGATAACTTGGCTAGTATAGTAATAGACGGGCTCAAATCGGTAGGGTTCAGGTATTTCGCCTTATACGAAACACGCACTTTGTTCCGCGAGAATTATGGCAATTTAAATGATGCACCTCCACGGGCGAAACTCGATATCGCTCTTTTGGTTCTGCATGCGGATCGAGTAGAAGGAGAACGCCTATTCCGCGAATATTATCAAGGTGAACATCAAAATCCGGGGCACATTGATTATCTCAAAACCCTAGCTAACCGTATTGGCATTAAGTTGATATAACTAGAAGTAGGCGGAAGATCAACTTTATTCCAAACTTGCTTTGACCCAAGCTAGGTATGATTCTGAAACTTGCTTCGTGTCAATGGCGACGATCTCAGGGATATCATAGCTGTGGTTTGCCGTGATAAAGTCTCCCAGTTCTTCCCATTTTTCAGGCAAAGTTTTGATAAGCATAAGGTGCTCGCCTTCTTTTTGCACCTTACCTTGCCAGACATAGACCGACGTCATTTGTGGGAGGATTTGCACGCAGGCCGCGAGTTTCGCTTCGATGATCTTTTCGGCCAGAATCTCGGCTTCGTAAGCAGTCGGAGTTGTAGTTAGAATGATCCTCATCGGTCAAGTTGTTATTTCTTCTCCAACAACTTTTGATACTGGCCGCTATCGACCCATTCGAGAATCTCGGCGACGCGCCAGATCGGGAATGGGTGCGAGAGGCCGGAGTTCATTACGTCGGCCCAGAAGCGGTCTAGGCGGTTCGCATCATAATTCTTTTTGAAGTCGCGGCCTTGTTCGAGAAACAGTTCGTAGTCAATCTTTGAGGCAAATGTGCCGCCGGCGAGTTTCATCATGGTGCGGCCTATGACGTGAGGGTCCTGCGTGACAAGCATGGCGGCCCGGTCGCAGCTCAATTCGGCGCGACGCGCCCACGCGAGCAAGGCGCTGGCGATGCCCATCGAGATGATAAGTTTTATGATCTCGGAGCCCGGCAGCAGACGTGCGGCGGAGACATTGATGAGCGCCTCCATCAGTCGGGCAGCAGTTAAATAAAGCACGTGCTCGGCGTGGATGTGACCGACCTCGTGAGCGATGACGGCAAGCGTTTCTTCGTCATTCAAACGCTCGATCAACGCCGAATGCAAAACAATGATCGGCTTTTCGACGCCGCCTGTAAATGCGTTGACCTGCGGATTTTGCTGCACAAACATGTCGGGCATTTCAACACCAAGCGTGTTGCAGGCAACCAGCAATTTGGCGTGAAGATCAGGACATTGTTTTGGCGTCACCTTGACGGCGCTCGCCATGAATGAGACGCGAATCGCCGATTCGCCGGTCCATGCGAGCAGTTTCTTCAACGCCGAATCGACGCCGGGAATCGCCTTGAGCGCCGCGAGAGCCTTTTTGTCGGCTTCGTGAATATACTCGTCCTTATGTAGGCTGGCAAATTTTTTGTGCGGCTCGTTCGAGAGCGGCAGTTTGCAGCGGCCGCAATTCGCAGCGTTGTTCGCATAGTCGGCCTTGACCGCATTTTTCTGCCCGCAATAGCGGCAGACAACGGAGTGGCTTTTTGCCATAGCGTCTGATGGTTCGGGTTTCTTTTTCGGCATAGGTAAATTCTATAAATTGCCACTAGCTTTAGCTAGTGGTAACGAAGGGAATAAAGAATCCGGGCTTTAGCCCAACTCCTTAAAACTTCAGCTAAAACAAATACGAAGATCACCTACTTTTGTTCGGCTAAAGCCGATGATGTTTATGCTTAATCTGACCACTAGCTAAAGCTAGTGGCAATTCATAAGACTAGTGGCAACTCATAAGCCTAGCCGAACAACAGTTTCGACATGATGCGTCTGCGGAAACAAATCCAGAGCGGTTATCTGTTTGATGGCGTAACCGGCATCTATCAAAATTCGCAGGTCACGGGCAAGGATTGACGGTTCGCATGAGACATAAGATATTTGCGCAGGCTTCAGCGCGGCGATAGCATTGATCACATGTTTTTCGGTGCCGGCTCGCGGCGGATCAATTAAAATGAAGTCGATCTTTTTTGTCTTGTTTTCCGATAAAAATTTATTGACGCTCTTGGCGACTACTTTTGCGTTGTCGAGTCCGGCGGCAGCGACATTCCTTTTTGCAAAATCGACCGCGGTCGTATTTTCCTCAACAGCTAACACCGTGCCGAAATGCCTTGCCAGCGGCAGTGTAAACAGCCCAACGCCGCAATATAGATCGAACGCCATTTCGCCGCTCGCTCCGCCGATGGCAACGTTTATCAATTCGCCGATCAAAGATTTGTTGGCCTGGAAAAATGTATCTGAGGAGTAAGTGTAGGTGTCGCCATTCACGGCAAACGAAAGTTCGGCGGGCGACTCGATGAATTCTTCCGAAGCGATCGAAACTCGGCCGTCTTCACCGGTTGCGGCCTCGATCTCGGAACGTTCGGCCCAAAGCGTTTCCCATTCAATGCTCGCGCGTGTATTTTCTAATACCGTTCCCAATTCGGGCGTCAGGATCGGGCACGCGGCGATGTCTATCACGTCGTGCGAATCACGGGCAAAATAACCGATTGCTTTCTGGTCACGATCAATGTGCCAGCGGGCACGCGAGCGATAGTTGAATTGCTGTGGGCTTGGAATTATGGGAATGTCAGTGTCGTGTTCGATCTTGCCGATGCGGTGCAGACAATCTTTAATGATGCCGACTTTTGCCTCAAGCTGCGCGGCGTAATTCACCTGCTGAAAATCGCAGCCGCCGCATCTGCCAAAATACTCGCACGGCGGCGCGATCCGCTGCGGCCCCGGCTGCTTGATCTCGACGATCTCGGCAAACGCCATCCGCTTTTTGACCCCGACGAGACGGACACGCAGGTCGTCACCGGGAACGCTCAGCGGCACTAAAACCGTCAGTTTCTCGGCAAACGCAAGCCCAAGTCCGCGCGGCACGATCTTCTCGATCCGAACCTCTAAACAATCACCCGTTAAATAATTCGTGCTCAATATAGGGTTTCGACTTCGATTTCGATGCCGCCCACCATTCCCGCGAAGATGTTGTAAACGAGGGCACTGATGGCCCCCACAATAAAGCCGACGATGGCATAGATTATCGGCAGTATTATCATAATCGCTATGCCGCCGACGATCCCCAGTCCTCCAACGGCAAACCCGGAGTCGCCGCGAGCTCCGGCGGCGCCTAAGAGACTGATACCTATTATGATCAGGCCATAAGGTATGGCAACCAGCAGACTGACAACTCCCATTAGGACGGCTTGTATCTTGGCAACTGACAGAACGCCAAGCTTCTTTATCATGAGCTTATTCATCTAGTTCTCCTTGTTTTTTTGTTTTCCGAACGTCTCTTTGTATCATAAACCAGCTTCACAATACACTTCTTTTCGGATTATTTACGAACGAAGTGCGCGTTTTTCGCCTTTGTTTGAGCAAACTAACCGACGAAGGCAGCAGCAAAATTGCGAATACGGACACAAAACTTTTCATAAATAAAATAGTCCGAGGCGTGGTATTCCGGCTTCCTCTCGCAGACGTTTTAAGAGCATGAGGTCAAAAGTATTTTTATAATTTTCCGCTTCCATCTCGGCTTTGTATTCGCGAAGCTGACCGTTGATCTCTTTCTTTATGATCTTTAGATGCGCCGGCTCCCAATTTGTCAGCATCGCGCGATCGAGAATTTTTTCGATATCGCCGAGCGTTTTATCAACAGTTTCAAAATCTTTGGTCAAATTCGCAGCCAGTTCTTCGAGGCGCGATAAAGCACGTGCAATATCTTCGCGCAGGCCGTCAATCGAAATGCCCTTTAAAACATCGATTGACTTTTGTATGTGATCGGCGACCGCTTCTGTCGAAAACTGCGACTCGCGACTTACGACTCCCGACTCCGCACTCTTCCCTGTCTGCGATGTCAACCACTCCTTATATTGCACCTCGATTTCTTCGCGGCAGTAAAAGAGGCTTTTGATCGTTCGCGTGCCCGGCGGCTGCTTGTCAAAAACATCAAAGACCGATTCGATAGAGCGGATAACGATATGCAGAGGGATGCCGCGATCCTGCCAAGCCTCGATCAGTGCCCAATCGAGCGGACTCAAAAACAGATGCTTTCCGCGCCGGCGGACAAACGTATCCTCGATCTCTGTAAAATAATTGAAATAGTTCAAGTTGTTAATGCTAGGCGAGGCGGGCGAAATAGTCAAAAAACTTGGCATTGTGATCGCCGAAGCACGAATATTAACGGAAAACGCTATATTCGTGCTTTCGGCTTGTCTATTAGAAGAAACTGATGGCTGTGGGCTATTTGAGGCCGGACTAGAAGAAAAAACGAATGAGAGGGTCCGACTCCGTCTCATTCGTTTTTAGCTAAGACGCTTACCCTGCTTAGGCATTTCCGATGCCCGGTAAAACTTGGGGCTCGGTAAACTTGAACCGGATAAGCTTCGTCTTGTCTTACATGCTAAAGGATAATTGAACTTTGTAAAGAAATTATGTTTAAATCGGGAAAATTGTTAAGAGTTTGTAAAGTTTATAGAATAATGTGTTTTTTGACTTAAACTATGGCACGTCGGGTGAAAGAAAATAATCGAAGATCTCAGATACTGATGATCGACGACGACGTAAAGCTATGTCGTCTGGTCGGTGAATATCTCGCGCCGTTTGAATTTGAGGTGAGCGCGGTTCACACGGGAACTGAAGGCGTGAGAACGGTGAGTGAAAAATCGTTTGACGCGGTCATTCTCGATGTAATGCTGCCGGGGATTGACGGGTTTGAAGTTCTGCGGCAGATACGCAGCGTGTCGGACGTGCCGGTGTTGATGCTCACGGCTCTTGGCGACGAAGCCGACCGCATAGTCGGCCTTGAAATCGGAGCGGATGATTATTTGCCAAAAACGTTTTCGACGCGTGAGCTGCTTGCCCGGCTTCGCGCGGTCACGCGCCGTGCGAAAATCACCGTTCGTCAGTCCGATGGTGGCGACGAGATCATCGCCGGCGATATTGTGTTGAGTCTCGCCACGCGCTTGGCGATATGCGACGGAAAGCCGCTCGATCTGACCGCGCTGGAATTCGACCTGCTGCATTGTCTTATTCGTTCGGCAGGACGCGTTATGAACCGAGATCAAATTCTGGACGAGATCGCCGGGCGTGAACATGACGTTTTTGACCGGTCTATCGATGTGCATATTTCGTCGCTCCGGCGAAAATTGAGTGACGATTTTAAGAACCCGCGATACATCCGTACGTTGCGCTCGGTCGGTTATATGTTTGTCGCCTTCGGCGGCGAGGAACTTGAATGATGGGCGTCAAACTTCCACTTTTTTCTAAGATCATGGTCTGGTTCTTTTTGAACCTGCTGTTGCTCGCGGCAATCTTTTTGTTGATCTTTGGGTTAAATGTGCAATTCGAACGAAGTGCTCCAATTTTTGGAGAAGCTGCCAACCGTCTCGAAGCAGTGTCAAGACTGATCGAAAGTGCAACTGACGAGCTGTCACGCGATGAAAGGGATGCGATTCTGAAAAAATATTCCGATGCTTATAAAGTAGATTTTTTTCTTTTTGATTTTGAGGGCAAACAACTAGGCGGCCAGCCGGTCACACTGCCCGCGGCGGTTTACGATGACATTACCCATTTCTCGGGCTTTGGTCCGCGTCCCAGTAATATCCCGAGCAATCAGCCGCGACGCGGCCCCGGCGGCTTGGCACCGCCAGGTTTGCCGCAAACAATGTCTTTCACTACTGCCGACCCAACAAATTATTGGAAAATCATCAGAACACTCACATTCATTTCAGGTAAAAACGAGCCAATTCGATCTCGTCTGATCGCGCGCTCGGATTCTCCTAACGGCAATGGATTATTCTTCGATCCGTGGCCTTGGGTTTTTCTGGCAGCCGCAGTTGTTGGAATTTCGATCATCTTCTGGCTGCCTTTTGTCAGAAGCATTACCAAGTCGGTGAAGCAGATGACCGAAGCCGCCGAGAAAATTGCCGCTGAAGACTTTACTGTCCGTGTTGACGACCGGCGAAAGGATGAACTTGGAGGCCTGGGTGCTTCGATAAACAATCTCGCAAAGCGTCTTTCGGGTTTTGTCAGCGGTCAGAAAAGATTCTTAGGCGATATTTCGCATGAGCTAAATTCGCCGCTTGCACGAATGCAGTTCGCGTTGTCCATCCTTGAAGAGCGCGTTCGAGCCGAAAACCAACCTCACGTTGTCGACGTCCGCGAAGAGGTCGAGTTGATGTCAAAACTCGTCGGCGAATTGCTCAGCTATTCAAAATCCGGCCTGCATGGCGCGGCCGTCAAACTTGAATCGGTAAATCTACGCTCGCTTGTTGAAAGGGTCGTTGATCGTGAAACCACGGCAGGAAAGCATGATGTTGAGATCGCAGTCAATGAAAACCTTGCTGCTAAAGCTCAACCCGAACTTCTTTTCCGCGCGATCGCAAATGTTGTTCGCAACAGCCTGGATCATGCCGCCGATAAAGGCAAAGTCGGTATATCAGCCAAAAAAAATGGACGCCACGTTATTTTGACGGTGTCCGACGATGGTCCCGGCGTTCCTGAAGAAATGCTCGAAAAGATATTTGACCCACTATTTCGAGTTCAGGACGACCGATCCCGTGACACCGGCGGCACAGGCCTCGGCCTCGCGATCGTCAAGACATGCGTCGAGGCCTGCGGCGGACATGTCTTTGCGCGAAATCGCGCACCGAGCGGTTTGGAAATTGTAATTAAATTAGACAAGCCGTAAAAATCAGCTAAAGAATTCCGACGCCTTTACGATCTCTACGCTGCAATATTTCTGTATTGATTTGAAGTCATCCCAGTTGTCGGTGATTACCGTTGCCTTCCACCGTTTTGCGCTGACGGCGATCAAAGCATCGAGAGCCATTCGCTGAGATGCTCCGGAAATCAAACGGGGAAATTTTCCTTTGGCATTTCGCTTACGCCCATGAGCAAGCCAATAAAGCACCTTGCTTGCCATCAGCCAATCTTCGACATTGGGCACAATTAGAGAACCGTTTTTTGCGTATTTTCGATACAGGCTCTCAAGCGTCTTTCGCCATGAATCGTCCTTAGCACTCGCCATTAGCTCCATCAATGCAACTGATGAAAAAAGGAAACTGTCAGGCAGATCCGACAATTTTCTTGAAATAAGAGTCGAAGTGTCAATTGTGAAATTAGTCATTAAGACTTTTGCATTTGATGATCTTCATAATAAGCCTGAAGGACTTTCAACGTCAGTTTCTTGAGTTTAGCCAAGCGTTTCTCACGTTCTTCTTTCGATTCTGAAATAAGCTTGTGAGGTTTTGGAGAGTCCGGACGAAACATCAAATCTCGATCAACCAAAGCCGGCTTTGGTGATCGGCTGCTCTGTTTCTTTGAGCCATTGGTTGAGAGTTCAACGGTCTTTTTCTGATTTTTCTTTAATGAAGTGCTCATTGTTTTATCTTCTCCAATTATCAAAATATCATAAAAAGCGTTCACGTTGTTAGATGAAACTATTAAATTTTTGCGCGCTATTATGGCAACCTAAGCTGTGGTAATCTATCTCAGCTATGGCAGAGCGGCGTGAGAAATTTCAGACATCTTCGGGCATCGAGCTACCGAACGATTTTAATCCACATAATACAACGCCGGTAAATTATGCCGACGACCTCGGCTCTCCGGGTGATTTCCCTTACACTCGCGGCATCAGGCGCAACGTATATCGCGGCAAGCTCTGGACGATGCGGCAATACGCCGGATTTGCCACGGCGGAAGAATCCAACGCACGATACAAATATCTTTTGTCGCAGGGCACGACAGGGTTGAGCGTTGCGTTTGATCTGCCGACGCAGATCGGGCTTGATTCGGACGATCCGCTTGCCGCCGGCGAGGTAGGTAAGGTCGGCGTTGCGATTGACAGTCTCGACGACATGCTGACGTTGTTCGACGGCATTCCGCTCGATACCGTTTCGACTTCGATGACGATAAATGCGACGGCTTCGACGCTTTTGTGTTTGTATCTTGCAGTCGCAAAAAAACAAGGCGTCGGTTTTGATAAGGTAAATGGCACGATCCAGAATGACATTTTAAAGGAATACATCGCTCGCGGCACATACATTTATCCGCCAAAGCCTTCGCTGCGTTTGATCACCGATACGTTTGCATATTGTGCCGCCGAGGTGCCGAATTGGAACACGATCTCGATCTCCGGCTACCATATCCGCGAAGCCGGCTCGACCGCCGCGCAGGAAATTGCGTTTACGCTCGCTGACGGAATTTGCTATGTGCAGGCAGCGATAGATGTCGGCCTCGACGTTGATAAATTTGCGCCGCGGTTGTCGTTTTTCTTTAATTCGCATAACAATCTGCTCGAAGAGATCGCCAAATTTCGCGCTGCCCGACGCCTATGGGCACGGATAATGAAAGACCGCTTTGGTGCCAAAGACCCAAAGTCGCTGACGCTCCGTTTTCACACACAAACGGCGGGTTCCACCCTTACCGCGCAGCAGCCTGAGGTCAACGTAGTCCGCACAACGATCCAAGCCCTCGCCGCTGTGCTTGGCGGAACGCAGAGCCTGCACACAAACTCGATGGACGAAGCGCTTGGATTGCCGACGGAAAACGCCGCCCGTATTGCGCTCCGCACACAGCAAGTCATCGCTCACGAATCGGGCGTGGCCGACACAGTTGACCCGCTTGCCGGAAGTTATGCAATCGAAGAACTCACGACTCAACTAGAACAAAAAGCACGCGATTACATCGAAAAGATTGACGCCATGGGCGGAATGTTGCGGGCAATCGAGACCGGTTATGTGCAGAACGAGATACAGGAAGCCGCCTACGATTATCAACGTGCCGTCGAAACCGGCGACGCCCTCGTCGTCGGCATGAACAGCTTTCAACTTGATGAAGAAGTGCCGATGCCCGTCTTGCGGATCGCCGAACAGATCGAACGCGATCAAGTCGCAAGGTTGCAGTCAATCCGAGCAAAGCGCGACACCGCTGCCGCCGAAAACGCATTGAACAAAATCGAAGCCGCCGCTGCGGGCACCGAAAATCTCCTCCCGCACATCCTCACCGCCGTCGAATCCCATGTCACAGTCGGCGAAATCAGCCACACCTTACGCAAAGTCTGGGGCGAATACCGCGAATCGGTCACGATCTAGAATGGAATCTCAAGCATCCTGGGTGGCATGTGGAGTAAAAGTGGGCCAGTTTGTTCCGTTCCGGGACACAGGAACAAGTGGAACAGCAAGCCAAAACCCCGGTCGTCAACGGTGACAAGAGATGATTATTTCCGGCCGTGTCGCCGCCGGATTTTTTTTAGGTTGAGAATTGGTCCGCGTTTCGCGGCACATAGCCACGATCCTTTAGGGCGTGGTTCCGGTTGTCGGGATTTATCAGAGGGCGTTTTAGCGTCCTTATTTCCGACGGCTTAAGCCAGTAATAGCAAGGACGATAAATCGCCCTCGCAAATCGTTCTCTCATACTATCCACGCCGTAAACGGTCGTGGCTATTTGCCCTGCGGGAAAGACGGCTGAAGCCGCCTGTTTTCATTTACCCTCGACGAGCGCGATCTCGTCCGGCGTGAGGCCGTAGAGTTTATAGACCGCATCGTCGATGGTTTTTTCGAGAACGTCGCATTTGTTCTGCCAAAAATCGCGGTCACGCTCTGACGCCGCCGCCGCAAGTTTTTGCTTCGCCTCCATTATCTGCTCAACCGAACGAACGATCAGGTCGCGCATCGCCTTTTCGTCGGCGTTAGATAGGTCAATGTTAGGAATCGGCAACTCCCGCATGTAAATCGACTTCCATCGAATATAATCGCCTCGGATCTTTGCTCCGAGAAGCTTCATAATGAAGACAGTGACCTTCGAGTTGAGAACACCAACTAGATATTTGTCGTCACTTGAAATAAAAAAGGCCGTCGTTTCGCAGTAGAAGCCATCGGTATCCAAGTGAAACTGTCCTTTAATCGCAATCTCGGAATAGAGAATCTTTGGTTTCTCAAATTTCTCGAAGTAATCTACGGCGTCCTGAATCTCATACCACTTGTATGAGCCTGCCTTGCGTCCTTTCCATTCTTTGCCTTTCCAGTTATCGGGTTTTGGTGTAAGCCGATCTTTGTATTTGAGGAGATGTCTTTCGATAGCTGGATATTTGTTAAGGTCCATGCCTCGCCGCGTGAAAATAATGTACTTGCCAAGAGCCGGTTTCGTGTATCGCTTTATGTCACGTCCAAAAAGAAAGGGCTTTATTACTTCTTTGCTAGATGAATCTTCGGCTATCAATGTATTTTTGGTGTCGGAATCGATAATAAACGCTTCATTGAATCCGGTCTTGATTCCATAATAGATGTCATTGTTTACATATTTACCAAGAGCTACACCTTTTTTAGCCAAACCGGCTAATAGAAACTCAACTGCGTTCTGACTGAGCGACCAACCATTGTCGTTTGGCTGATCTTTCGAGACGCTGTACTGGTTCTTGTTGACGTATTTCTCAAGACTCAATCCGTCGAACTTGAGATCGTGGACTTTTGTAACAAGAAAAGTCTCGTCCGCGGGGGAATTGCTCGCACGAACGATGCAAGGATATGCCGCGACGCCTTTGAATACTGGAAGATCGCCAAAATCTATTATTTCCAGCAAGTCTTTCTTACTTAAAAAATGGCGAAGCGGAACACCAAAGCGCGAACGCATCCATCCGTTCGCGACGATTATTCCAAAAACTCCGTCTGGGTGAAGTATCTGGAAGTAACGCTCGATGAAATAGGTGTAAAGGTCAGCAACGCCGTGAAAGACCTTGTATTTCTTTTTGAGATAAACCTTTAGATCGCCAAGCTGTTCCTGACGAACATACGGCGGGTTGCCGATGATTGCATCGAAGCCGCCGTTTCGCATTATTTCGGGAAATTTTTGTTCAAAGCTCATGGGGTTGAGCTTCATTTGTTTGTCGCTGTCGATCTGTTCAAAGAGATCGCCGCCGGTTACGTCCCAATCGACAAGAGCATTGCCGCAGACGATGTTGTTTGACAAATTTGGCAGCAGCGATTCGCGGTGGCCGATGAGGAATTGTTGTTTGGTGCCTTGCGTTTCGTCTTCGAGCAGTTTGAGAAAGAGCGAAAGCTGTGTCACCTCGTAAGCCTGGCGGTCAATGTCAACGCCATAAATATTGTTGACGAGTATTTCCTTCTTTTGCTCGAATGACAGGGCAAACGAACCGTCGTCGTTGGTAATGCACCCGGCTTCTTTTGCTTCTTTCTTTGACGCCTTTTCGTTGTAATACTTCGTGTGCCACGCGAGCAGGTATTCGTAAGCTCCAAGCAGAAATGAACCGCTGCCGCAGGCAATGTCTGCGAAACGCATCTTGGCGACATCCGCTGGAGTGACGGCCGTTGCAGAAGCCCGCACGGTAGTAAGGGCACCCTCGTCGCCCACGATGCCCTTACTTCGTGCGGGCTTCTGCAACAGTTCACCGATAGTGTTCTCGACAATGTATTTGACGATGTATTGCGGCGTGTAGAAAACACCGCCAGCCTTTCTAACCTCCGGTTTTTGCTCGACGGTCGCACGCTTGGCCGTCGCCACGATCACCGAGCCGAGAAAGCGTTCGTAAATACTGCCAAGAATGTGGATCGGTATGTAATTAAAGTGATACGGCGAGTATTTATCCGCAAGACTGTCGGTAATGTCCGTAAAAGTCTTGTTATCGACAACAAAATTGTCGCGGTCGATAACGGGATGCTCTTTGAAAATGATCCCGTTATAGGTTTTGTCGAATTCGCGGCTTTTCGAGATAAACTTTTTCCACGGATGCGGCTCATCACCGAATTTATCAAGTATCGTGCTTGGCTCGATGAGCTTGTCTTCGAGAAAACGGATAAATACAAGACGGTCTATGGTTCGCTGGACGGCTTCGGTCAGGCTGTCGCTGTCTAAGGATGTGTTCTTGCGCTTAAACATTTTCGCAAGCTCTGCGCGATAAACCTCAAGCTGAACAAGAAACGCGTCATCTATCTCCTGATAGTTGTCGCCAAGCAGCCGACGTTGAACGGCCTTGCCTTTTGGCTTTGGCAACGCAGCGGCATATTCATCGAGCTTTCCTGCCTCTACCGCCTCACGGCTAAAAAGATAATAGACCTCGCCAAATTTCGCTGCGTCGTAAAAATCCGCGAATGAAAACTTCTTGTGAATATGATTCGCCGCTGTCCCGATGTCCGGACGGAAACGGCAATCGATAATATAAAGCTCGTTAAAGTTTGTAAGTATCGAGAGCGCGGCCTTTGCGCTGCTAAATGCGTAACGGATCGTCTGGAAACAGTTGTCGGGCGTACCGAGGACCGCCGACGGCCGTTTGGCTTCGACAAAGAAGCGCTCTTGGGCGAAATTCGGCTTTAGAAAGAATGCATAATCGGCTTTCTTAACGCGGGCCGCAACAGCCACATTTCTTTCAACCTTAACTTCCTGCTCGTAAGGATTGGTTTGTTCGTCGTGATTTACATCCCAGCCGAGAGCGATAAAAAACTTGTCGATAAAGTCTTTTCGCGCGGCAGATTCGTTGTAATTGGCCTCAAGATACTTGTCGTGGCTGTCCGCAAACGTCTTGACGAGCCGGACGACCTCTGCATGTGCTGTGTTGAAATCGTTTGGAATCATAACGGGAGATGTCTCATCCTTCGCTGACTTGGGCGCGGGATAATTTTACACCAGCTTACCGTGGCTTGAAAGCACATGGCTAAAATCAATTCGCCGCTAATGCGGCGGACGTTGCATCAATGAAAACTCTTGACATTTATGCAATTTTGCGCTAGGGTGGTTATGGATATTTGACAATTTATTGGCGATGGGCGGTAAGCAAACGATCTGGCAATAAGCCTATTTTGCACTTTAGCCTG
>JAYVFJ010000374.1:0-8831 GCA_043773225.1 Chloracidobacterium sp.
GGGGCAAGCCCGCCTTCCTGACCTGTCTTAGGCTGAGCTTGTGTGGTTTGCCCTGATGTTGTGCTAGCCTCACCAACCAGCGCAAGAACTGAGCCTACCTCAACCGTTTCGCCTTCCTGAACATTGATCGCAAGCAATGTTCCCGCGGCCGGTGAAGGCACCTCGGCATCAACCTTATCAGTTGATATCTCCAACAAAGCCTCGTCCTTTTCGATCTTGTCACCAACGGATTTGAGCCATTTGGAAACAGTGCCCTCGGTTATGGATTCACCCATCTGAGGCATGACGACCTCGGCCGCGTCGCTCGATTGCGGATTGCGGATTGCGGATTGCGGATTTGCAGACGCTCCGGTAACGGCAACAGCGGCTTTTGTTTCCGATTCAGCTTGTGCAGGTTTAGCAACCGATTGGTCCTGAGCAACTTCCGGCTGACTGCTTTCTGCCAACTGCCCACCGCCAACTGAACTCTCACTTTCTTCGCCGACCACTGCCACGACGGTTCCGACCTCGACGGTTTCGCCTTCCTGCGTATTTATCGCAAGCAGAATGCCGGCACCGGGGCTTGGAACCTCGGCATCAACCTTGTCGGTCGAGATCTCAAGAATGGCCTCGTCCTTTTCGACACGCTCGCCAACCTTTTTCAGCCATTTGGAAACGGTTCCTTCGGTTATAGACTCGCCCATCTGGGGCATTACGACTTCAACGCTCATAAATTCTCCGGGAGGAAAGTAAACTCAACCTACAGAATACAAAAATTCGGAACATAAGAGAATTCCCGGTTGTCACAACGTCGGTTTTAATGCTCATGGTGAAATTTCGATCTGTCATAGGTTGTGTCACATTGGGTCACAGGGCAATGCCGGTAATTATATGCAAACATGGAACTTAATTGCTATTCCTCGCCTTTCCGTTGTCCCAGGTTGTCCCAAGTTGTTCCACCGGCGTGTGGGACAGCGTAAATATTGTCAATAATAAGGTTATGGTCAGATTTTAGACCTGTCCCACGATTTTTGAAAAAAGTTTTTACTTTTGTTATCCGTCTTGATAAGCGGTTATTATTCATGTTGCAACAATAGCACAGAATTGCGTAAATGTCAAGCGATTTCTTTGGCCCCGACCCGATAACTTTGTATTCTATGCGCCTAGGTGGTGAAAAAAAATCAACCACATAGGTCACATAGAACACATAGAAAATAGTGCTCGAATTTGCTCATTTTCGCGAACGGTCCTCACTTTTTCTCAGGCGGACGAACGAGACCATCGTTATCAGATAAATGATCAAAAACGCCGTAGCCAGCAGGAAATACAAAGCCGACTGCCTGATATAATACGCGAACATCATCGCTAAAAAGAACAGGAACGAGAGCACGGCTATGAACACCGCCCGCTGCAGTTGAGCGGGCGGCATAGGCGGCGTGCCAGGATCATCTTTCTTGCTAATTTCCACTAACCTTCTGCCGTGGTCGGGTCAATGATGGTTTTGACCTCGGCGATACTGTTGGCCGGGAATCCCCCGCGAGTAGCGTGTTCGCGAACCATCTCTTCATTTGGTGCGATATAGACACAGTAGATCTTGTCGCCGGTCACATAACTATGCAGCCACTGTATCCGCGGCCCAAGTTCGCTTAGCACGCCGCACGAAGTCTGCGAAATGCCGTGCAACTGTTCGGCGGACAGATTACCCGCACCGGGAATTTCTCTTTCTATTACATATTTAGGCATATAGATTCTCCTTCCTATCATGTCTCTGCGATCTTGACGGTCTCTGCGTTTAGGAAATGTTTTCAACGCTGCGCGCGCTAGAGAACGCAAAGGTTCTATTACTCGTCTGGTTTTTTTAGGCGTTCGAGATACTTTCCTCGAACCCCATCGGAGAAGTTATAGTGATCTCGCAACTCCTTAGTTTCGTCTTCACTCTCGTCAAAAAGAACGCTCACCGGAGTGTGCGTGGGCGGCAGCGAAGCCGCATACTCGGACATATCCCGTTGCATTTTATCGACTGCCTCATTACCGCGTTCGATGTCTTCGCGTTTTAATTTGAGAACGAGTTTGCCGCTGTCATTTGGCAGCCCGGCCATCGCGGCAAGCGATCTTGTGCGGATCTCGATCTTGGCGCTGCGTTTGAAAACGCCTTTCTTAAACTTTATATCGAGAATATCCTGAATCGAGATACGGCCTTCTTCTACTCCCAGCGAGACCAGGCCCAATGCCTTTGTTTCAAATTCGAGCACAATGCCGGCACTCGAAAACTTTGCAAAGCCATTGACCTCAGCCAGCCCTTGATATTTCTCGGTCTTAAATGGAATGCTCGTAAAATTCTGCATATGGAACGCCGGCATCCCTGCCGGCACGTCATCTCTGGTGCGCCATCAAATACTTTCCGATACCAAACAAACTGATAATAAGCCAGAAAAATTCTACTACAAAGGAAGGGAAGTTAAAGTCGTAATAAAGCGAGATCAAAATCAGCGTCGCTCCGACAGCGTTCATCACCGAATACGCCAATTGCTCACTCCGCAAACGCCCGATCTGAAGCAGAATGTAAGCGAGAACAATAACGCCAACGCCAAGCGTTCCGAGAATGTCGTACCAGGCATAAGTCATTTCATTTTAACGACCATGCCTTTCGGCCCGACCGCCCAAGTTGCCCGTTTGCCTTTTGACTGAACGGCGTTCAAGTCTTCATTCCCAAATTTTTTCCAAGTCTTTCCACCGTCACGCGTAATATCCGTTCCGTTGGTTCCGACGGCGATGATCGTTTTTTGATTGACGTAGGTAACCGAAGAACGATAACCTCTTAGACCTTTCCCAAGTTTCCATGTCCGTCCACCGTCGGTCGTAAAAGCCAAATTATCCTTAGCCTGATCGGGCTTCTCATAGTTGCCGCCGACAATCACACCTTCTTCGCCGTTGAACATGGCGATCGAGAAAATTCCGCTGCCGGCTGATCCGTGGAGAAATGGCGTAGCGAAAGGCTCCCAGATCCATCCATAGCCGAAGCGCGAGTACGCACGAAAAACGCGAGCCTCCTTCCCGCCCGTCACAAAGAAAATGTTAAGAAGATTGATAAACACGCAGGTTCCGCTGGCTGCAAATGCCGCTTCAGCTGGTTTTGCTTCCGGTAAATCCGGTGTGAACATTGGCTCCCAACTTTCTTTATCGTCGCTCAATCCGAGTAGAAGAAAGCGATTTTCTACAGGATCGCTAAGGGCAAAACAATAGTTTGGATTCAGACAGGCCAAGGCATCAAAGAACGCCTTTTCGTTCTTATTGCGAAACTGCTCTTTCCACGTTGTTCCGCCGTCGGTTGTTTTATAGATGCGCGAAGATTCGCCGTTGCCGATGCTGAGGATGTATGCGATGTTTGCGTCGAATGCTTCGATGTCGCGGAAGTCGAGCTTCTCTGCGCCGGGCACGGTCATTACTTTCCATGTCTTGCCGGCATCAATAGTTTTGATGACCGTTCCGTCGGTGCCGCTTGCCCAGATGACTTTTTCATTTACGACCGACAGGCCGCGAAACGACGCGGTCGAGTTGACCGTTTGTTTGACCCACTGGGCCGAAGCAAAGTGGGAAACAAACAAGAAAGTGACAACGCAGAGTAGGGTCTTGATAAACATAAAATTTTAGCCGCAGATCAACGCAGATGACGCAGATTTAAATCCATTTACTATCTTAATTCTTATCAGCGTTATCTGCGTTAATCTGCGGCAAAAAAACCTCTTAATAAACCATTCTTGCCTTGATCGTGCCTTTAACACCTTTGACGATCTCGAACGCCTCTTTGGATATTTTAGAATCGACGTCAAGGATGACATAGCCGATCTCGGGGTTGGTATTGAGGAACTGGCCGGTGATGTTGAGGCCGCGTTTTGAGAGGCGCGAGTTTATCTGGCCAAGCACGCCCGGGATGTTGCGGTGAATGTGCAGTATGCGATGCGTTCCGCTTTGAGGAGGCAATGACACGGGCGGCACGGTGTGCGAGCCTTCCGAAGTGCCGAGTTCGAGATATTTTATGAGCTTTGAAGTAACGTCGAGGCCAATATTCGCCTGAGCTTCTTCCGTCGAACCGCCGATGTGCGGCGTGAGAATGACATTCGGCGTGTTCTGCAAAATATTCGTGAATTCATGGGCGTTGTTTTCCGGTTCATTAGGAAAAACATCCACCGCCGCGCCGCTCAAATGCCCTTTATCAAGCGCGTTTTTTAACGCTTTGAGATCAACAACATCGCCACGACTGTAGTTGAGAAGAATGCTGCCCTTTTTCATCGCCTTGAGCGTGTCGGCGTTAATCATATTCCGCGTAGTCGCATCCGACGGCACATGCAGCGTCACAATGTCCGAGTTTTTCAACAACTCTTTCAGATCGCGATTCTGTTTAGCGTTGCCTAGCGGCAGTTTTGTTGCGATGTCGTAATAGATGACCTGCATCCCCAACGATTCAGCCATTGCCGAAACTTGCGAACCTATATTGCCGTAGCCAACAATGCCGAGCGTCTTGCCGCGAAGCTCAAAACTGCCTTTCGCCTCCTTCAACCACACACCCGTGTGTGCCGCCGCATTCTTATCCGGAATCTTGCGTATCAGCATCACACACAACCCAATGATCAACTCCGCCACCGAACGCGTATTAGCATGAGGCGCATTAAACACCGCAACACCCTTCTCAGTCGCCGCCTTGAGATCGACCTGATTAACGCCGATACAAAAACATCCAACCGCGAGTAGTTTGTCCGCAGCATCGATGACCCTTTTTGTGATCTGCGTCTTTGAACGAATTCCAACCAGATGAACGCCTTTAACGGCCTTTATCAACTCGGCCTCACTCAGGGAGCCATTGATCTTTTGAACATTTGCATATCCGCCCGCGCGCAATTCCTCAACTGCCGCGTCGGAGATATTCTCGAGCAGAAGTATGTTGATCTTGTTGCGAGGGTATGAAGTATTTGTCGCCATAGAAAGGCGATTATAGCAAAAACTAGAAATTATAATTCTTGCAATGATTTGTGCAGTCCAACGCTGAAGCCATACATGTCAATAATCTTCGCTTTTGGATAATTTACTTTCGTTTTTTGTCCTGTCAAAAAATCTGTCGTGAATGTTTGACTAGATAATCTGTCAATTGCCTCGTGGTTCGCTTCGTAAAAATCTTTTATCAGGGAGAGGGCGTTATTATTTACTCTTCTAAAACCACATTGTCCGCTAGAAATATCTCTAAAAGTATCGGCAAAATATCTGTCAAACGCTGGAACAAAACCAAAAACTCCAAGAAGTATTTTTGTTATCAAAACTAAGTCAGCGTTGCTATTGCTTATCAAGCAGCATTTAATGTCGTTGTAAAGGTCAATAATGATGTGAATATTTTCGTCGGTATAATTATCAGCATCAATGTTCCAAACAGATTTATCCAATGTAGAAATACGGCGAATAGTTGGCTCAAAAGACTTAACGCTTTTTTGCAACAGGAAACTTGAACCTCTGAACATTCCCCAACTTGCTAAATAAAAGCCGAGCGTCAAGCAGCTTTTTTCAACGTTCCTTATGAAATTGTCCGTTGTCCGAAAATAGTTGTAGCAGTAATCAAACGAGGTATAGCGATCATTTGGTTCTGATTTAGATATGAAATCTGCTACGACTTTTTCTAGGTCCGATTGAATCAGTGACATTATGATTGTTTTTTGGGCCGGCCACCGAGTTTGCCGTTTGTTTGCGATGCGGCTTTTTTCTTTTCGCTGGTTGCCGAGCCATTGCGACGTCCTTGTTCCTTCGAAAGATACTTTTCTCCAATCAGGTCGAGTATTAACGAGCCGACGCCAAGATGCTGGTCGAGGTTTTCCCACTCAAGAACAAATCCGAATCCAAGCGGTTTGACGTCGGAGAGTTCAGCGTCGGTGGCATTTTTCAGGAACTTATATCGTCTGGGATCGAAGCTGAAACTCCAACCGGACATCAATCGGACAGTCACCTCACCGTTCTGATAGCTTGCTGAAACTGCACGCGGATCATGTTTCAAAGATTCTTCACCGCGTTTCGTAGCTTCTCGGAATTGCCGTTCGAGATCAGCCTTCGTATAACCCAACTGTTCCAGCGCTTCAATTGTCGTTAATTTTTCCATATAAATCTTCCCAACGTTTGAGAAATATTTCATTGTTCGTTGCCACAACAAGCAAAGCCATATTTTCGTCCTGCTTACTCATCCGCTTATTAAATATTACATAAGGCAGTTTTCCTTTACGCCAAGATTAACTTTCAATTCTGCACCTGCCCGAAAAACATGAACATGCGGCGGCGAATGATCGCCTGGCCAAATTACAAATCTAAAACCGCCATTTCTGAATATTGTTGACATAACTAATATAACCGAACTGTTAGGTTATTGCAAGGGTTTTACATATGAATAGTCAGATCATGCACGCCTTCGGCGGCTTCCATGACGGATTCGCTGACGGTTGGGTGGGCGTGCATTATGCGGCCTAGTTCGTCGGCGGTGGATTCGAGGGCCATGGCGACGCAGGCTTCGGCTAGGAGTTCGGTGGCGTGGGGGCCGATGATGTGGACGCCGAGGATCTCGTCGTATTTCTTTTCGGCGACGATCTTGACGAAGCCGTCGGTCTCGCCGAGGATGCGTGCCTTGCCTGAGGCGGAGAAAGGGAATTTGCCGATCTTGACGTCATAGCCTGCTTCTTTCGCTTTGGCTTCGGTCAGGCCGACGCTGGCGACTTCGGGGTCGCAGTAGGTGCAGTTTGGGACGAGGCTTTGTTTGATCGGCTCGACCTTTTTGCCGGCGATCTTTTCGACGACCATGATGCCTTCTTTAGACGCGAGATGAGCGAGCCAAGCGGTGTCGATAACGTCGCCGATGGCGTAAACGTTCGGTTCGCCGGTCTCGCAGTATTCGTTGACCTTGATCGTGCCTCTCGGGTTTACGATGACCTTAGTATTTTCGAGGCCGAGTTTTTCGATAAACGGAATGCGGCCAACGGCGACAAGGAGCATCTCGGCTTCGAAAGTGACATCTTCACCCTTGGCATTTTTGCCGGAAACTTTGACGCCTTTCTTATCTTTGGTCAGCTTGTCGAGTTTAATGCCAGTCTCGCATTTGATGCCTTGCTTTTTGAAGCTGCGGAACAATTCTTTTGAAACGTCGGCGTCTTCGATCGGCACGATGCGGTCGAGCAGTTCGATTACAGTAGTGTCGCAGCCAAAACGTGCATAAACGCTGGCAAATTCGACGCCGACGGCGCCCGAGCCCATCACGATCATAGACTTCGGAACGTGGTTTAATTCGAGAATGTGATCCGAATTGACGACCTGCTTGCCGTCGGTTTCAAAACCGGGAATCGGGCGCACGACCGAGCCTGTGGCGATGATAATGTTTTTTGTTTCGATGGTTTCCTTTTTACCATCGGCAAGAGCGACCTCGACTTTGCCTTTGCCGACGATCTTGCCAAAGCCGTTGAAAATCGTGGCCTTGTTCTTTTTCATCAGATAGGTCACGCCGGCCGAGTTTTTTGAGACGACATCGGATTTGTATTTTTGCACAGCGGGAAAATCGTATGACAAGCCTTCGACTTTCAAACCGAAATGCTCAAACTCGCCCGCTTTTTGATATAAATGCGCGGCGTTGAGCAACGCTTTTGTCGGAATACATCCGCGCAGGCCGCAAGTGCCGCCGAGACGCGCGTCTTTTTCTTTTTCGATAATTGCGACCTTTAATCCAAGCTGTCCGGCTCGCACGGCGGCGACATAGCCGCCCGGCCCCGAGCCGATAATTGTTACGTCAAATTGTTCTGCCAATGTAGTTAACCTCGTTAAAATTAGTAAATAAATGCTATGTTTTCATTATATGGGTTTCCACGAACTCAAGCTAGTGAATCGGTGGCGGTTTATTCAAACAGGATAGACAGGATGAACAAGATGAATAACATTTAAAACGACGTATCTTGTTCATCCTGTCTATCCTGTATAATTACTTTTATGAATTTCAAGCAATTCTATCTTGGCTGCTTGTCGCACGCGTCGTATTATCTCGGCTCGGACGGCGAGGCGGCGATCATTGATCCGCAGCGTGACGTTCAGCAATATATTGATGAGGCCGAGTCACATGGCGAGAAGATAAAATATGTGATCGAGACTCATTCGCACGCCGATTTTGTCAGCGGGCATGTCGAGCTTGCGGCGCGAACTGGTGCGCAGATCGTTTATGGGCAGCGGGCGAATACACAATTTCCAACACTGAAGGTCAAGGACGGTGACGAATTGAATGTCGGCGCCATAAAGCTGCGGTTTCTCGAAACGCCGGGCCATACTCCCGAAGGCATTACGATTGTTGCGGAAGAAGTTGTCGGAACGCAGGCTGCCAGCCTGCAAGACACACGCAGGGAAGCTGCCTGCGGTCCGGCAAAAATATTTACCGGCGACACGCTTTTTATTGGCGATGTCGGACGACCTGATCTTATCGGCTCGAAGGGTTTCACTGCACAGGAAATGGCCGGCATGCTTTACGATTCACTGCATGAGAAGATCTTGCCGCTGCCGGACGAGACCGAGGTTTATCCGGCGCACGGAGCGGGAAGTTTGTGCGGCAAATCGTTATCGAAAGAAACTTGGTCGACGCTTGGTGAGCAGCGTCGGACGAATTACGCGCTTCAGCCAATGAGTAAGCACGAGTTTGTAAAGATCGTCGCCTGCGACCAGCCCGAGGTTCCCGCTTATTTCCCTAAGAGTGCGGCAAAAAACCTCGAGGGATCTGCCGCTCTCGCTGATCTGCTCCGACCAAAGGAGCTTTCGTCAGATCAGGTCAGCGTCTTTGACGGGGTTGTCGTCGATGT
>JAYVFJ010000375.1:0-5617 GCA_043773225.1 Chloracidobacterium sp.
GGGGCAAGAGACTCGCCGAATACTTAGTTGAAAAACTCGCAGAGAAAGGCATCCAGACTGAAAAGATAGTAGCAGAGGATTGGGGTTGGTATGTGCCGATACAAAACGAAGGATTTCGGCTCGCTTTGTGCTGCGGACATCAAAATGGAGACGACGATGAGTTTTTGTGCTTCACTGACCCGGGCACTCCAGTCATAAAGAAGTTCTTCAAAAAGATAGACGCGACTCCACAACTCACGCGTCTCACAGAGGCTCTTCAGCAAATTCTCGCCTCTGACCCAGAGATCCGGAACATAGTATGGACAGAGCCGCGATAATCAATACGCCCGGGCGAAGATGACGCGTTTGGTTGAGGCGTTGCCGGAGTAAACGCATTTTCCGGATTCTTCTATTGCATCGAGCGGGATGCAGCGGATCGTGGCTTTTGTTTCTTCTTTGATCTTTTCTTCGGTTTCGGCGGTGCCGTCCAACTTGCAAAGATATTCTTACACGCTTTCCGGCTCAATGGCAGTGATATTTGCATATCGCTTAAAGTCTTTGGCGTTGAACGTGAGGATGTTGTCGATATTGTTGACGTTCATCTGAGCCGCAATGCGGGCATCGTGGACGTTCTTGCCTGAGACGTCGTGAGCGGTGACCAAGCTTTGCCATTCAGGATATATCAAGCGAGTTTCGGGGATTAGTTGAAATGTAGCTTTTATTTGGGCAATCTCTTCGGCAGCACGAGCGGGCGTGTAACCTAGTCCATTCGAGATTGTCGGGCGTGTTGCGACCGCCCAAAACTCGATCAGATTCTGAGGGAAAACGATTAGATTTTCACCTATGGAATCAAGCTTTGAAATCGATCTTGTTACATCGGCATGAAATGGCGAGAATTCATTTAGATTGTAAATCAGAATATTTGAATCAACGCAGATGTCCATAAAAGCGGCAATTAGTAAATCGTCTCTCGGCTGATGTCTTCGAGAGCTAGAGCCGGAGCGTCTGATTTTGGACCATTAAGCCATGCTTTTAGTGCTTCTTTACGCTTTTCGGGTGACGCAGTTTCATAAAATGATGTTTCCGCTCCATTTCCGTTTTCATGCGGGATAAGAGTTTTTAAGTAATCGTCAACTGAGAGTCCCGCGAGTTTAGCTTGCGATTCAATCAAAGCGATAGTTTCATCGCTAATTTGTTCTTTGGTCTGAATCATATCTTTACCTCCCAACGAGATTTTAGCATAAAAATAAACGCGCATTCACACTAATATGCTCTCGCAAATACAACACGTCGGTTCGATTCCGCGCCTGAATAAACGCATTTTCCTGATTCTTCCGGAGCGTCTAAAGGAATGCATCGGATAGTGGCTTTGGTTTCTTCTTTGATCTTTTCCTCGGTTTCGGGGGTGCCGTCCCAGTGGGCGAGGATGAAGCCGCCTTTTTCGATTTGGGTTTTGAAGTCTTCCCAGGTTTCGATGCGGTGCGTGTTTTCCTCGCGAAAACTCAGAGCCTTCTGGTAAATGGCCTGCTGGATCTGTTGGAGGAGGATCTGCACGGTTTCAACGACGGTGTCGAGCGCGACGGATTCTTTTGAAAGCGTGTCACGACGGGCGACCTCGACGGTGCCGTTTATAAGATCGCGCATCCCGATCCCAAGACGAATAGGAACGCCGCGCAACTCATATTCGGCAAATTTCCATCCCGAACGCTGATTGTCGCTGTCGTCGTATTTGACCGAGACTCCGACGGAATTTAACTTCTCAACTATCGGTGCGACCTGCTCAGATATAGTTGCGAGGTCCTCGGGAGTTTTGTATATCGGAATAATAACAACCTGGATCGGAGCGAGTTTTGGGGGCAGAACAAGTCCCTGATCGTCAGAGTGTGCCATGATGAGCGCACCCATCAGCCGCGTCGAAACGCCCCAACTTGTTGCCCATGGAAACTCGAGCTGATTTTCTTTGTTTACAAATTTAACGTCGAACGATTTTGAGAAATTCTGTCCGAGGAAATGCGACGTTCCGCATTGGAGCGCTTTGCCGTCCTGCATCAGGCCCTCGATGCAATAAGTTTCTACCGCACCGGCAAATCGTTCGTTCGGCGTTTTCAAACCTCGCAAAACCGGCAGGCCGATCCATTCCTCGGCAAATGTCGCATAAACGCCAAGCATCCGTTCAGTCTCTTCGACGGCTTCAACTTCCGTCGAGTGTGCAGTATGGCCTTCCTGCCAGAGGAACTCGGCGGTGCGGAGAAATAGCCGAGTCCGCATTTCCCAACGGACGATGTTGCACCATTGATTGATCAACAGCGGCAGATCGCGCCACGATTGGATCCAGTTTTTATAGGTGTTCCAAATGATGGTTTCCGAGGTCGGGCGGATTATCAGTTCTTCTTCGAGCTTCGCATTCGGATCGACCATCAGGCCGCCGTCCGGATCAACTTTGAGGCGATAGTGGGTCACGACCGCACATTCTTTTGCAAAGCCCTCGGCGTGCTCCTCTTCTTTTTCTAAAAAAGATTTTGGCACGAAAAGAGGGAAATATGCGTTCTGATGACCTGTCGCTTTGAACATATCGTCCAACGCACGCTGCATCTTTTCCCAGATCGCAAAGCCGTACGGCTTTATGACCATACAGCCGCGAACGGCGGAATTTTCGGCCAGGTCGGCGCGTTTGACGATCTCGTTATACCACTCGGAATAGTTTTCCGATCTTTTTGGAAGGCCTTTACTCATAAGAAACTTTCACCACAAAGACACAAAGAACACGAAGTAAAAATATAGATAATACGGTAAAAAACTGCGGCAGACAATTTTATCCGGTGTAATTGGTCTTGACTTTTCTCTGTGTTCTTTTTGTCTTTGTGGTAGAATCCCCTCTTTATGAGCGAATTTCGTTTGGATTTTCAGGACACCGCGACTGCATTTGCGGACAAATCCGATTCACAACTAAACGAGAAATACCGGCTGTTCAAAATGCTGAATTCGCCGATGTTGAACGCTCTTGGTTCGACTGCGGCGAGGTTTGCGCTGTCGCTTGGTTTGCCGGTCGAAGGTTTGATAAAGGCGACTATTTTTGAGCAGTTCTGCGGCGGCGAGACTATCGAGGAATGTGAGAAAGCCATAGAAAAACTTGGACAGTCTCACATCGGCACGATTCTCGATTATTCCGTCGAAGGCAAAGCAACTGAGCAAGATTTTGACAACACGAAGGATGAAATTATTCGAACAATTAAGCGGGCAAAAGACGATCCTAATATTCCGTTTGCCGTCTTTAAAGTTACTGGGATCGCGCCGCTCGGCACGCTGGAACGTTTGAGCGCAAAGAAAAAACTCGACGCCAAAAGCCAGGCGAAATGCGAACGCATTCACAATCGCGTCAACGAAATTTGTGAGTATGCGTATTCTCTCGGCCAGCCGGTTTTTATTGACGCCGAAGATTCGTGGATTCAGGATGCGATAGATCGGCTTGCGATCGAGATGATGGAAAAGTATAACCGCGAACAGCCGATCGTTTTTAACACGCTACAGCTTTATAGAACTGACAGACTGCAATATTTAAAAGAAAGTCGGCGCCAGGCAAGGCTCGATGGCTACATTATGGCCGTCAAGCTCGTTCGCGGAGCGTATATGGAAAAGGAGCGTGATCGCGCAAAGGAAAAGGGGTATCAGTCGCCGATCCACGATACAAAAGCAAACACAGATGCTGACTATGATGCGGCAATCGAATACTGCATTCGGCATTACAACAACATGTCTTTTGTGGCCGCAACGCACAACGAAAACAGCACTCAACTGCTTGCCTCGCTCATGCACGAAAATGGAATTTCACCCGATCATCCCAACATATTTTTTTCGCAGCTTTACGGCATGGGCGACAATATTTCGTATGTGCTGGCAAAGCACGGCTACAATGTTTCAAAATATGTCCCTTACGGCCCGGTGGCCGAATCCATCCCGTATCTAATCCGCCGTGCGCAGGAAAATTCCGCCGCCGCCGGACAAGTCAGCCGCGAACTGGAAATGATCGCAAAAGAGTTAAGAAGACGCAGATTGAATTAGCTTATCTCAATCCGAGCATCAATCTAACCGAGCGGTCAGAAATTTCACGATCAGGATCGTTTCTCCATCTCGTCAAAGGTTCTATTTCCTGTTCTCTAAGGGGAGTATTAGCGATTCTGGCAACCTGCGTGCTTTCAAATGCGCGATTAGTAAGCGCGATGTGAAAGCTTTTGACCGACAGGCTTTCAGGATTGATTGCGACCGTTTCGGCAGATTCAACATCAGGAAAGAAATCGCCATACGCGGCTACATGCCATACTGTCTCGCTTTCATCTTCATCTTTGGCGAGCATTCGCAAAAGAGCAAAACCGCTTTCGAGTTGGAAAACCAAAAAATCACCTGCTTGGAAATTCTGCGACATAATTTCAGATTAACTTAAATCATTTGTAAGATAAAAGCTGCTTTTTTAATATGCAAAGGAGAAAAGTAATGCAAAATAGAGAAACAAAGAAAATTGTAGGGACGGTAAAATCTGTCAGCATATCGGGTATTGGACAAAACTCCGCTCAATTGGTTTTGGTGGTCGTAAATAAAAACGAGCAGATGACTTTGACGGTCAGGTCTTTGCCTGCGCACGAACCTCAGGTCTTTGTGTCTGTAGCAAATTTTGTTACGACCGCTTACTGGAACAAAAAGACGATAGGCGTCGAATTTTTGCCTTTGTCGGATTCGGGAAATGTTGCAGATGTTGTCGGAGTGTATGTGCCTGCATAAGTTCATTAAGTTCATTGAAACTAATTTATGGATTTCAAAATGATGCTCGATGTCGCCATTGAAGAAGCCCGCGTCGGCTTAGAAGAAGGCGGCGTTCCGATCGGCGCTGCTTTGTTTGACGGCGAAGGTAATCTACTCGGCCGCGGCCACAACAGACGCGTCCAGGAAAGCGATCCGTCAATACACGGCGAGACGGACGCCTTTCGCAAGGCGGGCCGTCAGCGAGGCTATAAAAACACGATCATGGTCACGACGCTCGCCCCGTGCTGGTATTGCAGCGGCCTAGTGCGGCAATTCGGCATCGGAACTGTCATCGTCGGCGAATCCCAAACATTCCAAGGTGGCATCGAATGGCTGCGCGAAAACGGCGTCGAGGTCATCGATATGGATTCGTCGGAGTGTAAGGAATTGCTCGGTAGTTTTATTGCGAAACATCCTGAAATATGGAACGAAGATATAGGCGAGTAGCAAAAATATTGCCGAAATGACAAAATGTTTTTATGGACGATGATTTTCGTGCACAATGCAGACGGCAGATTAACCGGAGTCTTGACAGCCGCATCAAGTATGGCTTCTGTCGTGTTTACAAGCCTGTAGATGACGATCAACCTGTGCGCGTTTTTAAGAAAATGAGCGACTACCGGAAATGGGCTGACGAAAATCTTCCGCGATATTTAGGCTATCAGATCATAAAAAGCGCGACAGATGCAAAATAAGGGATATTTTCAGCCTGAGCAGGCGCGCGAGGTAGCAGCCATGTTTGAAAAGCATGGTATCGAATATCTGTTTATCGGAAAGAGTGCAGCAATACTACTGGGCTTTCCTTCCGTTACTCAGGACATAGATGTTTTTCCAAAAAAGGAAA
>JAYVFJ010000376.1:0-3571 GCA_043773225.1 Chloracidobacterium sp.
TAGTCGAAAGGGAATCCGGCCCGGTGCTCGATGCGGCCTTGAAATTTATCGAGGCGAACACCGCGCCCGGCGAGGTCATCGCCGTTGTGCCCGAAGGCAATGATCTGGCTTTTCTCAGCGGACGCCGAATAAATTTGCGACATCAGGTTCTAATTCCCGGATTTTTGGGCCAGCAGGACGAACTGGACGCAATCGCGGCCTTAAAAAATGGGAATGTCCGTTATATTTTTGTGCCCAATCGGGCGATGCGGGAATTTGGCTCCGTTGCTTTTGGCCAGGATTTTTATCAAACGCTGGGAAACTGGATAGAGGAAAACTTTCAGGTCATCGAGGTTTTTGGAATTTCCGCGGGTCAAATACCGGAAGTCGGCAGACCGCCCTATTTCATAAAGGTCTATAAAAGGAAAGCGAAGTGAAAGGCGGACACAAACAGCTTTGTTTTCTTCTCATTCCGTGTTTTTCCGTGTGCTCCGTGGTTCGGTCTAAAATTATATTTAACCACTGAACGCACGGAACGACACGGAAAAAAACAAAAAACACGGAGCGGCACCGCTAGCCAATTCGGCGCCGGGTCGAATCGACGAAACAACATGAATATTTTCGCGGCAATAGACTCTGCGGCCATTAGGTTCAGGGATGCCGGTATCGCGAATGAGCGCCGCGAGGCGTCGTCACTGCTTGCGTTCGTCCTCGGCCGGGAGGACGTATTTATGATCGCTCATCCCGAATATGAGTTGTCGAAAAGCGAAGCGGCCGCCTTTGAAAACGTGGTGAAACGCCGCGCGCTTCGCGAACCGTTTCATTATATCGTCGGACGCAAAGAGTTTTACGGTCTCGAATTCGAAGTCGCGCCGGGCGTTCTGATTCCGCGACCGGAAACGGAAATTCTGGTCGAAGCCGCGACCTCTATAATGTCCGGGACCGAAAGCCCGGCATTTTACGAGATCGGCGTTGGTTCGGGCTGTATCTCGGTTTCGATATTGCAAAATGTGAACACAGCCCGGGCCGTCAGTGTTGATATTTCGGAAACGGCTTTATCGGTCACCGCGAGAAACGCGGACAGACACGGCGTCGCCGGTCGTTTGACGCTCCGCAAAGCGGATGTTTTTGAGGCTCTTTTCGGCGCGTTCGACCTGATAGTTTCAAATCCGCCATATATCGAGGACGGCGATCTCGAATCGCTCCAGACTGAGGTTGGTGGGTTTGAACCGCATACGGCCCTGTTTGGCGGCCGCGACGGTCTGGATATAGTCAAACGAATTGTCGCGGAAGCTCCCAAATTCCTAAAACCTCATGGATTTTTACTGATCGAGATCGGCTTTGGCCAGGCCGGGAGCGTCAAAGAGTTGTTCGCTGCGGCTGTGTGGGAAAGCGTCGAGTTTCTCCCCGACCTACAGGGAATTTCGCGTATCGTAAAGGCCCGAATGCGCGATTAGCGCAGAACATTTTATGCCATGATAACGTTTAATTATTTAGGCCGTATGATGAAGCGTTTGATACCGGTTCCCGATGTCCACCGCAAATCGCTTGCATTGGGCCACAAGTGGGAGTAAGATTGACACGCTCTCCTTAAGTATTAGGCAGTTTGAGAAGTATCGGTTTTTTGGCCGGGTCAGCAGGGCGAAGCGTGGTTTCTACTCCTGGTTTTCGCCATCATAACTTCGTAAGGTCGGACCTTTTGACGATTGGAGGTGATTTTTGTGAAGGACATGCTTTATGCCTTATTAGCTCTCGTGACCGCTATCGCGGCGGCATTCTCGTTTTATAAATATACCAGCAGTGACGATAACAAGATTTTTCTTGTTGGCGCGATCGTTTTCGTTTTGGCGACGATAGCTCTGGGTGGACTGTTCCTCTCGGGACGGGTCAATAAGAACGAAGATATTCATATTACGGAATAGTCTTTGGAGCGGATAATTATGCAGTTGGCGGAGGTGTGGCGGCGCACGCCCCCAGCCGTCGGCAGCAATGACTCGCTCTATCTTTATATCTGCGTAAAGGGTATATTTGCCGCGCTGAATCCGGGCACCGCAAGTTCCGGCAATGAATGATCAATTAGCCCACGAAATAAATCCCCTGCTTGATATTTTTTTGACCGCCGATGAAACCGTCTCGGCCGGATTGCTCACCGAGTTGATTGACGAACGCGTCGAACCGCTCGTAAAGGCACTCATCCGTGGCAAACTTCATGTGTCGCTTCAGCTGGGCGATGAAAGGCAGATAAATCAGGACGCACGGGATCTGGTCAGCGAAGTCAAAACGCGCGTTGTCGCCAAACTAACCCGTCTCAAATCAGACGATGCCGCGGGCGCAATCGAGAATCTCGATGCTTACGTCAAAACCGTCGCGCTCAACGAGTGCAATCACTATCTTCGAAAGCGGCATCCCAATCGCCTCCGCTTAAAAAATCAGCTGCGTTACCTGCTAACTCACCACGCGCCGTTTTCCCTGTGGACGCCGGCGGCCGACGTCTGGGTTTGCGGACGTCGCGAATGGAAGGATATTGGTGTCGATTTAGAAGAAATCAATATTTCGGGACAATCTGTAGACGAGCTTAACGAAGCTTTTGACAAAGACGGCATATCGGCGAGTCGTCTTGAGCTTGCGGATCTGGTGAGCGCGGTCTTTAGGCATATCGACCGGCCACTTCGCTTTGACGGTCTTGTTTCGATTGTTTATGATCTCCGCCAAACTACCGAGCCTGTCGAGGAAGCGGAGGACGAAACCGGCACCGGAAAAAATCTCAGATATGAAAGCGATCTATTGGATCGGCTCGAGCAGGCGGCTTTTCTTAAGACACTTTGGGACGAGATCGGCCGGCTTCCGCTCAGGCACCGGGCGGCTCTTTTGTTAAATCTGAAAAACAGCCAGGGTGAAGGCCTTATTACACTGCTGCCGCTGACCCGAGTTGCAACTATCAGGCAGATTGCCGAGAATCTGGAATTTTCGGTCGAGGAATTTGCGCGGATTTGGAACGATCTGCCGTGGGATGATCGGACAATTGCCGATCATCTGAAATTGACGCGCCAACAGGTTATAAATCTTCGCCAGTCGGCCCGGGCGACGCTGAGACGGCGATTAAATTATTTTTAAACATTATTTGCCGGGCAAAAATCAATCTCCATGAGTTTTTTACATCTATAAGATATGACGCAGCACCTGTCGGAAAAAGATATTAAAAGATATGCCGGGCGCAGGCTCGGCGCTGACGAGCTGTTGATTTTCGATACCCATATGTCCGAATGTGACCCGTGTTTGGCAAAAATTTCCGACGGCACATCTGTGCGAGTCTCATTTGCCGCTATTTTAGCCGATGATGCCGGTGGGCGTGACGAACATCTAACATATGAGCAGCTCGAAAGATATGTTGACGGTGTCGCCGATGCGGTGGACAGAGAAATCGCCGGTGTTCACATGAGAGTTTGCGACACTTGCTCAGATCAATTTTATGATCTGACACAATTGCGAGCTGCGTTAAATATCGAAACCGATTCGGCGGCATCGCCTATTACGTCTTCCTATTATTGGACCAAGATCGTCGCAAGCCCGTTCTTAAAATTTGCGGCACCCG
>JAYVFJ010000377.1:0-10481 GCA_043773225.1 Chloracidobacterium sp.
AGCCACAGATGCACACAGATAAACACAGATAAAGAACGATATTTTTTGTATCTTATCTGTGTTTATCCGTTCAATCTGTGTTCATCTGTGGCAAAAAAAATCTTATTTCCAGTCGGAAAACCACGTCATATTCGGAAAGTTACGTCATATTCGGAAAACCACGTCATATCCGGAAAAGTGGCATTTCAATTTGTCTTAGAATTTGCTAGCTTGGTGCGGGAACAGATATTTGACAAATTAAGTCGAGAGTCATAAGTTTTTGAACTTTGACTTTTAACTTTTTACTTTTGACTTAACCATCGTGTCCCAGCGTGGATTGTCGCGTTCCAAAAAGGTGCAACGCCGTAACGTGATTATTTACAAGAATTGTGTGTTTTTTCCGAATAGGCGCCAACTTTTTTCAAAAATCGTGGGACAGAGGCAATTTTGCTATGTTAACTCACTTAGATACAGCATTTAGCGTGTCCCAAATGCATTTGGGACAGCTTGGGACAAAAAGGTCGGAGCAGATGATAATATTGACAATCATAATAGACTGGTCTATTATACTGGTCTATACAGCGGAGGCGTTATGAAAGTAGAAATCGGCTCATACGAAGCAAAAACAAAATTGCCCGAACTGCTGAGACAGGTAAAAAACGGCAAGAGCTTTACGATCACGCGTCGGGGCGAGGCCATTGCCGATCTTGTGCCTAGTGAAAGTGCCAATTCTAAAGACCGGGTTGCTGCGGTCGAACGGATGAAGGAGTTTATGTTGTCCAGCCGTGTCCGTCTGACCGGGGTCAAGATCAAGGAACTCATTGAAGAGGGCCGCGAATGAGTTTTGTTCTTGATGCTTCGGTGACAATGCGTTGGTTTTTCGGCGACGGCACGCCGCAGGGCCTTGAATATGCATTTAAGGTATTTGATATCTTGAAAAGCCGGAGAGCCGTCGTTCCCGTTACGTGGAGCCTCGAAATAGCTAATGTTATTTTACGCGCAGAAATAAAAGAATTGACGCCAAAGGCACATAGCCACGCTTTTATAGAAAGACTTGAGGGCATGGATATCAAAACGGACCATGCGACATACGAATATGCTCTCTCCGATACGCTGGATTTGGCGCGAAAATACAAACTATCTTCCTACGATTCATCCTACCTTGAGTTGGCGGTGAGATTGGATCTGCCTCTCGCTACTTTGGATGAAAATCTACGAAAGGCCGCAAAGAAAGCCGGCGTGAAGGATATAGCATAATGGGCTTAACAGCGGCTTACGTGGAGTATAAATGATGTATAAACGAGCTTGTTTCATCAGTTTTTTATTTTTTTTATTTTTTTCGGCGGCGAGTGCACAGCGGGCTGAGGTGACGGTGAGCCTTAATGAGGCTTTTTTTGATGCGCTGCTCGATTCTGCGTTTCAGAATTTCGATCCGCCAGAGTTTTCTATTGCCCAAAACAGGTTGAACCGCAGAGACGCGGAGACGCAGAGAAAGAATAATATTGGGTTGAGTGGTTTTTCGTCTTCGTTCGTAAATTCCTCTGCGTCTCTGCGTCTCAGCGGTAAAAATCCTGTTTGTCAGGAAACTATCAAGATTTTACGCGAAGTGGACGGCGTCCGTACGGCCGTGCGGTTTCGTGAGGGCAAGATCTTTGTGCCATTAGCTTTTTCGGGTAATTACGCTCCGCCGTTTGTCGGTTGCGTGGAATTTGCGGGCTGGGCCGAAACGAATATCGAGCTCGAATTCGATCAGGCCGGGCAAAGACTGATTGGCAGAGCGCGTGTATTGAACGTCCATCTCAACGGCACGGGCGGAGTCGGCGGCACCATGATCGCCAAACTCCTGCAAAGTTCGATAGATAAAAAGCTAAATCCGATCGAGATCATTCGCCTCGATAAACTCTCGTTTGGGGTGCCGGTGCAGAATGGCGGCAATCTTCGGATGCGGGCAGCGACTGTTCGCCCTGAGATCGGCGGCGGCGTGCTTAATATCCGCGTGACCTATGATTTTCTAAAAGGATAATGTTATGTCTCAAATCGTTAATTACGTCCTGAAATCGTGCCTAAACTACGTTTTTAGCCAGCAAAAGCCTATTGTTTGCAAGGTTACAGAGTTTTGGAACGTCAATTGCCATAGTATAGGCAGGACGGAATAATATTCGCCCTTGAATTATTTATAAGGGAGATTTTTATGAGAAACATAAATATAAAACATAAATTAACGAGGATTTTGCTGCCGCTTGGCGTGATCGGTTCCTTTTTGGCCGTTGACGCAAGCGCGCAGCGTAATCGTGGTCAGGAAAAGAAACAGGAGCAGCAAGCTGAAAAAAAACAGGAGCAGCAGCCTATAAAACATCCGCCGGTCGTTGCCCAGCCACAGCAGCAACAGCAGCAGATAAGGCAGGCAAATGAAAGGCGCAATCAGCAGATCAGGCAGGCGCAGGAACAGCGTCAGCAGGAGATGCGCCGCATTCAACAGCAACAGGGATCGCAGCAGGAGCAAATAAGAAAGATTAACGAGCAGCGCCAACAGCAGATCAGACAGGCACAGGAACAGCGTCAGCAGGAGATGCGTAAGATTCAACAGCAACGCCAACAGCAGAATCGGCGTTCTACGCGTCCGCCGCTGATCCAGAGTCAGACGCAGGTTCAGGGTGATTTTAACCAGCCACGTCAGCGTTATGACCGTTATCAACAGCAGCACCTTCAGCAGCAGCGTTGGAACTATTACAACCAGCGTTGGAGTAATTGGCAGAGCATCCAATTGCAGCGTCAACGATATCTGGAGCAGCAGCGGCGAAATTCCTACCTGGCATACCAACAGCGTTACTGGGAACGTCTGAGACAGGATCGGCTGCGTCTGCAGCAGGCCCGATATTACGATAATTACTACAACAATTACAGCTATAATCGTGATGGTAATTACTATTACACCAGCTCATATGGTGCTCAAATGCTCCGCGACGCTGTAAACAACGGCTATGAGCAGGGCTTCTATGCCGGACAGGCCGACCGACGAGACGGCTGGGGTTCTGACTACCAAAACTCCTATGGTTATCAGGACGCGGCATATGGCTATGACAGTTATTATGTCAGCTATGACGAGTATAACTATTATTTCCGACAGGGCTTTCAACGTGGCTATGAGGACGGATACTACAGCCGAAATCAATACGGCAGGTATTCAAATGGTAAATACTCGCTTCTAAGCGGTATTGTCGGAACGATACTTAACCTGGCATTGTCCAATTAACGTCGTTGACTAATGTCAAGATTTTGGCCTCGTTCGATTCAGATCGGACGGGGCCACTTTCGTGCATCTGTGTATCGCCCTTGCTCACGCGCGGGCTTGAGCATAGAATCAATCTTCGACTTATGAAACAACCTCTCGTCGCCATTATCGGCCGGCCAAATGTCGGCAAATCCACGCTGTTCAATCGCCTGACAGGCAGCCGCAAGGCTATCGTCGGCGATCAGCCCGGCATCACGCGCGACCGGATGTTCGGCGAGGTCGAGTGGAAGGCAAAGACATTTCGTCTCGTTGACACCGGCGGCATAGTGCCCGACGACGAAGCGATCATTCCGTCGAATATTTTTAAACAGGCATCACATGCTATTGACGAATCAAAAGCGATAATCTGGGTGCTCGATTCGCGTGCCGGCGTGACGCCGCTCGATGAGGAGTTGGGTGTTTTGCTGCGGAACACAGGCAAGCCGATAATCATCGCCGCCAATAAGGTCGAATCGAAAACGGTCGAGAATGAGGCCGGCGAATTTTACCAATTCGGCTATGAAATGTCGCCGGTCTCAGCCGAGCACGGAACAGGGATTGGCGATTTGCTCGATATGGTCTTTGAGCATCTTGAGTTTGAAGAAGAGGATGCCGCGGCGACATCGAAAGAAATAAAACTCGCCATCATTGGTCGCCCGAATGTCGGAAAGTCTTCCTTGCTGAATAAACTGCTCGGTGAGGACCGCGTGATCGTCTCGCCTATTCCGGGCACGACGCGCGATGCGATAGATACGCATTTGACCGCGGACGGACAAGATTTCCTGCTGATCGACACAGCGGGAATTCGCCGCAAAGGCAAGACGACCGAGATGGCGGAAAAACTATCGGTCATCATGGCCCGCAAGGCGCTCGAACGGGCGGATGTCGTGCTGCTTGTAATTGATGCGGTCGAAGGCGTGACAAATCTTGATGCAAATATCGCGGGGTACGCGGTTGACTCGGGATGCTCGGTCATCATTGTCGTCAATAAATGGGATGCGAAAGAGGAAAAGGAAACGAACACGATCTATGAATTTGAACACAGCCTGCGCATGGCGATGAAGTTTCTCGACTGGGCGCCGATCGTGACGACTTCGGCACTGACCGGCCAACGAGTGACGAAGATTCTGCCGCTGGTCGCAAAGGCTCATGAGGCTCGTAATCAGCGTGTTCAAACTTCGATGCTAAACCGCTTTTTCGAGGACTCGATCTCACAGCCAAAAGGCGGCGGCACGCCGGCACCCGTGAGAGGCGGAGTTTCGAGGCTGAAAATTCAATTTCTAACGCAGGCCGGAATTCGTCCGCCTCTGTTCATTTTGTTTACGTCCGGCGGCAAGGCAAAACTGCATTTTTCTTATTTACGCTATATCGAAAACCAATTGCGTGAGAAATTTGAGTTTTTTGCAACGCCGATCAGATTGGTCGAACGGCACAAGACAAAGGGGAAATAACCTTTGTATGAAGATTCCGATTTTGGCAAACTAATCGGGTGAAAATTATTACGTGTAAGAGCAAATTATTTTAGTGGATAGTTGATAGTGGATAGTTTTTGACTATCCACTACCCATTAATAACTAACCACTTAAGTAAATTAATGAGTGGGAATGGAAATAATTTTACTTTTTTTTAGACTGATTTTATTTGGGATTTTCGCGCTGGCCGGCATCGCAAAATTACTGGATCTCGACGGCTCCGAAAAGGCTTTTAAAGAATTTGGTGTGCCTGCGGCGATTGCTAGGCCTTCGTCAATCTCATTGTCAGTTTTTGAAATCGTTATCGCGGCAATGTTTTTGTTTACGGCAACTTCATGGTTTGCTGCGGCAGGTGCTTTATTTTTACTGATATTATTCATCGGTCAGATGATCTATCAAGTGGCGCGCGGGAACGCACCGGATTGCCATTGTTTCGGTCAGTTTCATAGCGAACCGGTCGGAAAGAAAAGTCTTGTCCGCAATATGATCTTTGCGGTGCCGGCTGGTTTTCTGGTTTTGCAGGGCAGCGAAGGTCAAGGGCTGAGTTTGGCCGACCCAAAGTTGGATATTATGCAGTTGATATTTGGCGTTGCAATTATCGGGCTTTTGACAGCCGTTCTATTTCATCTCAGGAAAATTTCCGGGCAGCAGTCGGAATTAATGAAGCGGATGGATGTGATGGAGCTAATCGCGCGTGACGGTGGCCAGGTGACGCGAGACGAAGCCGGACACCCGCATGAAGGGTTGCCGATTGGAGCCGTTTTTCCCGATTTTGCTCTGCCTGATCTGAAAGGTAATACTGTTGCTCTTGCCGATGTTAGAAACGACGATCTGCCCGTATTATTTTTTTTCATAAGCCCGACATGCAATCCCTGCAAAGCTCTCGTTCCTGAATTTGAGCAATGGCAGGTTGAACTTAAAGAGAAGTTAAAATTAGTGTTCATCAGCACCGGAAAGCCGGAAGAAAATGCCGAGAAATTTGACGGTGAAGCCGCGAAGTTATTGCTTGTTCAGAAAGAGCGGGAACTTGCTGACATCGTCAAAGCGCAATGGACGCCGACGGCTATCCTGATGGATCGGCACGGAAGAATAGCGAGTCATGTTGCGGCGGGCGATGCGGCGATTCGGGAGCTTGTTGCAAAGATCAAAGACGAAGATCTTCGACAGTTTACATATTTTACAAACGGCAACGGGCACTCACATTCTAATAATAAGATCGGCGAGAACATTCCGGCCTTTTCGCTGGCCGACATTAACGGGAACGAGATAAATAGCGACTACTTTAAAAACAAGCAGACTCTTGTCGCATTTTGGAGCCTGACCTGTCCGCATTGCACGGAAATGTTGAGCGACCTGCGCGAATGGGACGAGACGAAAGGCGATGGCGATCCGAATCTGGTTGTGTTTTCAGACGGCGATGAATCGGAGCATGAGAAATTTGGGCTTCGCTCGCCGATCATTTTGGAAAGAGATTACAAGACCGCAGCCGGATTTGGAATGTTCGGGACGCCTTCGGCAGTGTTGGTCAATGAAGAGGGTAAAATAATTTCAGAGACCGCTGCCGGCGCGCCGGAAATCTGGGCGCTTGTCGGGAAAAGGAAATAGTTTTTAACGCAAAGACGCAAAGACGCAAGAAAAAAATATATTTATTATCTTTGCGTCTTTGCTCCTTTGCGTCTTTGCGTTAAATATCTTCATATGAAACCTATTGACTGGAAAGTGACCGCGAGCGACGGCGAAGCGCGGGCGGGGTTGCTCAAGACCAGGCGCTCTGTGATAGAGACGCCTGTTTTTATGCCTGTCGGGACGCAGGGTTCGGTCAAGGGAATTCGTTTTGAATGGCTGGAATCCGAACTTGACACCCGCATCATTTTGGCAAACACATATCATCTTTTTCTTAGGCCTGGCGTTGATGTGATTCGGTCATTTGGCGGCCTGCATAAATTTACGTCGTGGGATCGTTCGTTTCTCACTGACTCGGGGGGCTTCCAGGTTTTTTCACTGACCGATCTGCGGAAACTCACCGAGGACGGCGTTGAATTTCGTTCGCATCTCGATGGCAGCAGCCAGTTTTTGTCGCCGGAAGTGTCAATGGAAATACAAGCGGCGCTTGGGTCTGAGATTGTTATGGTCTTTGACGAATGCCCGCCGGGTGATGCCGGGATTGACGTGACGCGTAAAAATTTGGAATTGACTGCGAGGTGGGCCCTGAGATCGAAGGCGCGGTTTGATGAATTGCAGTCAGAACCACCTGCGGTAGCGGTTGGTTTAACACAACCTATCGAAAACGCGACTATGATTTCTGGTGCGCAACTTCAACCACCCGCTACCGCAGGTGGTTCTGACCTTTCCGGCAAGCAGGCGCTTTTTGGCATCATACAAGGTGCGGGGCATTTGGAATTGAGGAAAGAAAGCCTCGACAAAACTGTCGAGATTGGTTTCGACGGTTACGCGATCGGAGGGTTAAGCGTTGGCGAAGAAAAGAAGGTAATGTATGAAGTGCTCGATTTTCTAGCGCCGAAAATGCCCGCTGACTCGCCGCGATATTTAATGGGCGTTGGCACGCCGGAAGATTTGATAGAGGCTGTCAATTGCGGCGTTGATATGTTCGATTGCGTTATACCTACGCGAAACGGCCGGACCGGAAGCGCGTTTACCTCGCGGGGGAAATTAAATATTCGCAATGCAAAATTTGCAGTTGATTCGAGGCCGCTCGATCCCGATTGCGGCTGCTCGGTTTGCCGCCGATACTCGCTCGGATACCTGCGGCATTTGTATCAGGCAGGCGAAATGACAGCGTCGATCTTGATCTCGCATCATAACGTCGCGTTCTTTATGGACACGATGCGGCAGGCAAGGGAAGCGATAAAGATTGGCGAGTTCAAACAGTTTAGAAAAACTTTTCTTGATAGATTATCGGAAAATGAGTCCGAAAGAGTTTGATTTAACTTGAACGACTGTATATGATTGAGTTTTTGTCTTTCGTCGGCGATTGGATATGAAAATGCATTTGTTACTTTTTCAGGACACTACGGGTGGCGGCAGTTTGATATGGACGCTACTGCCATTTGTTTTTATTTTTGGCATTTTTTACTTTTTAGTCATAATGCCACAAAAGAAGCAAAAGCAGCAGCTTCAGGAAATGATCGCTAGTCTCAAGATAAATGACGAGATCGTAACAAACGGCGGCGTCATCGGACGTATAAAAGAAGTAAAGGACACGAGCTTTATCATCCAAAGCGCAGAGAAATCGTTTCTTGAAATAGGAAAAAGTGCCGTAGTAGGCAAAAGACCTGAATAGTAAATAGTGAATCGTGAATCGTAAATACGTTAGAAATGAGGCCGCATGAACAGTTAGATGTTTGGAAGAAAGCAGTTGATTTGACTGTTGAAATTTATAGGATTACCGAGAGTTGGCCTAAAGAAGAGAAATTTGGGCTTACTAGTCAAGTAAGGCGTGCTTCTGTTTCAATTGCAGCCAACATTGCAGAAGGAGCGGCAAGAAGATCCGATCGAGAGTTTTTGAATTTTCTTTCTATTTCGCAGGGTTCGGCAAGCGAAGTTGAAACAGAACTCCTCATCGCCTTTAGGTTAGGATATAATTCGGAGGAAAAATTCTTGGGTTTGATGACCCGATTGGATGAGATCGGTCGAATGATAACCGGACTTTCTAATCACTTAAAGTCTAAAGCGGCAACTGCTTGACATCTATTTACGATTAACGATTAACGATTTCACGAATTTATGAATAGAACCGGTTTATGGATCAGAACGGCGATCATAGTCGCCATCACGATTGTGGGGATTTACCTCGTGTTCGGCCCGCGTCGCGTGCCGAATGCGAACGATCTCACAGGGCAGGGAATTAAGGACAATCTTGCGGCAAATATCAATCTCGGCCTCGACTTAAAAGGCGGCTCGCATCTCGTGATGCGTGTAAAAACCGAAGATTACCTCAAGAAAATGACCGAGAACAACGAAGCTGCCGCTCTCTTGGCAGCGAAAGACGCCAAAGATGAAGGTGGGCAGCCGCTTCCCGTTGGCGAAGCTTCGTATGTGGCCGAAAACGGAAATTACCAGATCACGCTGAATGTTACCGATGCAGCCAAGATTCCTGCGGTTCTCGACGCGGTAAAAAAGAAGGTTGATTTTGTCAACTGGACCGAATCCACGAGTGACACCGGCATAAACTGGGCATTGTCGAAGCAGATGCAGGCGATATTAAAAGAACAGGCGACCGAACAGGCGCTAAAGATCATTGACAGCCGCATCAATAATTTTGGCGTTAAGGAACCGACACTTCAGAGACAAGGCTCGGCGGATTCGGGGCAGATACTTCTGCAGATGCCCGGCGTAGAAAATCCCGAACGAGTGAAAAAGCTCGTCGGCGAAACTTCGCGGCTGGAACTGATGAAACTCGTTGGCCCGGGAAATCCCTCGCCTGTCCAAACCTATCCGACAAAAGATGCTGCTTTGCAATCAATCGGCGGCAAGGAATCGGAAACCCGAAAAGTTCTGCCTTACGCAGAGAGAGATTCATCTGCCAAAACCGGAGCGACTCCTGATCCAAAAGATACCAAATATGTAGTGGTCGAGACGCCGGCCGTCGTTGACGGCAGCGAGCTTCGTGACGCGGCCGCAATTCAGGGAAAGGCTGGTGGTTCAGATTACCAGATCGCGTTTTCATTCAAACCGGCAGGAGCGCAGAAGTTTGGCGATTGGACCAGCAAAAACATTAACAACTACATGGCAGTTGTGCTCAATGATGAGGTCAAATCTGCCGCCTATATCAAATCTCGCATTGACGATCAGGGTGAAATATCCGGCAGATTCTCAAAAACTTCGGCGGAAGATCTGGCACTTACATTAAAATCAGGAGCACTTCCGGCGGGCATCGAGTATCAGGAAGAACGAACCGTCGGGCCAAGCCTCGGTGCCGATTCGATTAGGGCGGGCGTAGCAGCTTCCATTGGCGGCCTTGTTTTCGTGATTTTGTTCATGCTGTTCTATTATCGCGGGTCGGGAATCAATGCTGTGGTCGCTCTGATGCTCAATATGCTCCTGACCGTCGGAGCGCTTATTATGTTCGGCTCGACGTTGACGCTGCCCGGAATTGCCGGTCTGATTCTCGGCATCGGCATGGCGGTTGACTCCAACGTGCTGATCTTTGAGCGCATCCGCGAAGAACTGCGTGTCAGCGACAATGTGGCGGAAGCGATCAGCAAAGGCTTCGACCGCGCTTTTGTTACTATTATCGACACGCATATAACAACTATTATTTCGTCGGTCATACTTTACATGACCGGTTCGGGGCCGATCAAAGGCTTTGCCGTGACGCTGATACTCGGATTGCTGATCAATCTTTTCACGGCCGTTTTCGTATCGCGGACACTATTTAATTGGGTGCTGAGCCGCAACCCCGACATGCAGAAGCTAAGTATCTAAAGAGTCGAGAGTGGTGAGTGGAGAGTGGAGAGCAAATCGCTTCCGACCTTCGACTCTCGACTCTTGACTCTCGACTAAAAAAAGAGATGTTTAATTTGTTTCAAAATATTCACATTGACTGGCTGGGTAAACGCAAGGCGTTTATCGCGGTTTCGATATTCGTCATGCTTATGGGGCTGGGATCGACAATCGGGCGTCAATATACAGAGGGCGGCACAAATGCATTTAACCTTGGCGTTGATTTTATCGGCGGCACGGTTGTCGTTGCTAAATTCAAAGGCGAAAGGCCGACCGACGAGGCGATCCGCGAGGCG
>JAYVFJ010000378.1:0-2128 GCA_043773225.1 Chloracidobacterium sp.
CCTCGTTGTGGTCTTAGGCTTTTTCGCATTTTTTAGAGAAGCGGGGTCGGACAAGCAGGTCGTGTCGCAGACCACGGAGACTCGCGAATCGGATAAAGCTCCGGAGACCCGTCCGCCGCGCCAAGTTGAAGCAGCGCCTATTCCGCCGCCGCCGCCGCCGCCGCAGCGGCAACCACCACCGTCCGTAAACCAGCCCGCTTATCCGTTGGTCACCGTCAACTCACCACGCGACGGCTATTTGGCTCTGAAAAGCGCGGCATGTATCGCCCCGTGCGGGACGACGCTCCTAAAAATTCCTCACGGCACAAGGCTCAGTCTCGGAAGCTGCAAAGACAATTTCGAAGTCGCAGACAGACGGCGGGGCCGATGGTGCTACACAACCTACGGCGGATACACTGGCTGGGTATTTGACGCATTCATAACGCGATAAGGAGTAAAACCATGAACCGACCTTTGTATTGTTCAGTTGGAGCAATCGTTGTCCTCTTGGCGTCAATGATGGTTTCGTGCGGCTTGACCGACACATCCCGGATCGCGAAAACCGGCGTTGCTCAGCCGAGTGTCGCCCCGCCGCCGGCAAATGCATCCATTCAGAGGGCAGAGCGAGTAGATCCTGACAAGATTCCCTGCCAAGAGCTGACCCCTCCTGTGATGACGGCGGACACTGCAAAAACAATTCCGACAACCGTCGCGTCGCCAGGTTTGAGCGAAGACGATGAGAATTTGAAGGAGTTAGAGAATAGTTTGCCATTAAATTCCAGTCGGGTTCCCATATCTCTAGACAAATTAATTATCAAATTGGGCAAAAGTTATGATCGTGTTGAAAAGGAGATGGGCCATGAATATATATGGACGTTTCGAAATGGATTGGAGATTCGGGCTGGTTCTGGGTGCGGAGACAAAGAAATGTTTAATGCTGTTACTTTTTCAGCCCGGTCACTGAAACCCATTCCAAATTGTCCGTATTGTCCGTTTGGTTTTGTAATAAATCAAACGACGTTCAATCAAGTTAATGCAAGATTTAAGAATAAACTCCAAAAACTATATTATCCAAAAAATGCATTTAAAGTTTACGCCGATGGAGCATGGAATCATTTCTATTTCAAGAATCAAAAACTCACCGAAATTTCGATTGCTCTATTTGAATGGGATATGGTGAGTTAGGGTGAGAAAGTCGGTGGCCGTCTTGAACTAGATTCGGCGGCTCCCCGTTTCCCACACGGCGGAACAATGGTCAGTGACCGGTGGTCAGTAATCAGTTGGTGAACAAACATCGGCGGCTAACCCGCGCGGTTTACGCAAATTAGATTGCCGGGAGGTTCATCAATGGCTTCGCATGATTGGTCAATCCGACCAGCCTGTCCCGAAAAATCAGTGTCGAACGTGCATAAAATAATTCCGGCGTGCCCGTGTCCGGCGTTATGAAGACGTTTGAAGTCGAGGCGGTTGATCGTCAAAACAGCGCGGGCCCGGCCGCCCGGGCCAGGACAGCTTCGTCGGCGATACCCTTATTTGCGCGTCCATCCTCGAAGGCGGTCAGCACATCGTGCCCAAGTCTTCGCAATTCGGCGACCACTGGAAGAGGGAAATTCTCGTCAGCGTATAACCGCATCAATCGTCCCGCTCATTAGCTTCAATTTGGGATTCGATCTCGTCACGATGCAATTTGGCATAACTCCATGCATTAACGAGATCCTCGGCGGTCAGTCCGGGATAGCTTTTAAGGAGGTCACCTTCACTAAGACCCAACTGGCGGGCGCGGTAAAGAAGCCAAACCGGAATGCGGGTCCGGCGGATGCAGGCTACGCCGCCCATCATGCCTTCGTTCTTTTCGATGCCTTCGTCTGCACCGCGGGAGAATTTTTTGAACAGTTTCTTACGATCCCGATCTGACAACGCAGCGATCGCTATTTCAGTTTGCTTTAGCACTTCAACTGAATTCATACGCGAATTATAACACAGAAAAGCCCGCTCGAATTTGAGCGGGCTTCTTTTGATATAAATCCGGCGACTTCCTACTTTCCCACAACTGAAAGCTGCAGTATCATCGGCTCCAGTAGGCTTAACTTCCGTGTTCGGGATGGGAACGGCCAATATTACTGTTGCCAAAAGGCACACGATTGCGTAG
>JAYVFJ010000379.1:0-5959 GCA_043773225.1 Chloracidobacterium sp.
GAACCTGCCGCCCACTACCTCCGCACCAAGAAGGAAAAAATGGGTCATCTGCTCAATTCCTGAGGCTATTCATCTTTTCAGTTTTTGTATTCATAAATATGGAAAAATGGTTGTTTTTCCATTTACCCCATCGCCACAAAGTTCTTTTGTTACAACAATTACACAGATCGCAGCGAAAGGCATAGCATTTGCGTTAAAAGTGTCGAATGTAGGAGTATCTCTGGCGGTGAAGCAGATATTACGAATACATAACCCTTAGACAAGGAAAATCTGAAATATGAAAAAACATCTTAAATTATTTACATTGGCTGTATTTGCAATGGTTTCGCTGCTTTTTGCGACCGCAAGTATGGCCCAAACCAATTCAACCGGTTCGGTTGATGGGACAGTATCGGATAGCGCGGGAGCAGTTGTCCCGAACGCGACTGTTACAATATCCGGCCCGAACCTTATCAGCACTCAAACGGTTCAGTCCGATGGCAGCGGCGCGTTTCGCTTCCTGGCTATCCCGCCGGGACGCTACACAGTATCAACCGCTCCGGTTTCGGGCTTTTCCGCCTTCAAACGTGAGAATGTCGAGGTCAATCTTGAGAGAACCACGACAGTTGCGATCACGCTGACCACTCAGGTTGGCGAGGTCGTTGATGTCGTTGCCAGTTCGGAGATCGACCAGAACAGCAACACAACCGGATCGAACATTTCGACTGAGTTCTTTTCAAATATTCCGACGTCGCGAACCGTTCAGGGCCTCTACACGATCGCCCCGACAGTTGCCCGTTCGGGCCTGCGTGACGCTTCTGGACGCGACCGCGATCCGTCGGTTGCCGGTTCTTCAGGACCGGAAAACAGTTACATTCTCGATGGCGTAACCACCACCGACCCCGCATTTGGCGGCGGCGGTGCCAATCTGCCATTCGAGTTCGTTCAGGAAGTTCAGATCAAAACCGGTTCATACGGTGCAGATCAGGGACTCTCGACCGGCGGCGTGTTCAACGTCATTACCAAGTCGGGAACCAATGAATTTCACGGCGACGTTTTTGCATTTTTCGGCGACAAGAGTTTTGTCCGCGAAACAAAGAATTTCCCGCTTACCGGCATTGCTCCTAACGGTTTCTCTGAGATCGACGCAGGCGGCGATATCGGCGGCCCGATCGCTAAAGACAAACTTTGGTTCTTTGGTGCTTTTAACCCGCAGCGCAGGAAAAATCAGTATTTGACGCAGGCTTTCCGCCAGGAGAGAGAAGGCGAAATCACAACGCCTTTCTACTCGGGTAAATTGACCTGGGCCGTCAACAACGCCAACACTTTCACGTTCTCGACATTTGGCGACTTTACAAAAGAAAAAGGCCACTTGTTTCCGGGTTCGGGTTTCGGAGCCAATCCGAACAGCTTCCGCGGCGAGCGTGAGACCGGCGGTTCAAACTATGCATTCCGCCTGAACACTAATGCAGGTTCCAAGTTTATTGGCGAATTCTCGTTTGGCCTTCACTTTCAGCGCAATAACCTTATTCCAGACGCCGACGTGGCAGCAGCCTCTTCGGTAGTGGATAACTATGCGATCCTGAGAGCAGACGGAACCGTGGCCCCGGTCACGCAGACCGGCATCACCGGCGCAACCTCGACCGGCCAGATCGATTTCGTATATGGCGGAACAGCCGGCGGAACGCTGCAAAGGAATTTCAACCGCGGCGGTTTTTCACCCATCTTGTTTGGCGAGCAGGCTCGTGATAGATGGGAGTTCGCCAGCCGTATGCAGTCCATCGCGGGCAGCCACACCTTCAAGTATGGTTTTGAGTTCTACAAGAACAAGTATGACATTGCCCAGAACTCTACCGGTCCGTCGGGACAGTTCCCGAATCCTAACCTCGTGCCTCAGAGCGGGACAGTAACCCCGACAAATCCGGCCGGAACGGTCGTCCCGGACGATTACACCGTAAACGGATTTCGCGTCACAAACCGATATTTCGTTTGTGTCTTGCGCTCAAATGTCATCAACTGTCCGACCGCGACACCGATAGCCCGCCTACAAACTGCGGGCGTTGTCCTGCCGGCAGGCATCACGCTTAATAGTACGCCGAACGCTATTACTCTGAATGAAACGATTAACAGCCCGTTCCTGGTTCGCAACATAACTCGTGTCCGCGACTTTAGGCTGAATGCGAAGACGAACACGGCCGTTCAGAGTTTCTATTTTCAGGATGATTACAAAATTAAGCGCAACTTCCAGGTCAACATGGGCGTTCGCTTTGACTTCCAGCAGGCTAACGGCAACGAAGGCCGCTATTTGTCCCTGAATAATGTTTGGGACAACATGCAGCCGCGTCTAGGTTTCATCTGGGATCCGTTCGACAATGGCAAGGGTAAGTTCTTCGTTAATTATGCCCGTTACGTTGAAACCCCGCTCCCGCTCGACGTCAACGTTCGTGCCGGCAGCAACAACACGCAGATCGACAAGAACTTTAACGTTCAGGTTCTTAATGCTCCGTTGTCGGCTCCGCTAGCGACCGGTTTTGGCACGCGTAATTTGGGTGCCCATGCAACACCGATCGATGCCGGTTTGAAACCGCAGACTGTAAATGAATGGACTGCCGGTTTTGAATACGAAGTCGGACGTAACTATGCTTTTGGGATGCGTGGCATCTATCGCCCTCAAGGCACGGTTATCGAAGACGGCTCGTTTGACGATGGTGACAACTACTTCCTGTTTAATCCCGGCGAACGTGAGCCGGGCAATACGGAAGATCTGGCTTGTCTCGGCGACGCGGCAACCGGACGTGCTCCGCAGTGCTTTGGACGTGCTCGTCGTTACTACAGGGCTCTTGAATTTACATTCAACCGCCGGTTTGCTAACAGCGTCTCGTTCCAGTCCTCGTATGTTTTCTCGAGCCTGACCGGTAACTATGAAGGCCTGTTCCGAAACGACAACGGCCAGGCTGACCCCAACATCACGTCGTTGTTCGACCTCACAAGCTTGTTGGGTAATTCATATGGACGTCTTCCGAATGACCGTCCGCATCAGTTCAAATTTAACGGCAGCTATCAGACACCGTGGAAATTTGTGATGTCGGGCAACTTCTATGCTCAGTCGGGAACTCCGTTCAACCAGTTGACGTCTCACCCCGTTTATCTTGATAATGAGGGATTTGGCGTTATTCGCGGAACCGCGATCATCCCGGATCTGGGTGCTAACTCGGCCGGTGTTGAGAGCGCGGTTGGCAGCAGCCGGTCGCCGACGACGATGAACCTTGACTTGGGCTTCTATATCCCTTTCAAGTTTGGCGAAACCAAACAGCTCCGCTTTACGGCTGACTGGTTCAATGTCTTCAATGGCCAGCGTGCGGTCAAGTTGGACGAAAGCTATGAAAACACAAGTGGTCTGGCGGGCGTACCTAACATTCTGAATCCGTACTACGGCAGCGGCCTTATCTTCCAGTATCCGTCGTCGTTCCGTCTCGGTGCGAAGTTTAGCTTCTAAGTAACCACAAGTTACTTTGAACATTTCACAGTCCGAGGGTTTTATGCCCTCGGACTTTTTTTCATTTAAACGCAAGGTTCTGATAGAATAGTTTTATAAAATTTAACTGAGCGACTAGGGAGGCAGTAGTATGTTTTGTTCGATTATCCGCAAAGGCGTTCTTTTCTCCTTGGTATTCATCTGCCTAACCGCAATTCGCACTGTGTCGGGACAGAGCAACGGAGGCCTCCATTCGATACGGGGAACGATCTTCCTGCCAAATGGCCGAGTGCTCGAGCGAGCGATAAAGGTCGAGTTGCAGAGCACAAACTATCCCACGCAAACTGACTTTTCCGATACAAACGGGGCATTTGCATTTATTGGCCTCAATCCGGGCACATACACGGTTGTCGTCGATGCGGGAGATCCGTTTGAGGTCGCCCGTGAACAACTTCAGATAGACAAAGAAGCCTCGGGCAGGACATTTCGGATCTCAGCGATCCCTAAGAATTTAAAATTACCGATCCATCTTAGGCAAAAACCCGTCACGTTACTACGAAATGAAGTACTCAATGCAAAATGGTCTGCGATCCCGCGAGAAGCGGTTCAGCATTTCAAGCGGGGTTTAGAGTTATTACAATCGGGTAAAGAAACAGAGGCCGAAGCTGCGTTTCGGAGGTCTGCTGCCATCGCTCAAAATTTTGCTCCTGCTCACAGCGCAATCGGCACTCTGGAGTTAAAGGCCGGCAAGCTGGAACCGGCGGTCGAGTCTTTTAAACAGGCGATCCGTTATGACGCCGCGGATTTTGACGCCAATCTTGGTTTGGGTATTGCTTATCTCAATCTCAAAAAATTGGATGAAGCGGAATCACCCTTAGTTACCGCCGCCTATATTGAACGTTTTGCGGTGACGCCGCATTATTATCTTGGCCTCGTTTTTTCAGCAAAAAATAATGTAGATGTAGCGCAGAAGGCGTTTGAAAAAGTAAAAGAACTCAACGGTGGAAAAGGCCTGCCGATAATTCACAAATATCTTGGGCGCATCTATATGCACAAAAAAATGAATAAAGAGGCCGTTACAGAGTTTGAGACCTATCTTAGCCTCGTGCCCGCCGCCAAGGACGCCGAGGCAATTCGAAAAAATATTGCCGACATCCAGAATCGCCCGTAAACGCAAATTAACCAATGCCCCGGCTTGAACGCATCTATCGCGACTCGGTTCACGACATAATCAGAATAAATACCGGCACGGAAGAAGGCAGGCTGATCATCTCATTGATCGACACGCCTGAGTTTCAGCGTCTGCGGCGGATTCGGCAGCTTGGGCTGGCGTATTTTGCTTATCAATCGGCTGAGCACTCGCGTTTTACGCATAGCCTGGGAGCGTTTCACCTCGCCGCGCGGATGGTCGCAAAACTGCGGGTGAGTTATGACATTTCGCCGGAATCGCAAACCGCAGTTCGCGTCGCCGCGCTTTTGCACGACATCGGGCACGGGCCGTTTTCGCATGTCATTGAAACTATTCTCGATTTTCATCATGAGCAGTTTACGATTGATGCAGTTTTGAGCGACGATACTGAGGTCGGACGCCTGCTCAGGAATTTTTCCGCTGAACTGCCTCAAAATGTCGCCGCAATTATTCGAGGGGATTTCCGGCCGCGAGCGCTCGGACAGCTTGTTTCCTCGCAGCTTGATGTTGACCGGATGGATTATCTGTTACGCGACAGCCTGATGACAGGTGCAAAATACGGCATTTTTGATCTTGAGTGGATCATCAAATCAATCGAGATAAACGAGGCCGACGATCATCTGTATGTGTCCGCGCCGGGCGTCTATGCGGTCGAAGATTATCTTCAGGCAAGATACTACATGTATCGGCAGGTCTATTTTCACCGCACGCTGCGTTCGGCCGAGGCTGTTCTGCGTGTGCTTTTGCGACGAGCTATCGATTTATTTAAAACTCGTGGAGATGTGTGGTTTTCGGAAGGCTCGCCGATGGAAAAGGTTTTGGCAGGCGAAAAACTCGACCTAAAAGAGCATCTCGAAATGGACGACACGGATATTCTATTCAGCATAAAACGCTGGCAGCACTCGTCGGACACGATTCTCTCCGACCTTGCGAAAAGGTTTTTGAACCGGCGGCTGTTCAAGGCCTTTGACCTCGATATGCCTGAATCCGACCGACCGGAGTTTATCGTAGAATCGCGCAAGATCGTCTCAGACGCCGGCTTTGACACGGACTATTATTTTGTAGAGGACGAGGCCGGGAACATACCTTATTCGTTTTACTCAAAAGACGCCTCTGACCCCAAAAATCTTATATTTGTCGAAGAAGGTTTTTCGCGACCGGTTATTCGTGAGATTTCCTCGGTAAGCGCGGCCGTGCGCGGCCTGCAGGAAGGCTATCGCGTCCATCGCATTTGTTTCCCCGCAGAGTTGAAGGATGATGTTGCAAATCTTTATCACAAAAACTAAAAGAATTTTAACGCAAAGACGCAAAGACGC
>JAYVFJ010000380.1:0-3259 GCA_043773225.1 Chloracidobacterium sp.
GTTAGTGGTGCCCCCGCTCAACTTGACATAGACTCAACTAAATCTACAGCGGCAGCAGCGGGGGCAAGCCCGCCTTCCCAACTGTCAGATTTTAGCGCTCGCGTTGCAACAAACGGTTCCACTATTGATGAACTGCGTCGCCAGAAATCGAGCCCGCTTGTTCGCAATATTGCTAAGGAACACGGCATCGACATCACGCGAATACCCGGAAGCGGCATCAGCGGCCGCGTTACAAAAAACGACATTATGTCGTTTCTCGAGACGGGCGCCGCATTGCGTCCGCAAGATTTGTTGGTCAAAGGCGCGCCAGCGATGCCCGCTGCAAAGACCGCAGACCAAAGACCTAAAACCGCCTTTGTCGCACCTCCACCAGCGACGACCTCAACCGAAGACCGCGTCGAGAAAATGTCGGTGATGCGAAAGAAGATCGCCGAGCATATGACGTTTTCCAGGCAAACGTCGGCACACGTCACCAGCGTTTACGAGGTTGACATGACCAACGTCGCAAAGTTCCGGACGGCTCATCAGGCAGATTTTCAGGCTCGTTTTGGAACGAAGTTGACGTTCATGCCGTTTATTTTCCAAGCTGTGACGGCGGCGATACGAGAGTTTCGCATCGTCAATTCGCAGATTGACGGCGATCAGATCGTTTACAAAGGCGACATAAACCTCGGCATGGCCGTCGCACTTGATTGGGGCCTGATCGTGCCTGTTATAAAGAATGCCGACACGCTTTCGCTCCCGCAATTAGCTACAGCGGCAAACGATCTCGCAGACCGTGCCCGCACAAAACGCTTGAAACCTGACGAAGTTCAGGGGGGCACATTTACGATCACAAATCCCGGCGTTTTCGGCGGCCTTTTTGGCACGCCCATTATTAATCAGCCGCAGGTGGCCATTCTCTGCGTCGGAACGATCGAAAAGAGGGCTAAAGTTCTAACCTCGCCCGACGGTGACGATTACATCGCCATCCGCCAAATGGCTTATTTTGCACTGACTTACGATCACCGCATCGTTGACGGAGCCGATGCTGAGCGGTTTTTAGCATACTTGAAAGGCTATTTGGAAAATGCTCCTTTTAGTGTTTAACACCGACAATGTTAAAAGTTTTTGTTTGCATTTGCCGCGATTTAGTATATCCTTATTTGTATTAGGCCCGTTCGGCTTCACTTCGCGGTTAGATTCTCTGGACTTCCCTTTATTACGTTCTTCGGCAAATCATTTTGAAATGTTTTGGATGATTAACAATTTGAGGTCATTTTACTGACAACCTCCCGTTTGGCTTTTGCGTCATAAAATATCGTAGTCCTTAGAGATTTGTTATTTTTTATTTTTAGGAGGAAGGAATGTTTAAAAAATTATCAGTTATAGTATTGGCTCTCATGATCGGCGCCGTCGGCGTCTTTGCTCAGGACGCGCAGCTTCGCAGTGCGGTTGCGGGACAGAAATATAAAATCAAAGGTGTTGTGGTTGCTCAAGATGACTCCAGCACGTTCATTATCCGCGATACGGTTGGCGTTGACACCAAAGTCGTGATCGCTCCAAATGCTACCGTTAAATCAAATGGCGGCTTTTTTGGCGGCGGCGATAAATATCCGGTGAACTCGATAGTCCGCGGCCTCAACTTGACCGTTGAAGGCATAGGCGACAGCACAGGAGCCGTTTCGGCAAACAAAGTTCGCTTTGATAAAAACAGCATGATGACGGCAACCGCTATTAACGCACGAGTCGCACCGGCTGAAGAAAGGCTTTCGGCTCAGGAGCAGAATGCTCAGCGGCTTTCGGGCCAGATCGACGAGTTGATGGCGATCTCAAATGCCGCGAAAGGCGGCGCAAAAGCCGCTCAGGATACGGCCGATGCCGCAGTTGCCGGTGTAAATGCAACAAACAAACGCATTACCGATTTGGATGATTACGTCGTCCAAACAACCGCGACAGTGAATTTCAAAGTAGGAAGCTCGGTGCTTTCGCCGGAAGCAAAAACACAGCTCGACGAGGTCGCAACCACTGCGACAGGCCTAAAAGGCTACATGATCGAAGTTACCGGTTTTGCATCAGCTGACGGCAGCACAAAGGCGAATAAAGCTCTCAGCGAACGCCGGGAAAAAGTTGTTCGAGAATATTTGATTGACAATCATAATATTTCGCTTCGCAGATTTACGCCGTCGTATGGTTTTGGCGAACTACAGGCGGTTGCCGACAACACAACTCGCGAAGGCCGTGAGCAGAATCGCCGCGTAGAGATCAAATTAATGGTAAGCCGCGGCATCAACCAGAACGTCGAGGTCAAGTCGCAGCCTACTGACAACCCAGGCCAGTAATTCTCCTTCTCCAAAAGGGTATTTCGGGCCGAGACAATATTTCGGCTCGGATGCCCTTTTTTATTATTGCTATGAGGCGGTAATCGTTATGTTCATCCACAAACACAGACTTTTTCCATTGATAGCCGTCTTTTTTCTTTGCGCTGCTTCCGTTGCCATCGCACAAACACCAACGCCCAAACCAAAACCGGACGACGAAGTCATTAGAGTAGATTCCCGGCTCGTCGTCGTGCCCGTATCTGTAACAGATTCCAACGGGCAGGCAGTTACAGGACTGACGGCAAAGGATTTTCGGGTTCTCGAAGAAGGCCGGCAGCAAGTTATCGACAATGTCGGTAATGCGGACACCGTGCCGCTTGAGATCGCTCTGCTTTTTGACGTTTCCGCCAGCACTGACACGATGTTCAAATTTGAGCAGGAAACGGCGGCGAAGTTTCTTCAAGATGTTATGCGGCCTGTTGACCGTGCCACGGTTTTGACTATCGGGGCAAAAGCGAGGCTCATTTCGCTGCGTGATACGGCGGAAAAATCGGCTGCAGCGGTTCGCTCGATATTGCCGACAAAGGAGTTTACCGCATTTTATGACACGGTGGGCGAAGCGGCCGAATACCTGAGAAAAAATGCCCCGGATGGTACGCGTCGGGTCGTAGTCGTTATTTCGGACGGGGAAGACACAAACAGTGAGCGTATCGCAAAGGCGATTCAGAACGGTTATCGAAAGATCGGCGAGAGGATAAATACGATAGATAACAAGACGCTCTATCAACTGACGGTCAGCGCGCGAAACGATGCGAGCGTTCAGGAACGGTCGCGTGTTTCAAAATCGCTGCAAAATGCGGACACCGTGTTTTACTCCATCAATCCTGCCGGCAGTTCGTATCAATTAAATAAGATGAGCGTTTTTGGACAGGAAAATATGCAAAAATTTGCCAACGAGA
>JAYVFJ010000381.1:0-6490 GCA_043773225.1 Chloracidobacterium sp.
AAAATGTTATCGGTGATGATGAGACGGTCCGAGTTATTTGGCCACGGAATATTCTGAATTTTCATCCACCGTGTCCCACATGTCCCAAGCTGTCCCAAATCCAAGTGGGACAGCGTAAGTGCTTACAAATAATAGAGTTAATATTCATTTTTTGGCTTTGTCCCACAATTTTTCAAAAAAACCGACGCTGCAATAAAAATTTGGTGATGTCCTAATAAGGGTTGCTGCCATTGAAACTAATTTACCACAGTAAAAACGATAATGTTAAAATGGTTCTATGAATCCAGAACCAAAGAAACCGCAGGACTGCGAAGATGAAGATGAAGTCACCGAAGCGAGGCGCATCATGGACGACATCATTGAAGAAACCGAGAGCGAAGATTGGGATAAAGAAAAGCCGCAGGACACGAAGCCTGCGGCCAACATTCAGAAACCCGTTACGCTTGAGCCGTAAGGTAGTCATCAGGCAGATCGTCAAACAACGGCAACGGCGTCTGTTTTGGTAAAACGCGATTGAGAAACTTATAAAATTCGTCCCACTGTCCATCATCAAATCCTCGCATCACAGTAATTTCCGAAGCCAACAAAGCCCGTAATTCAGGATGTCCAATGTCTGACGTCAGCCGTTGGAAATGTTTGTGCTTCCGACGTCCTTTTTCGTCTTTAGGATTCAACTCTTGGAGATGTTTCAGGACATTGGCGGTCAGTCTTTCATAAACCAGATCGTTTGTGATCTTACCAAAAATCTTAGGACGTCGATTAGCAATATCCGAAGGCTTCCAGCCTTTGAGTCGAAAAATATGATGATAAAATTCATCGGGAAACGTGCTAACCCACCTTATCAATTCCTTTGAAATAAATTTTTCAAGTATTTCAGCGAGGGCATACCGGGCGCGATCATACTGATAACCCGTCGCCTCATCGACAAGGGCAATAATGCCGACGTGAGCTAAAGCCCGCATTAAGATTTTTGCTTTAATGGCGATGTTCTTTTGTGTTGGATGTAACTCTTTCGCTTCTTCCGCATCAATAAAAACATCACAGACTTTCGGCAATAGTTCCGCCGGATAACCAAAGGCTTTAATACCATTCTTTGTCTTAAATTCCACTTGGCTTGACGTCACCTTTAACTCGTCAGAAATAAAGGGTTTAAGGTTCTTAGCCGTAAGAAAAGCAGGCATATTGACGTCAGCATCATAATACTGCCGACCTTTCGCCTGACGCGCTCGACCGAGCGCTTTCATAAAGCCGCTTTGAGTTAACAATCGTGTGCCGTCCTCTAAGACTGCACACGGGATTTTTAACTCGCCTAGAGTAATGTTCCCTTCGTGTGTTGCTCTAGGCACGTCCCACCGCGCCGCCGCCGCCTTTTTAGCAATCGCGGATCGTTCTTCTTTTGTTAAGGCTTCTGCCCGTGCGAGGCCGCCTTTTTGCTTGTTTAAATTTATTTCTTTTTCTTTCATATTTTTATGCTTGCACACTTGACATCTATGCTTGCAGTATCTAATATAGTTTCAGCAAGCATAATTTGTCAAATAGAAAATGCTTACAAGGAAGATAACAATGAATTGTCCAAACTGCAAAGAAGCATCGAAGAAAAACGGGAAAGACAAAACAGGCGAACAAAAATACAAATGTTCGGGCTGTGGTTCTGTATTCACAACGAAGCCCAAACTCGAAGGCAAGCGCGTTCCTGCGGCCAAGATCGAAATGATTATCAACCTTTTAGTCGAGGGAAACTCCGTTAGATCGACCGAAAGAATTACAGGCGTTCACAGAGATACCATTCTGCGATTGCTTGAAACGGTCGGACAGCGATGTATCGTAATTCACGAAACACTTGTAAGGAACGTAAAGGTTGATAATATCGAAGCTGACGAAATTTGGGGCTACGTCCGAATGAAGCAAAAGACGGCAAACTCACAAGGGCTAGGCGACGACGAATCCATTGGCTCAAATTACACTTACACTGCTATCGAGAAACATTCAAAATTGATTCTGGCTTGGCATCTTGGCAGACGTAACGAAGAAAATACATATACCTTTTTGAGTAAATTGCGTAAGGCCGTGAATCAGGAAACACAGTTTCAAATCTCAACCGATGCCTTTAATGGTTACAGAGATAGTATTCCGGCAATGCTCGGCGATCTTGCACACTTCGGGCAAGTCAGAAAGTTTTACGGCATACCGAATCCCGACGAAGTAAGATATAGCGGAAGTGAAGTTACTCACATCATAAAGAAACGCATTCACGGCAATCCAGTCAAGGCGAATATTTCTACTTCAATTGTCGAAAGAAACAATTTCACAATGCGGATGTCGATGCGCAGACTAACGAGACTAACGAACGGATTTTCAAAGAAAATTGAAAACCTAAATTACGCTCTCGCCTTGAATTTCGTCTATTACAACTTTTGCAGAATCCACAGGTCACTTCGTTGCACTCCGGCAATGGAAGCAGGACTAACGAATCATATTTGGGAGCTAAAAGACATTATCGGTATTAAGTAAACTAACAAAAGCGGAACAAAACATTCCAACCTCTCGTTTCACTGTTGCAACTAATCAAATAACGTGATAGACTGCGTTCTTTAAAGCACGTGGTTCTTACAACTTAACGGAGGTGAATATGTCATACAGCGCTTTAGCGGTCGCAAATGCGTTTATCGAATTGTCTCAAAGAGACAATATTCCATTGACGAATATGAAACTCCAAAAATTGGTTTATTTCGCTCACGGATTTGCCCTTGCGCTGAATCAAGATGGATTGTTTAGAGAGCCGGTTCACGCTTTTCAGTGGGGGCCAGTTATTCCCGATCTATATAGTGCTGTAAAGCATTACGGTAGCGACCCTATTACGGGAAAAATTCAGCTACCACCCGGCGAACCCGCGATTGATCTAAGCGATGAAAATTGTCCGGCTGCCCGACTTATAAAAATGGTTTGGACTAAGTATGGTAGATTTTCGGCAGCACAATTATCAACAATTACTCACAAGCCAAATACGCCGTGGTCGCAAGTGTGGAACGATACCGAATATGGCATCATCCCAAATGACTTAATTCGGTATCACTATAAAGACCTGATTGCAAAAGCGGCCTAATGACAAAAGATTCGCTTCAAAAATTGGAGCAGTTGATAAACGCTGCTCCACTTCCTACTGAACCATTGCCCGCCGAAGATGGAATTCAACAACAAGGCGACGACCCAAATACACCTCTAACTGGCTTAACACTTGGGGAATTCGCCGAACTCCAATCCGCGCGCGGCCAAGCTCTAGCAAATCAGATAACTAGCGACGAAATTAACCGACAGAGGCATCTGGACGATTTGCGTGATATATACATTCCGAAGTTATTTCAATTGATGATTGGTTGGCTTGGTTTCGTTGCTATCTGTGTCGTCGCAGTCGCTTTGCATATTTTTGCACTCAACGATCCTGTGGTTATTGCATTGATAACAACCACGACCGCAACCGTGTTAGGCATCTTTGTGATCGTCGCAAAATGGCTTTTCCCTGCGCCGTTCAAAGAGAAATAATCCGAGCAATCCTTATTAGGACATCACCAAAAATTTCTATAACCTGCGTAAATACAATGAGTTACGCTAATTCACCGAAATTCTACATGGCAATCTTTGTTGGGACACGCGATTTGCCGATTCCGGTTTAATTGTCAACATCAGTCAAACGCTTCGACCATTGTTTGCATATTCAACAAGCCGCGAAGCGCAATCCTGAGCGAAAGTATTGTAGCACACATGAAATATATTTGCAAGTAATATATCCGGAAACACGCAAAATATACTAAAAAAATTTAGTATATTTCGCGTATTTAGCGGTTAAGAAAAAAGGCCGCCTTTTCAGACGGCCTTTTTTGCTATGCCCGCTTCAAAAGCGGGGTGATCTTGCCTTTGCCGCTATTCGGCGGGATCGGCAACGAAATCAACGTCGGCCACATTATCAATGAGGCTGAGGACGCGGCTCGGAGTGCTAAACGTGTAACGCTGCGAGTTGACCGTGACCACATAGGTCTGGCCGGTTGCGAGACCGTCAAACGTAAAGTAGCCGAACGATCCCGTTGTCGCAACAATCGGCTCGGTGAGCGAATTGCCGGTAATCACAACGCGGGCGTTGCGAATGCCAATGCCCTCGGCAGTCAGAACACGTCCTGAAACGGAAGCCTGAGCAGCCGTTGATGGCAGGAACTCGATTCCCCAACCGCCGCTTACGCATCCTGTGATCGCGTTCGGTGCAAAGAACCCGGCGTCATCACGCATATAGAGGCTCCAATTGCCGTTGGCACTGGAAAATCTAAATACGCTCGCAAATGACGGCGTGCCGCCAACCGTGCTTCCGGGCTCGTTATACGGGCCGGCCGGTGCGGGCGGCGGGAAGTTTGCCTGTCCGGCCTGCCAACTGGTCGGCTCGAATACTCCGGTTGTCAACGGAGCCGAATCAGGCAGAACCTGACCAGCATTGTCGGCAAACGTGATCGTTACCGGATTGACCAGATCCACAAGGCCGCCGGCATCGGACTGTATTATCATTTGCCGTCCGGTCGGGCTGACAAGCAGGAAGTCCATATTGTCAGGCATGGTGTGGATCACGTCATACAGCGTCACACGCATATTGCCGATCTGCGTAGGCCCGCCGGCAACAGTGATCGTTGACGGATAAGGCGAAGCAGGCGATCCCAGATTTGTGCATATGGGGGTCGTGGCAAGGAATGTGTTCGCCGTGTCATTGATGTTAAGCACCGCCGTGCTGGGCGAACCGACGTTCATGCCTGTCAGTGTCATATTGACGGTCTGTGTCGTTTCCACAAGCATGTCACCGCAAATCGTGATGTTTACGGCTTGTGTGGCCACATTCGGAGCGAATGTAACCGCCTGAGCGACGCTTATGTAATCAACTCCGGACGTGCAGGCCGCGCCACCCGTTGCCGTGCCGTTCGACGTGGCAAAGTTTACGGTCGTCGTGCCTGATATATCGCCTGTTCGGCTTATCGTAATAGTCGCTACCTGCGATTCATCCTCGGTGTAAGTTGTCGAGGTGAACTGGACAGACGGTGTTCCAAACGCCGTTGCCGTTGCTGTCGGCGTGGCCGTATTTGAAAACGTCGGAGTTGGGCTGCCCGTCGGAGTGTTGCCTACGACAGTCACGCTTCCGTTTGAAGTCAATGCCGGCGGATCGCCTTCGTTCCACTGGAATGCGGGATGGAAGCCCATTCCCGGATCGGTGTAATTTGCAAAGGCCAGAGCCGTCATTTGCGGCGGATTGCCGACAACAGTGAATTTCAGATTAAGGAGCGTTCCGGCGCCGACAAGATCCTGCGCCTGGAATGCCGAGATGATAAAGTGTCCCGAATTACTGGTATTCGGCGTGATAGACATCGTGCTGCTAATTGTGCCCGCCTGATCGAAACACGCATTAGCCGTGCAAGCGAGGCCGCCCGCAGGCAGAACAACCGCGGGGTTGTAATCTACATTCAGATCGTAAGATATAATGCCGCGTCCCGTGGTATCGCTGACAGTGATCGGCACTGTAATAGTAGCACCTGGCGAAGCCATCAAAATCGGCAGAGCAACCGTCACCGGCGGCGTTCCTGTCGCAGTTGGTGTTGCGCTCATCACGACCGTCGCTGTAGAGGTCGCTGTCGCAGTGCTCGTTGCAGTTGCCGTTGCGGTGTTCGTCGCCGTGTTCGTTGCCGTAAATGTCGGTGTAAACGTCGGCGTAAACGACGGCGACGGAGTTGTGGTGTTTGTCCTCGTCGGCGTGTTTGTCGCCGTATTTGTCGCCGTAAATGTCGGTGTAAACGTGGGCGTAAACGTCGGCGTCGCCGTATTTGTAGCCGTTGGCGTCGGCGAAACGCATCCGCCTCCGACTATTTGACCGCGAATCTCGCCACCGGGGAAAGCTGACGTGTGAACATTGAAATAGAACAGTCCGGATCGCAATTGCGTCACCTGCGTTGGCGTGACCGCGAATGACTGCTGCGGTATCGAGCCGCTGGTTGCATTCGGCACACCCGTGAACCCGAATAATACCGGAGCGTTTACGCCCGGCATTGCGGGACCATGAATGTGACCGGCGGTTGCGGGCATCGCGAGACCCGAGAATGTCAGATTGACGGTAATCATCGTCGAATCAGCCGAAAGAGCAACAGTTCCCATGCCCGTGCCGGTTGAATTATTTGGCGGCACTTCCTGCGAGCCCATCAATGTAACCGTCGTCATGCAGGTAGGCCCTGCCGTCGGCGTTGCCGTGGCTGTAGCCGTATTCGTCGGCGTGTTTGTCGGGGTTGACGTCAGCGTTGCGGTATTTGTTGCCGTGGCGGTTGCCGTCGGCGTGAATGTCGGCGTTCCGGTTCCGCCCGGGATTGTCACGCTGCCGTTTGTGGTTGAGGACGTCGGGTCGCCTTCGTTGAATATAAAGCCGGGGTGGAAGTTCATGCCCGGATCGGTGTAATCCATGAATGCGAGCGGAGTC
>JAYVFJ010000382.1:0-3740 GCA_043773225.1 Chloracidobacterium sp.
TCGTCAGTCGGCTCTTTGCGCGAGGCAAGCAGCATTTCGTAACCTTTTTCAGCAAACGATTTTTGCAAAGACTGGCCAATCAATCCACTGGCGCCGGTAATAAGAACTTTCATAAGAATAATTTAACCACAGATGAACACAGATAGACACAGATAAAGGCCAAAGAAAAATCTGTGTTTATTTGTGTTCATCTGTGGTTTCAATTTCCCGTCTTAAATCCTTTTGCACAAAATCAACAAGCATTTTTATTTCGCGTGTCGTCAGTTGATCGCGAAACGGCACCATTCCGTTGCCGCCGTTTGCGATGTGGTTGTATATCTCATCGTTTGTTTTGTATTTGTGCTCGCCGTCGCGGATGTTCGGGATCACGCGGCCATCCTCGAGCGTTTTTCCTTCGCCCTCGGGGCCGTGACAGATGGCGCAATTTTGCCGGAAGAGCGAGGCTTCGTAAGTTTTGCTGTTCGTGATCGAATAGCGTGTGGGATTTGAATTCAGACAAGCGATCACCAGCAAGCCCGTAAAAATAAAGAAGGTTATTGTCTTTGCGGTTCTCATCTCGAACGATAAGTTTAGCGCAAAGACAGAACCGCCCGCGTAAGCAGGTGGCAAAAACGTGTCGAGAACGCATGTGGTTTTTCAACGGCACGGTTGCTGAGCGAGTGTCTGCCACCTTCTTACGCAGGCGGTTCTGCCCTTAAGGCTCTCTTGAATATTTTTCCGGTTCCGCCGATGGGTAGTTCTGAGAGGAACTCAACGTGCCGCGGATATTTGTTTGCGGCAAATTGGCTGCGGCACCATTCGATAAATTCTTCGGCGGTAAGTTCATGATCCTGTTTGAGGACAACAAACGCTTTGATCTCTTCGCCGAGCCGTTCACAGGGAACGCCGATGACGGCGCAGAGTGAAACCGCAGGATGCGTGATTATAACTTCTTCGAGTTCGCGCGGGTAAATGTTGTAGCCGCCGCGTAGGATCATGTCCTTTTTGCGGTCAACGATGGCGAGATAGCCGTCGTCGTCCATGACGCCAATGTCACCGGTGTGAAACCAGCCGCTGCGAAAGGCTTCGGCGGTCGCTTCGGGCCGTTTATAATAGCCTTTCATAACATTCGAGCCGCGAATGACAACCTCGCCGCGTGTCCCTCGCGGAACTTCATTATCGTCATCGTCAAAACATTTTATCTCGACTCCGAAAATCGGCTGGCCGACCGTTCCCGGTTTTGAGGGCCGCTCGATATGATTGAATGTTGCAAGCGGCGATGTTTCCGAAAGGCCGTAACCCTCGAATACCCGAACGCCGAATTTCTCGTGAAATCTCCTCATCAATTCAACCGGCATCGGTGCTCCGCCTGAGGTGAATACCTTTATATTTTTGGCAATAGGACTGACATCGAAATCGTTCTCGTCAATATATTTGAGCAAGGCCCAATACATAGTCGGCACGCCGACCCAAAAATTCACTTTCTCCGCGATCATTGCATCGAGAGCGGTTTTTGCGTCAAATCGCGGGAGCAGGACGACGCGACAGCCGCCATACAGATTGGTGTTCATCTGCACGGTCTGTCCCGTAGTGTGAAACAGCGGCAAAGTGATAAGGACCGTTTTTTGAACGCCGTCGGTAAAATCCAATGCCGGTTGATGAGTCGCCCAGGTGGTTGTGACGTTTGTCATCAGATTTAAGTGCGTCAATTCGGCGCCCTTTGGCTGTCCGGTCGTTCCCGACGTGTAAAGGATCGCGCAGGTGTCATCAGGCCGCGTCGGAAATATCTCGAAGTCGTCACTTGGATTTTCTGTTAACTCTGCAAGTGTTTTGAATTCCGAAAAAGGGCTGGGCGTTTTGTCGTCTTTGGTCAGGACAACCAGATCGCGGCACGTCGGAACCTGATCGAAAGCCTCTTTGACATTTTGAGCCATCGGCAGATCGGGCACGTCTTCGAAAACAAACACGGCTTTCGCGTCGGAATCTGTCAGGTGATAAGCAATCTCGCGCGGTTTGAACAAGACGCTCAAAGGCACGACGACGGCGCCGGCTTTCATTATTCCGTAATAAACGGCAGGGAAACACGGCAAATTCGGACACAACAACGCGACCTTATCGCCGTGACCGATGCCCAATTCGACGAGCGCATTTGCGACACGATTCGACCATTTGTCGAGTTCGCCAAAGGTCATGCAAACATCTTGCCAAACGATCGCCTCTTTGTCCGGCGTCAGCTTGGCATGATGCGAGACTATTGACGCCAGGTTTACAATTGTGGCGGTGCTTTCCATCGGGTTTTTGAAAGTTGCTGACCGAAGTTTACTTTCCGAACAAACTGAAAACTTGGATGTGAAAACTACAACCGCTTAGTTTCATTTTCAGTTTTTCGTTTCCAGCTTTCAGTTTGTTCGGATAGTTCTAAAATAATAATTATACAATAGTTTGTTCGAGAAACTTTATCAGCTCTGTAGATGTGATCTCGCTGCCGATGCGCTGCACGGAATGAACCCGTAATTCGTCGTGTTGTGCCGGAAAATCTCTTCGAAAATGCCCGCCGCGTGATTCCTCGCGCCAGAGCGCGGCCGTTGCGACAAGTTTTGCAAGTGTCACAAAATTTCTCGACGACGTGCTCAAATTTGCTGCCGCGATCTGATCAAATTCCTTCAACGCTCTTGAAAGAGAAACACGGTCGCGCAAGATGCCGACGCGTTCCCACATGACGCGTTTTATGCGTTTTTTGACGGCTGTGGAGATACCAGATTCCAGATTCCAAATTTCTGATTTCGGAAGTTTTAATTTGAAATTTGAAATGTGAAATTTGAAATTGTCGGCCGCAGCTGCCTCGCCGGCTCTCGCTCCGAAAACCAAACCTTCGAGCAGGGAATTTGACGCCAGGCGGTTTGCTCCGTGAACTCCGGTGCAAGTCACTTCACCTGCGGCATAGAGTCCGGGAACTGTGCTGCGGCCCCAGAGATCGGTGCGAATGCCGCCCATGCAGTAATGCGATGCGGGCGAGACGGGCAGCATGTCTGTTGCAATATTTAAGCCGTAAAATTTGCAGGTTTCGTAGATCTTTGGAAATCGGTGTTTGAGAAAATCTTCTTCAAGAGCGGTCATATCCAGAAACACATTTCGCGTGCCTGTCCGACGCATTTCACTGACTATCGAACGCGAGACGATGTCACGCGGAGCCAATTCCGCACGTTCGTCATAGCGCGGCATAAACCGTTCACCATACTTATTTTTTAGAATACCGCCTTCGCCGCGCATTGCCTCGCTCAACAGAAAGCGAGGAGCTTTTTCGAGATCCAAGGCCGTCGGATGAAACTGGATAAATTCCATATCCGCCATCTCGGCTCCGGCAAAATATGCCATCGCCATTCCGTCGCCAGTCGCTACCGGAGGGTTTGTTGTGTGCAGATACAATTGTCCCGCGCCGCCCGTGCACATTATCACTGCGTTTGCATATATCTCACGCGGCGCGCGCAAAACAGGGTCGAGGAAGCGAACGCCGACACATCGGCCGTCGCGGACTATCAAACTCTCGGTCGCCGCAAACGGCGTTAGATTTATTGTTTTTTCCTGCCCTGCGCGAGCGATCAGCGCCCGGACAAACTCGGCTCCGGTCGAATCGCCGTGCGCATGTAAAATCCGCCGACGCGAATGTGCGGCTTCCTGCGTAAAAACCAGCTTACCGGCCTCGCGGTCGAATTCCGTTCCCCAATCTATGAGCTGTTTTATATATTTTGTGCCTTCGTTGA
>JAYVFJ010000383.1:0-2090 GCA_043773225.1 Chloracidobacterium sp.
TTGGGAACCATAGCGGGTAATTCACCGCCAAATGTAGCATTTATCCGTGCAGAAAGGCGAGTGTCAAACACCTGCGGTCCAAATTATAAGCGTCCGTTAACTACTTTGACTTCTTCTTCCTTCTTACGCCGCTAACGTTGACCGTCGTCGAGAGGTCGAGGTGAAGTATGCCTTCGTTGTCTATCTCAGGATTCACGAATTTCTCGGTCGCACTTAGCCGTATGCCGAAGTGGCGGCAAAACGTGCTTGCCTGTAGGAGGCAATACTCACCTTTTTGCCTGAGCGGAAACGCCTCACCAAGCCTCGCGTTAACTGGTTTGATCGCTATCCGATCCTTTGCTCGGTTAAAAAATAGTTTTACCGCCTCAGGCCGTCCGAGCAGACGGTGACAGTTACCGTTCATGTAAACCAAGCCCCGTTGATTCATTGTAATGTGGATCCGATCCTTATTCGGAAGATTAGGCCCGCCTTTGAACTCTTCGTATTCTCTCTCAAGACTCATTTTCGTGTGTTGCCTCCCTCAAGAACTGTTGCATATATAGCACAACATTGCACACTTGTCAAGAAAAATGATATAGATGACAGGGGATGCGTTAAGTGATTTAGAGTTGGGTTGACGTGCGGTCGCGACGATGATTGAGGTGGGAACTTTAGTCCATTTTCACGGTTCGGAGTTTGTGCAAAACGGTTCGGAGAATGGTGTTTTCCGACACTTTTCCCGACACAAAAAAGCCGCCTTCGATCTCTCGAAGACGGCTTGGTTTGAGCATCTCCACCCGCTAACGCAGGTGGTTCTGACTTACTGATAGATCTGAACCGTTCTGCGGCCGAATCTGCGGGCTTCGGAGCAGCTTGGCATCCAGATGTCTATCTTTTTGCCTTTGATGACGCCGCCGGTGTCGGAGACGAGATACGTTCCCGAATAGCCGCCGCCATTGATCGTGACACGCGAGCCGAGCTTTAATACTCTCGGGTCGGCAGCGATGATACCGCGGCGAACGCCATGGCCCATGGCTGTCCTGCCTGATAGGCAATATGCCGTCGCGGAGAATGCTCCGCGGCTCGCACCGGCTCCTACTGCCTTTACCGACGAGGTCGGTTTTACTAATTTCTTATCGTCTGTCTGGACCAAATTGTTGGTCGTCGTGATCAAATTATTATCAAATAAAGCGATATCAACAATATTATTATCTAATTTTGCCAGCGAATCATTCGCTATCGAGAGGTCTGTCGTGGCTACCGGCTGCTGTGCGTAAATAAATACGACAAGCATGCTGAGCAGTGCCATGATCGCGCCTCCTCTAAAGAGGTTCTTCATCCATCTTCTCCTTTCAATTGCGACTCCGTCCAAACGCAAAAATAGTGTCTGAGATTTGGGTCATCAGCCACTATTCGCATTTCACGAAGACTGTTTCGGCAGACTAATTTCTACCTGTTTTGGTACCCTGCAAACATTGGGCAGAGGCCAAACTTAGAGGAATGATAGCACGTAACACCAAATGTGTCCAGCCCTACAAAAACCGCAAGCCCTTATTCTATATGTAATTATTGAATTCTAAAGAGTTTATGCGTGTCAATTTTTTTGTTATTTGGTAGAATTGTGACGCGAAAACAGAAGGTTTTTGCATAGCTTTTCAGGCGAAACATCGCCCCACTTTCAAAAGGAAAAATTATGCCGGAAAGACGCCAAGGCGGACGCCATGTGATCTCATTTCCGATCCGTGTTCGCTGGAAAGATGAGAACGGTAAAGAAGTGATCCAGGAAGGGCTGACCGAGAATGTCGGGCCGCACGGCACGCTCGTCTATTTGCCTCGGCAACTGCCGCTCGTTGGCGGTAAGGTTCACCTGACCGTTACCGAGAATCCGGATGACGAGATATCCGTGACCGCCGAGGTGATCCGCCTCGAACGCAACGCCTCACATCCGCAGGCCGCCCTGATGCTGACCGAGAACCTGCGCGAATGGAAAAAGAAGGTCTGGGAAGTCGCCGGGGCGACAATAGCCGCCATGGAACCCGAGCCGCTGGATGATTGGTAGGATCAGTTGTCAGTTAGGAGTTCCTCTTACTGACAACTGACAACTGACAACT
>JAYVFJ010000384.1:0-8223 GCA_043773225.1 Chloracidobacterium sp.
ACGCCCAAACCGGCGTCGAGATGGAAGCGTTGACAGCAGTCTCAGTTGCCGCATTGACGATCTACGACATGTGCAAAGCCGTGCAAAAGGACATCGTTATCTCGGACATCAGGCTCGAATCAAAAACCGGCGGCAAATCCGAAATTGTCAATTGTTAATTGGTCAATTGTAAATTGGTAGAAAAATATCCGCTTCCAATTAACAATTATCCAATCAACAATGGACAATTACCTTAACCAAGAACTTTCGCATACAATAGACGTATTCGTTTGTAGGAATAAGGAGTTATCAGATATGAGATACAAGCTAGCTGCTGATGCCAAACCGCAAGTCACGCTTTTGCTCGCGGCGACGGGTGTGAGCGTTGCATTGTGGTTTATTGCGTGGTATGTGCCGATCGTCGGATATGTTGTTTATCCGCTCCAGCTTTTTGCCACATTTGTCCACGAAGGCAGTCACGCCCTTATGACGCTGCTCACAGGCAATCACGTCGCTAGCCTGACAGTTTCGCCCGACACAAGCGGCGTTGTTTGGTCTCAGGCACCGTGGTTCTCGTCGCTTTTGATCTCAAGCGCCGGTTATCTCGGAGCGACCGCTTTTGGCACTCTGCTTCTCGTTTGGGTGCGTTACGGCTTTTCATCGCGTCTCGCGCTCTACATTTCGGCGGGCTTCGTCGGAATAATGACGTTCGTATTCGGATTCTTATCCCCGTTCTGGAATTTGCTCGCAAACGTGACCTTTCTGAGCGTCGTCTTTACGGTTGTCTCAGGTTCCGTGCTTTCAGTCGGGCTTTTTGCGGTCGCAAAGTTTGCGAAGGATAAATGGGTCAACTTCGCTCTCGCATTTCTCGCTGTTCAGTGTTTGCTGAATGCCTTTTTCAGCTTAAAGGACCTGTTCTTTATATCGGCCGGAACCAATCAAACGACCGACGCCGCTAACATGGCCGCCGCGACAGGCGTTCCGGCTTTGCTTTGGGTCGTCTTATGGATAGGCATTTCGCTGGTAATGATAACGGTTGGCCTGCGGCTTTATGCGGTCGGGAAAGGAGCCGTTTTGGGTGATTCAGTTTTTGAGGATTAGAGATGAAGTTGATCGCGACATTTTCGCTCTTAATTTTCTTTACGGCGATGGTTGGCGCGCAAATCAAAAAACCGGAACCCACCGCCGTAAAAGTTCCTTTTGAAAAATCTCTGCAATCCGTTGTAGTCACTACAAAAGGCTGGGACACTATCGTCGGAACTGCCGCCATTTTCGAGCGCAAAAATGTCAAAAGCGATTGGAAACAAATTGGCGAAAGTTTTGCCGTCGTTGTAGGCCGCAATGGCCTTGCGTGGGCAGAACTGCTCAATGGCGATCTCGATATGACAAAGATCAAGCAGGAGGGCGACGGCAACGCTCCCGCCGGACTTTTTCCGCTAACTACTTCGTTCGGCACCGGCAGCAAACCAAACGCTGTCGAACTGCCTTACACAAAACTCGACAAATTCACCGAATGTGTTGACGATACGAAATCAAATTTTTACAACCGCATCGTCAACCGGATGCAGGTCGGCAATTTCGACTGGAAAAGCTCGGAAAAGATGCTTGACGAAAAAGACCAATACGCTCTCGGCGTTTTTGTCGGATACAATTCCTATCCGGTTGAGAAAGGAAGAGGCTCGTGCATTTTTCTTCATGTGTGGAAGGACGCGGGAAGCGGCACTGCGGGCTGCACCGCAATGGAGCGGCGCAACCTGGAACGAATCGTCGCATGGGCTTCGTCCGCAAAAAATCCGTATTTGATACAAATGCCCGCAGACATTTACGAAAAACGCCGGAAATCGTGGAGGCTGCCAAAAACTTAAGAATTACTACTATCTTCCGGCTTTAACGTCAGCGACGCGGCTTTCGAGGCCGGCTGTGTTGGCCTTGTTTGCTTTGCCAAAGGCGATTGCTTTGTCGGCGGCGGCGAAGCCCTCGTCCTTGCGGCCCATCGAGAACAGAATATTGGCGCGACCCGCAAGATTGGCGTAGGTCTCTTTTGTTTTGATCGATTCATCGGCGATCTTGAGAGCTTCGGCGAGCAGCGTCATGCCTTCGTCGTTCAGCTTGTTTTTCATCGCGTAATCGCCGACGGAGTAACGCGGCCGCCAGTCGTCGGCTTTTGCGGTCGCGAGAAAAACGCGAGCTTTCGTCATAGCAGTTGCAACGGTATCAACTGTCACGGTAAACGGAACTCGAACCTTTTCCCACCGAATATTCACCGTCGCAGAGTCGTTCGCCACCTGATCAAAGCTGAAAGCCAGCCACTCCTGATTGTCCTTGACCCATTCGGATTTTGCTTTGACACGCAGAGTGTCCTTCGACGCGTCGTAGTTGAAGCTGCCCCATTGATTTGCCTGGCCGTTAAAGATGATCGTCCACTCGGCTTTGCCGGGGATTGTGTGCAGGCTGTAAGTTCCGGCGGCGAGTTTTTGGCCATTTATCATCACGTCGTCGCTGACGGTAAATTGCGTCGCGTCGTTCGCGCCCGTTCGCCACATATAGCCGTAGGGAACAAGCGGCTCGCCCGGCAGCCGCTCAAAAGAATTATCAAGCGTCGCCTGGCCCTTAGCTCGATCGGCCATCGTTTTTGGAGCGTCGGCAAATATCAAACGCCCCTTTACGCCGGGACGAAAATAAGTGATCGTGATGTCGGTTACGCCGACAGTCTGCATTACGCTCGCCTTCTGACTCGGACGAGGCAGCGTCAACTGCTGCGCCGAAACGATCGTTACTGATGAGAGAACAAATATGAGAATTGAGATATGAGAAATGAGGTGTCGTTTCATAAAAATACTCCTAAAGAAAATTCAAACAGGATGGACAGGATAAACAGGATGATTTACGGAAAATCTATTGGTAAAGTTTCTATCTATCTTGTTGATCCTGTCTATCCTGTTAGTTTTTAGTCCGATATTATTCGTCCTCTTCGTGTGCTCTCACGCGTCCAGACGCGACGGCTTCATCGACGACCTTTTTTAGCAGATTGCCGGGCAGCGGGTCGTAGTGCGAGAACTGCATATGATACGAGCCGCGTGCCTGCGTGACGCTGTTTAGTTTCGATTGGTAGTCGAGCATTTCCGAGAGCGGCACTTTGGCTTTGATGACCTGCTGTTTGCCGCGGACCTCCATGCCGCCGACGCGTCCGCGACGACTGTTGAGATCGCCCATTATGTCGCCGGAAACTTCCTGCGGCGTAAAAACCTCGACGTCCATGATCGGTTCGAGCAAGGTCGGTTTGACCTTTTCCATCGCGGCGCGAAAGGCCTTGCGGCCTGCGGCGCGAAAACTATGCTCGTCGGAATCGACCGCGTGAAAACTGCCGTCAATGAGCGTGACCTTGAAATCAACAAGCGGGTAGCCCGCGACGGCTCCGCCCTGAGCAGCTTCGATGATGCCTTTTTCGATCGCGGGCCGAAAATTCTGCGGCACCGAGCCGCCAAAGATCTTGTCAACCCACTCGAATCCGCCGCCGCGTTCGAGCGGTTCAAAGATGACTTTGCAATCGCCAAATTGCCCGCGTCCGCCGGACTGTTTCTTATGCCGGCCCTGAACTTCGGCGGTTGTCGTGATCGTTTCCTTGTAAGGAACCTTTGGCGGATGAAGCGTCACCTCGACGTGATAACGCTGCTCAAGTTTTTTGACGACCGTCTCGATGTGAAGCTGGCCGGAACCGGACAGAATGAATTCCTTGGTCTGAGGGTCGCGGTCGAAGTGCAGCGACGGATCTTCTTCAAGAATTTTGTGCAAAGCACCGGAAATCTTGTCCTCGTCGGCACGCGATTTTGGTTCGATGGCGAATGCGATCGCGGCCTCAGGATACTCGACCTTCGGATAAACGATCGGCTTTGCCTTGTCGCAGAGCGTGTCGCCGGTCTGCGTGTCTTTAAGTTTGACGACGGCGATTATGTCACCGGTTTGGGCTTCGTTTACTTTGTCTAGGGTCTTGCCTGAAATGACATGCAGTGCACCGAGACGTTCCATCGCATCGTGCGTTGAATTATAGACAGTTGCGTCATTTGCGACCTTGCCACTGACGACCTTCATTACGTTGATGCGGCCGGCAAATGGATCGGCGATCGTGCGAAAAACATATGCCGAAAACGGTTCGTCGTTCGAATATTTACGGTTGATCCGGTCGCCGGTCATATCATTGTCGGTCCAGCCGTATTCCATCTCGTGGGTCGCCGGGTTGGGCGCGAATTCAACAATGTGATCGAGAAGGATCGAAAGTCCAGCACCCGTAGTTGCCGAAACGGCATAGACAGGACACAGCTTGCTGCTGGCGATGGCCTTTGCGAGGTTCGGATAAATCTTTTCCTCGGGCAGCGTGCCGTTCTCAAAATACTCCTCCATCAGAGCGTCGTCGGATTCGGCGACAAGCTCGATGATGCGTTCGCGAGTCGTTTCAAAAAGGCCCTTGCCTTCCTCGGGAATTGGAATTTCCTTTGCCTTGCCGTCGGCGTCGAATTTATAAGCCTTTTGGTGGACGACGTCAACGACGCCTTTGAAATTCGCTTCGCTTCCGATAGGCAGCGTGAACGGCACGATCGAGCGCGCGAACGATTGCGTTGCGGTATCAAGTGCGTGGCCGAAATCGGAATGTTCCTTATCAAGCTTATTTATAACCATGAACCGCGGCAGCATGAATTCGTTCGCGTAAGTCCAAGTCTTTTCGGTCTGCACCTCAATGCCGTGAACGCCGTCAACTACGACGAGAGCGCAATCACAAACGCGCAAAGCGGGCCGGGCGTGCGAGACAAACGCTGCATAACCCGGCGTGTCGATCAGGTTTACTTTGGTGTCTTTATATTCGGTGTGAGCAAAATTGTTGTTGAGCGAGACCTTTCTTTCAATCGAGTCTTCCTCGTAATCGGTGACGGTCGTTCCTTCATCGACCTTTCCCCAGCGGTTTTGTGTTCCGGCGACGTGGAGCAGGGAACTGACGAGCTGGGTTTTACCCGCGTCGCCGTGTCCAATGACAGCCAGATTTCTGATGTTCTCAGTTGCAAATGCTTTCATGTTCGGCAAACTCTCCTTTTCTTAAAGTTTTCAGAGTTTCAGAGTTGCGAAGTTACAGAGTTTGTAGTTCTTCAACTCTGCAACTCTGGTACTCTGCAACTCTTCAACTTTAATTATTAAATCTATATTACGAGTGGAAAAAGGGCAAGAATGCGGCAGTGTATATGTTATTATCAGCCTTTTATGACGGATTTTGAAAATTCCATCAATAAGCTTGACCTGCGGCTTTTTGAGACGATACCTAGCCAATCTACTGACCATGACAAGCAGTCGCTGCTGGCGGTTGAGCTTGCGGTTCGTGAGTTGGCGGGTGAATACAATTATCTCGAGATAGGCTCGTATCTTGGCGGGAGCATTCAGCCGCATTTGCTCGATTCCAAATGCCGCAGGATATATTCAATAGACAAGCGGCCACATTCGCAGCCGGATGAGCGAGGCGTTGATTATGTTTATCAGAATAATTCAACGGCGCGGATGATGGAGACGCTCGCACAGGTCTCGGAGAACAGGGAAAAGATCACGACCATTGACGGTGATTCAAAGACTGTCAATCCGTCTCAGATTACAGACAAAATTCAGTTGTGCTTTATCGACGGCGAGCATACTGATGCGGCGGTCGTTTCTGATTTCAAATTTTGCCTGCGAGTATTGGATGACAACGGCGCCATAGTTTTTCACGACGCACAAATAACTTACAACGGCATCGCGGATTGTATAAAATATTTAGATGGCAGTGGCCTTGATTTCAAGGCATATGTTCTGCCGCATATTGTGTTTGTCGTTGAGATAGGCGATTTTCCGCTTCACAAAAATTCGGCCATAGCGGAACGGCTCAGAGACAATTACCACAGCTATCTGTTTGCGTTGCAGAACAACGATCATTACCGCAGGTTTGCGAATAGGTTTCCGTTTGGGTTGATGCGGCGGCTGTTGCTGAAGATCAGGGGCGGAAATGTTAGTGAATAAGATTTTTCACCACAAAGGCACAAAGGACACAAAGTAAAAAAGGTCTTTTCCCTTTCTGTACTTTGTGCCTTTGTGGTGAATTACTTCGGCAAACACATATGTTCAATTTTGGCATCAAATGCGTGGTTTAGAGGGAAAATGAATGTTCATTAAAATCCGGCAGTTTCAAATTGTTATCTCGGCGATTCTTATTGCTGTGTTGTGGCTGACGCCGCTTGCGGTTAGCGGGCAGGATCTTGTGTCATATAGCAGTATTGCCAGCGGTTCGAGCGTGTTTGTGTTTCGCAGCGCGCCGCGGTCGGCCCGACGTGTTGTTGCTGCCAAGCCTGTCCGCACGCAGACAGCACGTTTGCAGACCGTTAACCGAATTAAGAAACAATACGAAACCATTGCCCGCACAAATCCAAAGCCGCAGCGTGAAAAAGCCATAGGGCCGGACAAACTGCCGCCGAGCAAGAATTCAATGAAAGCGGACGCTGCTGCTAAACTTTTTGCCGGCGTGGGTGAATATTACATTCAACAAAACGATCTTGAAAATGCGATAGATATGTTTCGAGAGGCAATGACTCTGGACGGCAAAAACCTCGCCGCGAAATTGGGTTACAGCGAAGCGCTTGCGTTGAAGGGGAATGACAAACTGGAAAAGAAACTTCCGAACGAGGCCAAGGCGCTCTTTACGGAAGCTCTTGCCATTAACCCAAAGAATTCCGCGGCTTACTTTGGTTTGGGCGAAGTTTACAGCGAGCTTGATCAGACGAGCGAGGCGATCGCAAATTACGAGAAGTCGCTGGAAAATGATCCGAAGTTGACCGAAATTTATGTGCCGCTTGGCATTTTGTATTTCCAATCCGGCGACATCGCAAAGGCCGACGAAATGCTGACGAAGGCCATAACCGCTTCGCCGGAAAGGGCGGAGACGCAATACTTTTTTGGCCTCGTAAGGGCTAAGCAGGATCGAAACGAGGACGCCGTGCAGGCATTTCAGAAGGCACGTGCGATTGACCCGACTTATGCCGAGGCTTTTTACCGAGCGGGCGAGACGTTGGTCGCTCTCAAGCGAACCGGCGAAGCTGTTCGTGAATATCAATTTGCGGCCGATCTGAAGAAAGACTATTTTGAGGCATGGTTCGGTCTTGGCGGAGCGCGTTACGACTCGGGGGATTTTGCCGGGGCGGCTGATGCATTCGCAAATGCAAAACGTCTCAAGAATGACAGTTGGGAAACCGTTGCCGGGCTTGGCGACGCTAATTTGAAACTCGGCAAATTTGATGAAGCTGCCGGGAACTTTAAACTCGCGGCTACGCTTTTGATGCGGAACAAGGATTTCAATACGGACGCCGCCGCCGACCTTTTCAGCAAGACGGGTTACGCGATAGGATCGCAGTGCCCGGAAAATCAGAAAAAATTTATTGCCTGCCAATGGCCGTCGGCGATCACGGCACTCGAAAAAGCGGTTGAGCTGGGCGGCAAACCGATTGATTATACAAATCTCGGCTGGGCGTATTTCAACGCATCACGCGTAGATAAAGGCAACAGGTTGATTGCCGACCAGCAGGCAAAATTGCAGCTCGCAAAAACTGCTCTGCAAAAAGCTATAGACGCAAATCCTGAGTTTGTCGCAAGCCCGATGCAAAACTTCGGAGCGGTGCAGAATGACCTTGGCGATTTTCGCGGAGCTATCGAGACGTTCAAGAAAGTCATTGAGAAGCAGCCGGATTGGACGTTTCCGAGATACGCGATCGGAGCGGCGTATTTTATGCTGGGCGAATACGACAACGCGACTGCGGCGTTTCGCGCGGCTCTGGACAAAGATCCGAATAACATCGACGCTCTGTCCGGTCTCGGCACCCTCGCGGTCAAACGCAAGGATTTAAAGGAAGCGAACAAAATCCTTGAGCAGCTAAAGCAAAAGAAGGCCGATGCTGCCGTCCAAAAGCTCGAGCAGGAGATCAGGCTGTCGGGTTTCAAACTCAAGTGATCGACCTGCTGCAAAATGTTCCGCTCGCTCCTATGACGACGCTCAAGATCGGCGGCAATGCGCGTTTTTTTGTCCGTGCCGAAAGTGAAGATCAAGTCGCCGAAGCCTTCGATCTAGCAGTCAAAGAAAATCTCAAACTGTTTGTTCTCGGCGGGGGAAGCAATGTTCTTATTTCGGATAAAGGTTTTGATGGCCTCATACTCAAGATCGGTATCAGTTCCGAGTTTCGGGTTCCG
>JAYVFJ010000385.1:0-2020 GCA_043773225.1 Chloracidobacterium sp.
TGTCCTACCTAATCTGAGCCTGGTCCTAACCGACCGGGCTCTGTCCTTTTAGATAGTCGGTAAGGCCAAAGTCGGTATGATAAGATGTTTCTAGGCGGCTTTTGGGCCGCGATCACACCAAAAAAGATATTTCATGCAGATGATATTAGCGACTTCGTTTGAGGCGATATTGGGCTTGCCCGAAATTTTTGCCTACGGTTTTGTGTTCGTGCTCGGTGCGGCGATCGGCAGTTTTTTGAACGTGGTGATCTACCGCGTGCCAAATGAAATGTCGGTCGTAATGCCGAATTCCGCCTGCCCGAACTGCAAGTTGGCGATCAAACCGTATGACAATATACCTGTCCTGAGTTGGCTGATCCTCGGCGGCAAATGCCGCAACTGCAAGGAACCGATCGCATGGCGTTATCCCGCTGTCGAGCTGCTGACCGCTCTCACATTTATGTTGGTCTATTGGCAGGTCGGCTTTACGCCGTATCTGGGCGTCGCTCTCGCCTTCGCGGCGACAATGATCTCGCTGGTGTTTATCGATGCCGAACACATGATCCTGCCGAACGTGATCACGTATCCGATGTTCGTGATCGCATTGATAGTAAGGATCGCCTTCCCATTGGTGTTTGAAGCAAACTACTTTTCCGATACAATTTATGCACCCGTCTCCTTCCTAAGCATAATGCACGGCTGGCCTGCGTGGGCGGTTAGTTTGGTTGGAGCGCTATTGGGAGCGTTGATCGGCGGCGGTTCGTTGTGGCTGGTGGGGGCGATATGGAAGGCACTCCGCGGCGTCGACGCGATGGGACTCGGCGACGTGAAACTGCTACTCGGCATCGGAGCCTTACTCGGCTGGCGTCTCACATTATTGACGATCTTCGTTGGAGCATTTACCGGAGCAGTCGCAGGAGCAATTGTCGTATTGAGATCAAAAGACAAAGACTTCCAGGCGCAAATCCCCTTCGGTATTTTTCTCGGCATCGGTGCGATGGTAGCGATGCTCTTTGGCGAGCGGATGATCGTTTGGTATCTAGGAACGTTCAGTTGACTATTAACTGTGAACTAAAAAACTATCAACTGTTAGAAAAGTCTTTTCTCTAACAGTTAAAAGTTTTTTAGTTATTAGTTACCAGTTGTTTGCAGACTTCGGAACAATAAAAGAATCCTTCACCGCGTTTTAACGCCTTACTTTGCGGCACCCACACGCCGCATTTGGAGCAATTTACCAGTTGCACGTTCGGCTTTTCACCCGTAACGGCCTTCGCTCCCGCCGCCGCCTCTTTGGCTTCCTTGAGCATTTTTGCCACGCCGAGAATTCCCGCGATTGTCTTGCGATATCTGATCGCTGTCAGGGCAAGCAACACTAATATTACGATGAGGATGAAGATGAACTCCCGCATCTACTTCACACCGCCTCTGGCATTGGCGATCTGCGACGTTAGCTCGCTAAGCTGGGCGTTCGTTGGCTCTATTTCTTTGAGCTTGGCTAGCGCCTTTTCCGCGTCGGCGATGCGGCCGAGCTTGGTGTACGACTGGACAAGAAACTGCATCGAACGCGAGTGTTTCGGATCGGCGGCGATCACTTTCTCAAGCGTTGAAGCGGCCTTGGCATTATCAGCCGGTTCGGTCAGGAAATATGTCAGACCGAGATCGGTCTGGACGTCAAGGTCGTTGGGTTTGACCTCAAGAGCCTTCGTATATGTCGCACGAGCCCTCTCAAAACCGGCATTTTCTTTTTTGAAAAATCCGAGGTCAAATTCAGAATTGCCCAGAGCGACCAACACGTCAAAATCTTTCGCATCGAGCTTAGCGGCCCGTGTCAAAATCCGCTCGGCTTCGACCATGATCGTCGCGTCCTGCTTCATCGCGGCGTATCTGTATAGCCCAATGCCGAGATTCTTTTGAAAAGCAAAGTTATCAGCGTTCTGGTCCGCCTCGTCGATCTTGGCCTTGATCTCGGCCGGAGAGAGAGTGTCGTCATTTGCCTTCGTCGGCTGTGCAGAGGTGGCAGCGGGAGCGACGGCTTGCGATC